>JAVBML010000069.1:0-10479 GCA_031552655.1 Gammaproteobacteria bacterium
GGTATCTGCAAAGTAACCATTTTTAATAACGGTAACATCTATATTCAAAATATCTCCATTTCTGAGAATATCTTTTTTGCTGGGGATCCCGTGGCAAATTACATGATTTATCGAGGTACAAATGGATTTTGGAAAACCCCGGTAGTTTAGAGTGGCGGGAATGGCTTTTTGAACATTGATAATGTAGTCATGGCAAATTTTGTCTAATTCCTCAGTGGTTACTCCAATTTTTATGTGTGGTTCTATTATTTCTAAAACTTCGGCGGCTAATCTGCCGGCAATTCTCATTTTTTCTATTTCGGCAGTGGACTTTATAGTTATATTCATATATCTTTATTTTCCGTGAAGTTTATAAAAGCTTGCTATTGTTTAAGAATTTGATTACAAATCATCAGGTGATAGCTGTGTTTAGTTATAAAGCTTCATAAAATATTAATCAAGTAAAACTCACACATACCGGTACATAATCTGGGTGCCGCTGGTTTAACTAGTGGTTAGTTTATGAGGTATGTGGAGGAATAACCCGAGGAAAAAAATGAGTAATAATATAAATATTCGTCAGATGTTAGAGGCTGGAGTGCACTTTGGTCACCAGATGCGTTTTTGGAATCCCAAAATCGCTCCCTATATTTTCGGTTCTAAAAATAAAATTCACATTATTGATCTTGAAAAAACCCTTGTTCTCTATAGGCAAGCTGTTAATTTTCTAGGAAGTATAGCGGCTAAAAAGGGGAAAATATTATTTGTGGGGACGAAGCAGCAGGCTCGAAATCTGGTGCGCGATGAGGCCACGCGCTGCCAGATGCCCTATGTTAACTATCGTTGGCTTGGAGGTATGTTAACTAATTATAAAACAATTAGACAATCACTAAAGCGCCTAAGGGAATTGGAAGAGCTTAGGGATAGTCATACTTTTAGCCGAATTACGAAGAAGGAATCTTTGGCAGTTACGAGGGAAATATCAAAACTTGAGAGGAGCCTAGGCGGTATTCGTAACATGGGTGGATTACCGGATGCAATTTTTGTCATTGATGTGAAAAATGAGAACATAGTGGTTAGCGAAGCTATGAAACTTAGAATTCCCATTGTGGGAATAGTTGATACCAACAGCTCTCCCGATGGCATTGACTATGTTATTCCCGGTAACGATGATTCCATGCGAGCAATACAATTCTATCTTCAGGGTATTGCGGATACTATTATTGAGGCTCGCAGTGGTATTATGGAAGAGGAGGCGATGGAAGAAAAACGGGAATTTGAAAAGAGAGTTGCGAAAAAGGAAACGGTGACTAAAAATAAAGTCTACAAGAAAAAAATAGATAAAGGGGAGCAGGGAGGAGAATTTAAAAAATCCACGAAACCTATTGTTACCAAGGTAAAAGCGGAAAAAGTTACGGTTACCAAAGTACATAGGATACAAACTGAAGATAGCAAAGAGGAAAAAGAACCCACTAGGATTAAGAGGATATCTACGGGGACAGTGGATAATTTAAAATTCGAGGAATGATAATTTGTAGGCATTCTGGAAGAAGATTTTAGAAGCTATAATTGTGGTATATTTTTTGCGGAGATAATTAGAGTGATAACAGTTACGGCAACGATGGTTAGAGAATTACGGGAACGCACCGGCGTAGGCATGATGGAATGTAAAAAGGCTTTGGAAGCAGTTCAGGGAAATCTAGAGGAGGCCATTACATTTTTACGCAAATCTGGGCAAGCTAAGGTAGCTAAAAAGGCTGATCGTCTAGCTGCAGAAGGGATAATAGTTACTAAAATTAGTGACGATGGCTGCAGTGCCATTATGCTAGAAGTCAATTGTGAAACTGATTTTGTTTCCCGAGATGATAGTTTTTTGGCTTTTTCCGATGCCGTGGCTGCCCGGGGATTGGCCGCTGAAGCTTGTGATTTAGATGCATTGAATTCGGCGACATTGAATGATGGCCATAAAATTAGCGATGCTCGAGATGCTTTAATTGGTAAGCTCGGTGAAAATATAAATTTACGTAGAATTACTTTTTTGACTTCGGAGCAGCGAGGAGCCATCTACAGCTATGTCCATAGTAATGGTAGGATAGGTGTACTAATTTCATTGTCCATGGCTAATGAAGAATTGGGTAAAGATTTGGCTATGCACATTGCTGCCTTAAAACCTCTGGCAATATTACCCGAGGAATTGCCCCGGGATTTAGTAGCCAAGGAGAAGGAAATAGCGCTGGCTTCACTGGAAAATTCTGATAAACCCCAGGCAATTAAAGAGAAAATTGTTATGGGCAAAGTGGAAAAATTTATCAATGAATCCGTTTTGGTAGGTCAAGATTTTGTTAAGGATGCTGAAATTAAAATCAGTGATTTGTTGATAAAGCATGGTGCCCAGGTGTGCAATTTTGCTAGATTTGAAGTGGGAGAGGGTATTGAGAAAAAAGAAGTTGACTTTGCCAAGGAAGTAAAGGAGCAAATAGATAATAGAAAATAATTTTTGGTACCTATGAAATGATGGAGCAAAATAAAAATTGCATAAAGAGAATTATGCTAAAGCTCAGTGGTGAAGCTTTAGTAGGTAGCAGGGAATTTGGTATTTGCTCTAAGTTTATCGAGCGCATTGCCGAAGATATTAGTTCTTTGGTTAAGCAAGGAATTGAAGTTGGCATAGTGGTTGGCGGCGGCAATTTTTTCAGAGGAGCTAGGTTGGGCAATCACAATTTTTCTCGCCTCGCTGGAGACCACCTAGGCATGGTTGCAACGATTATGAATGCCCTGGCAATAGCCGATGTATTTAATCGCTTAAAAATTACCACTAGAGTTATGTCTGCTATTGGAATGGATGGTATTGTGGAACGCTATGATCACCGTAGAGCGGATGTAATTCTTAGCAAAGGAGCAGTGCTAATGCTTGCTGCGGGAACAGGTAATCCTTTCAGTACCACCGATAGCGCTCTTTGTTTACGAGGCATAGAGCTTAATGCTGATTTACTACTAAAGGCCACCAATGTTGATGGTATATATTCCCATGATCCTAAAGAAAATAGGGATGCCAAATTATATGCAAAGCTGACCTATGATGAAGCGCTAAGAGAAAATATTACCGTCATGGACATAGCTGCTTTTAGTCTGGGCCGTGACCACCATAAAAAAATAGTTGTTTTTAATGTGAAAAAAAGGGGAGCAATTTTGCGCGTTGTCAATGGCTTGACTGAAGGCACCATCGTGGAAAATGTATAGTTTTGGAGGGTATAATTATGGTAAATGATATTTTAAAAGATACTGATCTTCAGATGCAAAAAGCTATGGAGTCATATAAAACTGAGCTGGGTAAATTGCGTACAGGTAGAGCACACAGTGGATTAGTGGATAGCATCAAGGTGGATTACTATGGCAATGAAACTCCATTGAAAAATGTTGCCAACGTTACCGTAAGTGATGCTAGAACCATTGTGATAACCCCCTGGGAATCGCAGTTAGTAAAGGTAATTGAGAAAGCCATTCAAAATGCTAATCTTGGGCTTAATCCCATTGGAGAGGCGAATTTAGTGCGAGTTCCTATTCCACCTTTGACGGAAGAGCGTCGCAGGGAGATGGTCAAGGTAGTTAAGGGTATTGCGGAGACATCGAGAATAGCGGTGCGTAATATTCGTCGTGATTCCCTGGATAGAATCAAGGAATTATTAAAAAATAGAGAGATCGATGAAGATATGGAACGTCGAGCTCAAGATAAAATACAGAAAACAACGAATGCTTTCGTGGAGGAAATTGACCGCCTTGTTCAAACTAAGGAAATGGAATTAATGAAGGTATAGTGATGATATCATCGCAGCTACCGCATCACGTTGCTATTATTATGGACGGGAATGGTAGATGGGCTAAACGTCGCGGTCTACCTAGAGTTGCTGGACATAAAACTGGTTTAGAGAGTGCCAGGGTTATAATTGAAACGGCGGTGGAGTACGGCATAGATATACTGACATTGTTTGCTTTTAGCACAGAAAATTGGCAAAGATCATCGGAGGAAGTACATTATTTATTAGAAAATCTATTGGTTTTGGCTTTCGAAAACGAATTGGAACAATTACATAAAAATAATGTGCAATTGTTGTTTGTTGGTGATCTAGATCGCTTGGGATCAAAGTTGGGAGAAAAACTTAGGATCGCCAGGGAATTGACTGCCAGTAATAGCGGCCTAAAATTAATTATTGCTTTGAGCTATAGTGGTAAATGGGATATTACCCAGGCCATGGCTAAGATTGCTAATAAAGTAGCAAGGGCAGAGTTAGGCGCTCGGGATATTACGGAACAAGTTATTGCAGAATATCTATCTTGTGCCAGTATACCGGACCCCGATCTATTGATTAGAACTAGCGGTGAACAACGGCTAAGCAATTTTATGCTATGGCAATTGGCCTATGCAGAGCTATATTTTACAGATGTTTTATGGCCAGATTTTCGCCGAAAGGAGTTTATTTCAGCGTTGGAGCTCTATAAAACTAGAGATAGGCGATTTGGAAAATGCTGAAACAAAGAATAATTACGGCAGTTATTTTGGGTAGCGCGGTTGTCGCAGCTTTATTTTTATTGCCCATGGAATATCTTGATTTACTAGTCTTATTACTTGTAGCCTTGGCATCCTGGGAATATGCAACTTTTTTTTGCTGGCATGGCGGCAAAAAATATGGATTTGTTGGCACCATTATTTTAACTGCACTGCTAATTAAGATAGCGTTTGGCATTATTTCTACCACTGTTTTATATCTCCTTTATTTTATTACAGCCATTGCAGCTCTATGGTGGCTATTAGTTCCCGGGGTTTTATATGGATATTTACTGGGTCGCTACCATCGCCATTTTTCCAGCTCTCTGATTCCGGGGTATATAATTTTTATGGGTTTTTGGGGCGCATCATTTTTACTGCTACACCATGATTGCTATGCTATTAATAGGTTATGGTTTTTAATGTTACTTTTACAAGTTGTGGCCAGTGACAGTGGTGCTTACTTCGTGGGTCGGTTTTTAGGATGCCATCCCCTTGCTGCTAAGATTAGCCCCAAGAAAACCGTGGAGGGAGTTTGGGGAGGGATCGGGTTATCTTTGTTGGTAACTCTATTTTTTTTGAGAATTGTTACCTCTAGTGTGTCTAGAGGTGGTGGAGCTTATCTGCTCTTAGCTTTAGTTATTAGTATATTCACAATCATTGGCGATCTCTACGAAAGTATGCTAAAAAGGGAAGCTAAGGTTAAAGATAGTGGTAAGGTTTTCCCTGGCCATGGCGGTGTCTACGATAGGATTGATGGTTTAGTTGCCGCAGCACCGATTTTTGTATTGATAGGTCGTGCTATGACCTATCTAGGTTACCACCTAGGAGAAGTGTAGCGACTTATTTTGTTCAATTTATATTAGTTGGAAAATAGTATGATTAAAAAAACAAAGATATTTCTAGCTATTTTTTTTACGGCGCTAACCGCAGTTAATGCCGAAGTGTTTACCATTGGGGGCATCCAGATTAATGGTCTGCAACGCATTAGTAGAGGTACCGTTCTTAGCTATTTGCCGGCGGGAGTAAGGGTTGGTAGTAGCATGGAAAGCGAGCGCAGTGCCAATATTATAAGAGCCCTCTATGATACTAATTTTTTTAGTGATGTGGCTGTAAAGCGCTCCGGTAACATCCTAATTATAAATGTTGTTGAGCGAGCAGTGATAGGATCGCTGAAAGTTAGTGGCAATAAAAAACTTTCGAAGCAGCAACTCATGGAGGCATTGAAAAATGTTGGCATTGCCGAAGGTCAAGAATTAAATCTCGCTATTCTAAAGGGCATGGAGCATGCTATTGGAGAGCAATATCGCAGCATGGGATTATATAACACTAAGATTGCCATTGAGGTTAAAGATGAAGATAGCAATCGAGTAACTGTGGCCATTAATATTGTGGAAGGTCCCCGGGCAAAAATTAAATCGATTAATATAATTGGCAATGAAGCTTTTAAGCAGAATATTTTGCTTCGGGAATTGACCTTAAGTAAAACGAAACCCTGGAGTTTTCTAACGGGTTCCGACCAATATTCCAAGGAAAAATTGGAAGCAGATTTAGAAAAATTACGTTCCTATTATATGGATCGTGGTTACCTAAAAGTCAATGTGGAGACATCCAAGGTCCTGATTACGCCGGATAAGAAAAATATATATATTACTATTAAGATAGTGGAGAATTCCATTTACAGATTTAGTCGCTGGGAGATTAATGGTGATCTATTGAATAGAAGGGAAGAAATTTTTAAATTAGTTACCATTAAATCCGGGGATATTTTTTCGCGGAAAGCAGTTATTGAAATTCAAGCTAATATAGCTCAATTGCTTGGCAATGATGGCTATGCCATGGCTGAAATTAGGCCTGACTATGGAATAGATGATAACCTTAAAAAGGTGTGGATTAAATTTACCATTAAACCCAATCATCGTGTTTATCTAAGAAAGATCAATTTTATGGGAAATAATCGTACCAATGATGAAGTGCTACGCCGGGAGATGAGACTACAAGAGGGAGGACTATTTTCCACGACAAAAATTAATGAATCTACGCGGCGGTTAGCTAATTTAGGGTACATCAAAGATATTGAGCATAGAATTGTCCCCGTTGCCGGAGCAAATAACCAAGCTGATCTACATTATTCCGTTAAGGAAGATACAGCTATCTCTATGCAATTGCAGGCCGGTCTTTCAGATAAGGAGGGTTTTCTCTATGGCATGTCTGTGAGAGACCAAAATGTTTTTGGTACTGGTAAATCAGCATCCATACAATTTGATAATACCAAGGCACATCAATCCTACGGCATAAGCTACTATGATCCCTATTTTACCACCGATAAAATAGGTTTGGCAGTTAATGGCTATGTTCATAAGAATAATCCCAATAAGATAAGTGATGAATTAAGCTCCTATAGAAGTAGCACCTATGGAGTTAATGTTGCCATTGATATTCCTATTTCTGATTATACCCAGATTGTTTGGGGAGTAGGTATGGAGCATATTGGTCTCGGCCATGCTCATGATTCAATTAAAAATACTAAAATGGAAAAATTTATTGAGGATTATGGAACTTCCTTTAATCAAATAAAATTGTCTAGTAGTTTGGGGTATAGCAATATGGATCGTGCCATATTTCCCACATCTGGATTTGCTCATTCCCTAAGTATCGATGGTTATTTACCATTTAATAAACAAGGATTACTTTTTTATAAAGCAGACTATGTGGCTAAATATTATAGACCTTTGATTAGGGATTTTATTTTGAGATTAAGTGGAGAGCTAGGCTATGGGGATGGTTTATGCAATACCAAAATTTTACCTCCATTTCGAAATTTTTTTGCCGGTGGCATAGGAACTGTTAGAGGATTTGATGCAGATACCATAGGTAGCGAAGAAGATAAGGACAGAGTCATCGGAGCCAATTTATTAACCGTAGCTAGTGCCAGTATTATTATTCCCATTCCGGCTAAGGATGTGGTACGTCCTAGTATTTTCGTGGATGTGGGAAGTGTGCACGATAGAAGTTTTTCTGCCAGTGATTTAAGAGCCTCCTATGGTATTCAAATTGAATGGAGAACTCCCTTGGCACCATTGGTGTTTAGCTTTGCCAAACCGATGCGTAAAAAAGCTTGGGATAATGCAGCGCTATTTCAATTTAGTTTAGGTGCCAATATCTAAAAGAGGTGAAACTCTATGAATAGTAAAAAATATAGTTTAGGTTATTTAGCTAATTTTTTATCCGCTCAATTGATTGGCAATCCAGAGATAGAAATTAACAGCATAGGTTCCCTGGAGAGAGCCCAGGCTGGGCAAATCAGTTTTCTCCAGGAGTCGAACAAGTATGGCAAATTTTTAGGTGTCACTAAAGCGTCTGCCATCTTGGTTAAGGACATTGGAGGAGTTGGTGAAAAGTTCACCGGAAATTTGTTAGTGGTAAAAAATCCCTACGTGGCTTACGCCAAAATATCCCGTCTATTTGATCCTGCACCACAACTTCAAATGGGAATTCACAACACTGCCATAATTGGAGAAGATACGATCATTGGCAAAAACATTGCCATTGGTCCCTATGTTGTCATTGGCAATGGAGTAAAAATCGGTGATGGCGCTATCATTGAAGCGGGAAGCGTTGTTGGCAATGATGTCATCATTGGTGAGCACAGTAGATTGTGTGCCAAGGTGATACTGTATCATGGAGTAATAATTGGCAAGGGAGCATTAATTCACAGTGGTGCCGTAATTGGTTCTGACGGATTTGGCAATGCAAATGAAAATGGCGTTTGGCATAAAATTTATCAACTAGGAAAAGTAGTGATTGGGGACAATGTGGAAATTGGTGCTAACACCACCATTGATCGCGGAGCCATAGATGATACTATTATTGATGATGGAGTAAAGATAGATAATCAGGTTCAAATTGGGCACAATGTGTGCGTTGGTACTAATACTGCCATAGCTGGATGCGTTGGCATTGCGGGGAGCACTAAAATTGGTAAATGCTGCATGATAGGTGGTAGAGTTGGCATAAGTGGTCACTTAGAAATTGCCGATGGAGTAGTTATAAGTGGCATGTCAAGCATTGCTAAATCTATTAGTGAACCGGGAGGAGTTTATGCCTCTGCTATTCCAGCGATTCCCCG
Source organism: Gammaproteobacteria bacterium (assembly GCA_031552655.1). Classification (GTDB taxonomy): domain Bacteria; phylum Pseudomonadota; class Gammaproteobacteria; order UBA9339; family UBA9339; genus CAZTPH01. The sequence continues at coordinate 8,652 of JAVBML010000069.1, forward strand.
TAGAGCGTGGTGGAAAATTGTGCTACGCATAATGCAATTAGAAAAGGTTGTAGAACGTATTAAAATTTTGGAGAAAAAAATCACATGACTATGGTAGATATTTTAGGCATAAAAAAAGATACCCCGCATCGCTATCCATTTTTGATGGTTGATCGTGTATTGGAATTTGAAGCGGGAAAATCTATTCTCGCGCTTAAAAATGTAACCTGTAACGAGGAATATTTTAATGGACATTTTCCCGATCGTCCGGTAATGCCTGGAGTGCTAATGATTGAAGCTCTAGCTCAGGTATCGGGATTACTAATTTTTTACACAACTAAGATTGGAGCCGATGCTGACAGCAACTGGTATTTTTTGGCGGGAGTTGATAAAACACGATTTAAAAGGATAGTGAATCCCGGGGATCAGTTACATTTACATTCGGAAATAGTTAAACGCAAGAGAGATATCTGGGTATTTAACGCTAGAGTTACGGTTAATGATGAGCTAGCCTGTGGTGCTGAATTACTAATTGCCAAGGGAGCGCTAAGGTGATTGATACTCGAGCTATTATTGTTCCCGGTGCCAAAATAGCCAGTGATGTAGAAATTGGTCCCCATAGTATCATTGGCAAGGATGTTGAAATTGGTGAAGGTTGTCGCATTGCTTCCCATGTGGTCATTGAAGGTCGAACGAAAATTGGTAAAGATAATCAATTTTTTCAATTTGCTTCCATTGGTGCTGTACCTCAGGATAAAAAATACCATGGAGAAGATACTAGATTAGTGATTGGTAATAATAATATTTTTAGGGAATTTTGCAGTGTGCATTTGGGGACGGTTCAGGGAGGTGGTATAACTAAGGTTGGCAACGGTAATCTTGTTATGAATTATGTGCACATTGCCCATGATTGCATCATTGGCAATGAAGTAGTTTTGTCTAATAATGCATCCCTGGCAGGACATGTGGTTGTGGATGACTATGCTATATTTGGTGGATTTGCCAAGGTGGCTCAGTTCACTAAATTGGGAGCTCACTGTTTTTTGATAGCCAATGCTGATATTGGTAAAGATATTTTGCCCTATGTCATAGCTGGAGGTAGTGTTGGTAATAGCAAGCTCTACGGGTTAAATTTAATCGGCTTGAGGAGGCATGGTTTTAGCGAGAATACTTTGAGAAAATTGAAGGACGCCTATAACATTGTTTTACGTAGAAATTTGACAGTGGAACAAGCGATAGCTTCCTTAGAGAACTTGGCTAAAGATTGCGTGGAAATTCATAAATTTATTACTATGCTTAGAACCAGTGAGCGAGGTATTTTAAGATAAAAAGCTTATAAAATCTAATTAATTTGTTTTTATAGGATATTTTTAGGTTGATGATTTGTGGTTTTTCTCTATAACTTGCTCAGGGATATTTCACTAAGATAATAGCTAGAGGATAATAAGTAATTATTAGAATAAAGAATTGAAAACGTTTTTTAATGATGCAAAAGTAATGCCCAGATAATATCTTGCAATGGCTAGCATATTTTACCTTGTTTCTATCGCGGAAGCGATGATCTCTTCTTTTCCGGAATGATTGTATTTTCTAATCTAGATAAACCCTAGGGATATTCAAATTGGCAGTGATTTTTTCTAAGGCGTTGCAAAATCAAAATTTTCTGGTTGTCCAGATTTTCTTCTGTGGTAAAGTAAATATTTTTGCTCGCACGTTAGTTAACATAATTCATGTGTACAAATGATCAAGTTACAAAATGGCGCTCTCAGATTGGGAGGCAAACTATTATTTGAAAATGTTACGGTAACGGTTTTTACTGGACAAAAAGTTGGCTTGGTGGGTTTAAATG
>JAVBML010000018.1:0-8384 GCA_031552655.1 Gammaproteobacteria bacterium
TTCTCTACCCACGGTAAATCTCGATAGTGTAAATGCAGCTGTTAGAGATTCGATCTTACCAATTGAAGATATGCAATCCAACGATTTACCACGCACAGATCATTCCGATGGTGATGATCATAGAGCATTACCAAACTCACAATCCAATAATCACCAGATAGATTATTCCGCTGAAGAAATAATGGCCGATCTTAGAGGATGCAATACACCGCCATTTCTAATCCCGCAACAACTTATTTTAAAAATCAATCTTGGCGACACTTCAGAAACGATTTATACAAATGCTGAAAAAATGCTAGCGCAGTTTTCAAACCTTCAACGGCTTACTTTAAAAATTAACCCTGATTATACTTTAGAAATCATTTCTAAAATTGCTGAAGTTCTACCATCACTTACCAACCTACAGTGTTTTAACCTACTCTTTGATTTCACAACCAATGAAGAAGCCATTGCCATCTTAGTTACTGCTTTAGCAACACTTCCTAATTTACAACAATTCACTTTACGCATACATGACCCTAGGCATAGGGTTGGCTGCTGGGATACTAGTAGAGATTGGGATAAACCTATTCTTACTTCCACTTTCGCTAATGCCTTGGCAAAACTTACCAACCTACGACGGTTAGATCTCGGTCATTGTAACCTAACTTCCGATATTCTTGCACCAGTTTTTCAACACCTTCCTAGGCTTCAATTGCTTGATTTACGTCATAATTCTATTGTCTATCCCGAGGCACAGACTACAGATTTTGTCAATGCTTTACAAAATCTCACTGACTTACGGCACCTTAATCTAGGCCATAATCGGCTAAGTTCATCCACTATGATAGCTCTTGCTACAATTTTACCAACTTTTTCCAATCTACGGCAGCTTGATCTAAGCCATAATGCAGCAAATGCCCGTGGCATCAAAACCCTAGCTTCAGCCTTAGCAAATCTCCCTAGACTACAACAATTTAACTTTAATTGTGGAAGTGTACGTGGTGGCCTCCCTACATCATCGAGTTTTCGTGCCCATGGTGACGCGATAGTTAAGCATCTGGCTCCAGCTCTTCGAAATCTTACTAATTTGCAACAGCTTAATCTAGCCAACAATTACTTATGTCCCGATGGCATTGCCGCCGTTGCTAACGTTTTGCCGAGACTTACTAATTTGCGGCAGCTCTGCCTAAGTAATAATTGTATATATTCCGACGAAACCTCACCACTCAATACAGCCTTAGCACATCTTCCTAATTTACAACAACTTAACCTAAGTCGTAACCCCATGAGTGTAAACAATGTCGCAGCTTTCGCTAACATCTTACCGCACATGACCCAGCTACAACTGCTTAATTTAAGTGCCAATGGAATAAATATCGAGGGTGGCCTGGCTCTTGCGAATGCTTTATTATCTCTCACTACCACTAATATGCAAGAACTTAATTTGATGTACAATGAGATAGATCATAGTAATTGGCAGCTACTAAGGGCGCACAAATTATCATCTAAAATTATTCTTAGCCTAAATGACCGCTATATGTGACCACTATTAACACTTGCCAATTTTTTGAATATTACGGATTCTCTTCGAAAAAAATACTTAAAAATGTATGGCTAATAATTAGGTTGTATCAATCCAAATTCACAGTATAATTCTACCTATTAACGATAAATAATAGCTGCCACTCCCATGATTGGTTTTCTCCGCGGAATTATACTAGATAAAGAGCCTTCCTATCTATTACTGGAGGTAACTGGCATTGGCTATGAAATTCAAATCCCTTTAACTTGCTTTACCAATTTACCATCCCCCGGCAAAGAGTGCTCTCTCTATATCCACCTGGCAACCCGGGATGACGGAGAGTACCTCTACGGTTTTAGCAATAAAACGCAGCGCGCCCTCTTTCGCAGTCTCATCAAAGTAAGTGGCGTGGGACCAAAGATAGCCCTAGCAATTCTCTCCGCCATGGAGCCGCAACTTTTTGCCACTTACCTAGTTAATAACAATGCCCAGGCCCTGGAAAAGATCTCCGGCGTTGGAGCGAAAACTGCCCGCAGACTCATCACTGAAATGAAGGACAGAGCATCAGAATGGAGCGGCAGTTTGGAAACAACCAGTATGCAACCAACGGCCAGCCATGATGCCATTAGTGCCCTCATCGCGCTGGGCTATAAACCCCCTGAAGCCCAGCGAGCCATCGATATCTATGGAGAACAAAACCTATCCAGCGAAGAACTCATTCGGGCGGTACTTAAAAAAATTAAATAAGTTATTTGCCCTGGCAGCAAAAATATTTTAAAAATAGTACTAAAAGTTAAATTAAAACTATGACTACGGAGCGCCTAATTACACCTAATAATCTACCCTTGGAAGAGGAAGCCGTTGACCATGCTATCAGGCCAAAAAAACTAGCTGATTACATTGGTCAAACCACCACTAGGGAACAGATGGAGCTTTTTATTCATGCGGCCCTCGCCCGCCGTGAAGCCCTGGATCATGTGCTAATCTCTGGCCCTCCGGGACTAGGTAAAACTACTCTAGCCCATATCATTGCCAACGAACTAGGAGTAAATTTACGGCAAACATCGGGGCCAATTTTAGAAAAAGCTGGGGACCTAGCAGCTATTTTAACTAATCTAGAATCCCATGATATTCTCTTCATCGACGAAATACATCGCCTGAACCCAGCCATTGAAGAGATGCTCTATCCAGCCATGGAGGACTATCAAATTGACATTATTATTGGTGAAGGTCCCGCCGCTAGATCCATCAAATTAGATATTCCACCCTTTACCCTTGTGGGAGCAACAACCAGAGCGGGCCTTCTAACTTCTCCCCTGCGCGATCGCTTCGGCATAATTGCAAGGCTAGAATTCTATGATTTAGCAGCTCTAACAAAAATCGTTAGTCGCTCGGCTCAAATATTAAATATTCCCGTGGACCCCTATGGCGCCCATGAAATTGCCAAACGTTCCCGGGGTACTCCAAGAATTGCCAATCGTCTGCTGCGCCGTGTCCGGGATTTTGCCCAGGTAAGAGCGGAAGGTAAAATAACCCAGGAAGTTGCAGATGCCGCTCTAAATCTACTGGATGTCGATGATTGCGGCTTTGATCTTCTCGATCGTAAATTGCTAATGGTTATCATAGAAAAATTTAGTGGCGGTCCCGTTGGCGCTGAAACCCTTGCCGTCGCCATTGGTGAAGAAAAGGATACCATTGAAGATGTCCTGGAACCCTATCTAGTGCAGCAGGGTTTCATTGCCAGAACTCCCCGGGGCAGAATTGCCACAGCCAGAGCCTATCTACACTTCGGTCTGGCTGCACCGGAATAGTTATTTTGTTAATTTCTATAATAAATGAGGGGAACAACCATGGAATGTATATTTTGCAAAATTATCAAACGAGAGATGCCAGCAACCATCGTCTACGAAGATGATGAAATTATTGCTTTCAATGATCTTTACCCCAAGGCACCATACCATAAGTTAATCGTACCGAAAAAACACGTTGCAACCCTCAATGATCTCACGGCAAAAGATGGAGCAATCTTTGGTAACATGGCACTGGTAGCACAAAAACTGGCCCGGGAATATAAAATTGATGGCAAAGGTTATCGTCTCATAGCTAATTGCAATAAAGATGGAGGGCAAGTTATCTATCATCTTCATATACATCTTCTAGGAGGAAAACCCCTTCGGGATATTACCTAGGAATAATATTCACTAGGAAACTTCGAGGGTCCATGCTAAAATTTAGGCAATCAGAATTGGGGATATTTTCATGAAAAAAATACATTGGTTAATCCTTTTACTAATAATTTCCCTTGGCGCCACAACATTACTACTGAAAAATACTCCCTTCATGGTGAAATTAAAAACAATGCGCCGTGGGATACAAAACAGTACTAATTTTTCATCCCAACAAGTGGAAAGTATAGAAAAAATCGTGCATAGCTACCTAATGAATAACCCCGAAATACTCCTGGAAATGGATAAAAAAATACGGGAGCAGGAGGCGGCAAAGCAAAAAGCGCGACTAGAGAGAATAAAAGCAAATATTATTAAATACAGAAATGAAATTTTTGACGCTCAGCTGCCGGGAAGAATTATTTTAGGGAACCCTGAAGGAGAAATCACCATAGTAGAATTTACTCAGCACCAATGCCCGGCGTGCAAGAGATCCACCACCATACTCAATGATATTATCAAAATCCATCCCGAAATCAGAATAATTGCTATATATTGGCCATTTCTCGGTGCCGATGCTGCCTACGCAGCCAAAGCGGTAATGGCAGCCCAAAAACAAAACAAAGCAAAGTTAATGGACGATTTAATTTGCAACCATCACCGTACCCTAGATAAAGCTCAATTGGATCAATTGCTAGCGGAACAATCGGAATTAGATCAAAAAACACTACTCGATGGTATGCAAGATAGCTCCCTAGACAAAGCCCTGGTGGCTAATTTTAATCTAGCGAAAAACCTGGAAATATCAGGAACTCCCACCTTCATCGTGGCAAACAAAGCACTAACCAAAATCACACTAATTCCCGAATACACCAACAATTGTAAACAGGAACTAATGGATGCCATAAATGATGTTAAATAAACACTTCATTCTATGACCTTCCAGAATATCATTTTCACCCTACAACACTACTGGGCCAATCAGGGGTGCACAATTTTGCAACCTCTGGACCTGGAAGTGGGCGCTGGAACTTTTCATCCAGAAACTTTCTTCAGAACCATGGGGCCAAATCCATGGAAAGCAGCCTATGTGCAGCCATGCCGCCGTCCCAGTGACGGGCGCTATGGAGACAATCCCAATCGTGCCCAACGTTACTACCAATTTCAAGTAGTCATTAAACCTTCACCTCCTAATATTCAAGAACTATATCTGGCATCCCTTGCTCAATTGCAAATAGATATCAGCAAAGAGGATCTACGTTTTGTGGAAGATAATTGGGAATCGCCGACTCTTGGCGCCTGGGGGCTAGGGTGGGAGGTATGGCTCAATGGCACAGAAGTTTCTCAATTTACTTATTTTCAGCAAATGGGGGGATTAAATTGCGATCCCACTGCCGTTGAAATTACCTATGGTTTAGAAAGAATCGCATCCCACATTCAAAATGTTAGTAGTATGTATGATATTCTCTGGTCTAAACAATTAACCTACGGCGAGCTACACCATCAAAGCGAAATGGAGATGTCTAGCTATAATTTCAATCTAGCCAATGTGGAGCAACTGCGGCAGCAATTCAATTTTCTCGAGCAGGAATGTAACCAACTGCTAGCAAAGGGATTACCCATCCCAGCCTATGAAATGGCCCTCAAAGCTTCCCATACTTTTAATCTACTAGATGCCCGGGGCAGCATTGCCGTCACCGAAAGACAAAATTATATTCTCCGCATTCGAACTTTAACTAAGATGATAGCGGAAGTGCATTGCAAAAATATTATCCAGGAATAATCGGTTCGAAGAAATGATAATTTACACCCCCAAAGATTTTCTCCTAGAGATTGGTACGGAAGAATTACCACCGCGGGAAATTGATACCCTAGCGTCCTCTCTGCGACAAATCATGGAAACTAAATTACACAGTTTGGGACTGAATTATGAATCCGCCAAAGTCTTCAGTACTCCTCGGCGCCTCGCAGTACTAATTACCAAATTAATACTCCAGCAACCGGATCAAATTGTAGAACGCAAAGGGCCGCCCCTGGCCATTGCCTTCGATACCTCCTCTAAGCCAACGTTAGCGGCATTAAAATTTGCGGAAAAATGTCAAACCGATTTAGCCAACGTAGAAACCATAGAGGAACGTGGAGAAAAATTTCTATATTATAAAAACATAACCCCCGGTATTGCTACCTATAAGCTACTGCCAGATATTATTCTAGAAAGTATTACTAAATTGCACTGCAGAAAACCCATGTATTGGGGTAATCACTACGGTCCCTTTGCGAGACCAATTAGATGGTTAGTTGCACTATTCGGCAATGAAATAATTCCCCTGGAACTCTGGGGAGTTGAAGCCTCTAATAAAACCCAGGGACACCGCGCCTATCTTAATAATCCCCTGGTAATTACCGAAGCACTCAACTATGAAGAGTTACTAGAATTTGCTGGTCATGTTACCGTGGATCCAGTCAAACGACGTCAAAAAATCACCGTTGCTATCTCTGAACTCCTTGGTCAAACCCCATTGGATCTAGATGAAGAGTTGTTGGTGGAAGTGGTTAACCTAGTGGAATGGCCACACGTAGCACTGGGTTGTTTTGACAAGCGCTTCCTCGCTATGCCCCGGGAAGTACTCATGGCAACCCTAAAAAATCATCACCGCTGCTTTGTCGTACCCGATGGTAACGGAATAAAAAATCAATTCCTCATTGTTAGTAATACCATCGATTTATTAAATAACATTAGCCGTGGCTTTGAAAAAGTCATCGCTGCCCGTCTCACCGATGCCGAATATTTCTATAAATTAGATCTGCGGCAACCACTATCCAGTAATCTAGAGAAATTAGCTCAGATAACTTTTCAAGAGGGCCTTGGTTCTCTCTATGATAAAGCCCAGAGACTGGTTATGTTAGCAGAATTTTTGGCTGCAACACTGGCAATGGAAAGTGACCTAGCTGGGCGTACGGCTCTCCTTGCAAAGTGTGATCTAGCTACCACCATGGTAGGGGAATTTCCCGAACTACAGGGCACCATGGGTTTTCACTACGCCCTACGACAAAATGAACCCGCAGCAGTTGCTCTAGCAATTCGTGAACACTATCTACCAAGATTTGCCAAGGATCAACTTGCCACCTCTAAATTGGGTCAAATCATTGCCATAGCTGACCGCATCGATACCCTTGTGGGTCTCTTTATATTGGGAAAAGTGCCAACGGGAGAAAAAGACCCCTTTGGGCTACGACGCGCTGCCCTGGGCCTAATAAAAACAATTTTACATGGTGAATTTTCGCTAAATTTAATAACTCTAATTGCAAAATCCTGCGCCACCTATGGCACTAAATGTGCTAATCCTAAAATTGTGGAACAGCAATTGCTCACATTTATCTATGAAAGATTGCAAAATCTTTGCCTAGAGAATGGCGAAGAAATTAGCGTGGTGCGAGCTATCTTGGCAACATCTCCCAGCGATCTATTGGATTTCACAAAAAAACTAGCGGCCCTAGGTAATTTCTTTCGCCTTCCTAGCGCTACCTCCCTCCTGGAATCCCATAGAAGAATACATAATATCCTAAATAAAAATATCCCTACTCAGCAACAGCCCTGGACCAAGCAACTCTTTGAAGACTCCGCAGAAAAAAATCTGGCGCATTGTATTACTAGCCTTAAAGGCGAGATTATCGATCTAAATCACCGAGGTTGCTATAAAGAACTTCTGGAAAAATTGCTATTGTTAGTAGATCCCCTGGATCAATTTTTTGCTAAAGTTATGGTTATGACAGAAAACGAAAAGATACGCCATAATCGCCTAGCTATGCTGAAAGATATCTATATTCTCTTCAACACTTTGGCCGATTTTTCCCATTTAATTTCCAGCTCCTCTAAATCCTAGCCATGGCAATTTAGTAGGATAGACCAATTATTTTTAATTACTCTTGGCCCCTAGTCTTAAACGGCTAAATAGTGTTCTAACCCAGCAAAGTTTGTAACTCCACCACGTGCTCCTGCTCATCGATGATCACATGACGTAATTCATGCTCCAAGGTTTCGTACTCATAGGGTAGAGCACCTTTGTTTTCCATGACCTTAGCATAGATTTTTTTATAGAAATCGATGGCCGCTTTCTCATCGTGAAGATTAATATCTAAAATAGATTTTATATCCCCCGCTGGCTGGGTAGCTGCCAATTCCATGCACGGCACACCGCCGAGATAGCTGGCAATGAGGGTGCGAAATTTTTCTTCGTGCTCCGCTTCATCGGAGGCCAATTCCCGCAAGCGCGCAATAATTGCCTCGGCGTGAACTCCCGATACCTGTTCGGCATGGGTTAGATACTGTATACGCGCTGCGTGTTCTAGGCGTAGAGCTTGGTTCAGCATTTCCACTAATTCTGCTTTAATATTGCTCATGAATTTCTCCTCCGAAATAATTTTACGTAGAAATGATTATAGTCTCATGGAGAGCTAACTGCAACCCTAGAACTAGACTAAAGGAATTTCATTGTAGAGAAACGAGCGAAACGATATGCCATATTGCAATGATAAATATTGATCTTACCCTATTTTACCGGACACTAAATTGTTAGAATTTGTGAACTACCAAAGAGGTGTCAAATATGTTAAAAAAAACACAGAGAAGTTATCCAAAAGAGTTTAAACAGGAGTGCCGCTAACTCGTGAAACGTTTAGGCCATCGTGACCCCTAAACGTACTCGTCTTAACGC
>JAVBML010000019.1:0-9615 GCA_031552655.1 Gammaproteobacteria bacterium
TTGGTGCGCCGGGACCATGATGTTATTACCGATGGGAATATCAATGCAGATAAGGTGGAGAGGGAAGCACATATTCCGATTCCCCAGACAAATGAAGCAAACCCAGGGAATATCGCTACGCATGGGGGGGGACTGGCTTTAGCCTATGGTGAATCCAGGGTAGATGAAGATGTTGCGCTAATTTCAGATAATTCCGGTCCCGATGATATAGATGGAGATAATGCAACTAGAAGATTACTAACCAGTGGTTCTGGTGTCAATGAACCTGGGGAGGAGGCTACCTATTCAAGTGACTCTACTGTAGGGGCGACGGCGATAATGTTTCCAGTGCTTGGGGAAAACAATGCTATTGCTAGCCGTGGACAATTATCTGAATATCCTGCAAATGGTGAGATAATTAGAGATGCAATGGAAAATGTGAGAAATACTAGGTCCATGGATTTGACTAATCTTTCTAAGCTTGAAAAATCAAGAAAAAATATATTTTCAGTGAATAAAATGGAGCTTTGTTTTGCAGAATGTGAAAGTAAACTAGAACAAATTTACGGTGATAATTTAAAAACAGATATCAGCTATGATGGTTTGTTTAAACCGAGACAGAAAAATATAAAGATTATCTTAATGCCCGTGACGACGATGCCAGGTGGTGGCAATAATCCCAGTGGAGGAGGTGGCAATGGCCCCGGTGGAGGAGATAATAACAACGGATTTCCCTATTTTAAGGCTTTTGGGATTTTTTTAAATACATCTATTTCTTCCCTCAATTTATCTGGTACCGATGGATTCATAGAGAGGTTCATAGGTAATCTTTTAGAAAGGATTTTAAGAAACATATCTAGGGGCACTGCTACAATTGTAACTGCTCTACCAAGATCTTTGTTAGCAGTTAGTTTAGGCAATGGAAGATGGGATCGGTTCTGGGGCCCTGCTTGGGAGCTGGGTTTGGGACCATGGATAGTCATGGGAAGACTATTTAGGCACGCTATTCTTTCAGTATTACCTCGTAGCTACGCTGGGGTGCAAGAGGAGCCACCACCAAGAAGAGGGGACACTGAGGAAACTGTGATAGGTGATCCTCCAGTATCACCACGGGAGGAAGCTGCCATGGGATCTGGGCATGCTAATCCCTTATCTGCTGTGAGAGATACTCTGAGGAGAGCTGCTAGAGCTGGATTAGCTAAGCCCTTGGCAGGAAATTTTAGAGGTAGAGATATACTTGAAGGTATGGAAAGCGCTATCGCAGTAAGTATTTTCGAAAGAATCCCTTCCTTTGGCATTGTAATTGTAATACCATCCACTGCGCAGGGATTTTTACAACCAATGATCAGTGCCATGGTGCGCATAATGTCCTCTGAAGGATGGCATAGGTTTCTTAATAATTTTCGAGGTAGATTAATAGGTATGTCAATAACGCAGGCAGGGTTAAATGAGTGGTTTACTAATATTATTAGAGAATCTTTACCCCCGAACTTAGGTAGAATGTCGAGCTTGCTAACCATTTCCCAGGGCATTTTTACAACCACAATGGAGTCACTAGCCTATGCTGTTATGGTGAATACCTTAATCCATCATGTATTACCGACTTTGGCTCAGCGAATAAGAGCACGTGTCCAGCAAGTGGAATTATTACGGGAACCGATGGCATCAAGTTTAGAGGTAGATAATGTGATAGAAACAATCATACAGGAAGAAAAGGAGAAAGATGTTGAAACTTTACAGCCAATGCCAAATGAAACAATGAGTGATAGCGATGAATCTGAGGGAGAATTTAGTACGCCATCCATGCCTCTCTTCAGAAGAGGTACTCCAGTCAGTAGCATTTTTGCAGCATCGCAATTGCTATCCGTGGATAATACTCCAACTATGCCGCTAGCTGTGCCTTTGCCAATTAGCAGAAACAGTTCCGTATCACCAGTGGAGATAGATAGTTTATGCCTAAACATGGATGAGAGCATAGCTACTCCCGCTATCCCTTTGTCAGCTAACGGGAATGGTGCCAAAGAAAAAAAGAAAGAGCCTAGGAGAGCAAGAGAGGAAGAGCAAAAGGAAGGGGAAAATAAAGAAAAATAGACTAAAAAAATGGCTATAGCTTTTTGGTTTTCTATTTGCTATTTTTATCAGAATAAAATTTCCCTAGAGGATTAAAGTATGGCCATATTGCAAAATAAGCGAGCATTAATAGTGGGAGTTCTTAATAACTACTCCATTGCCTATGGCATAGCTAAATGTATGCACAGAGAGGGGGCGGAACTGGCGTTTACCTACCAAAGTGAAAAACTTAGGGAGCGTGTAGAAGCCATTGCTCGAGAATTTGGTTCAAATATTATGCTATCCTGTGATCTATCCTATGATGAACAAATTAACCAATTATTTTTAGAGCTAGCGAACCATTGGGATGGCTTTGATATACTAGTACATTCCGCAGCCTTTGCTCCCGGGGATCAACTTGATGGTAACTATGTGGACTGTATTAATAGAGAGGGGTTTAGGGTGGCCCACGATATTAGTAGCTATAGCTTTTCAGGCCTAGCTAAAGCAGCGGTGCCCATGATGAAAGCAAAAAGAGGATCCATGCTCACTTTGACGCATTTAGGGGCGGAAAAATCATTAATCAACTATAATACCATGGGACTTGCCAAGGCAAGTCTTGAGGCCAGTATCCGCTATTTAGCTGCCGCCGTTGGACCCATTGGCATGCGCGTAAATGGCATATCGGCGGGAGCGGTTAAAACTTTGGCAGCATCGGGAATAAAAGATTTTAAGAGGATGCTTTCCTACGGTGAAAAAGTATCTCCTCTCAGGCGCAACGTAACCCAGGAGGAAGTGGGAAATGCGGCGGCATTTCTATGCTCCGATCTAGCCTCGGGAATTACGGGAGAGATTGTACACGTTGATGCTGGATTAAATACCGTGGGATTTCCAGGAATAGATATTTTTAACTAATTAGCAAATATGGTTGCGTCTAGATTTTCTTTTTGGTATAAAAAGTAATTTTTCGGTTCCAACTATAGGGGGAATTTTATGTCTCAGATTTGTTGCGTTACGGGTAAGCGTCCCCAGATTGGGAATACCGTATCCCATGCCAATAAGAAAGCCAAAAGGCGTTTCAATATTAATTTGCACATTAAGAGATTTTGGCTAGAAGATCAGCAGCGCTTCATTAAACTTAAGGTATCAACTAAGGGAATACGCATCATTGATAAAATAGGCATAGCAAATGTTTTGGCTAGCATGGAAAAATATCACAGTGACATTGCGAGATAGAGATTATGGCTTCTAAAATACGTGAAAAAATTAAATTAGTATCCACGGGTAAAACGATGGCGGGTAAACCCACGAAAACATTTTATACAACTACGAAAAATAAGCGTAAAAATACTGAGAAGATTAACACTAAAAAATTTGACCCCCGGGCTTTTAATCCGGAAACGGGCAAAACTGGTATGCACGTTATCTTTAAGGAAGATAAAATAAAGTAACTAAATCATTTAGTTAACCTTGCCAGCGCGAAAATGTCGACGGCATACCGCTATGTAGCATTCGTTACCTCCAATAACTATCTGTTCGCCTTCTCTTAGAACATTACCATTGCCGTCGGTACGTAGATTCATAGTGGCTTTACGTCCACAGTGACAAATAGTTTTAAGTTCAATTAGTTGATCAGCGAGGGCTAGTAGATATTTGCTACCTTCAAAGGGTTCCCCCATGAAATCGGTGCGAAGACCATAGGCTAGTACCGGAGTGCTAAGGTCATCGGTAATTTTGGCTAATTGCTTAACTTGTTCCTTTGCTAGAAATTGGGCTTCGTCAACGAGGATGCATTTGATATTACCATCCCTAGCTAGGGCCATTTCTATGAGCTGATACAGATCATCGTTGTTGTCAAAGGTGGTAGAATTTGCTTGGAGGCCAATGCGCGATGAAATTTTTTTTTCACCGTAGCGTTTGTCTATGGCAGGTGACAGTAGCAAGGTTCCCATGCCTCGTTCATTATAGTTATAACTGGATTGTAATAGCGATGTGCTCTTGCCAGCATTCATAGCAGAATAATAAAAATGTAATTTGGCCAATTGAGTTCTCCTTTGGTAAAATGTTTAATTGCCTAGGCAAAAATTAGATAATTGGTGCTAAGTTTGGCTTTAGCTCCATTTGATGTCAAGGGAAAATATTGAAGGAGAAAATTATGCGCTTAAAAATTTACATTATTATTGGCATGGCATTGATTGCAGGGGTATTTTTGGTTTACAAATTTTCCAATCGCAGGTCGGCCATGGACAAATTTGCTGCGGGGGGACCAGTAAAAATGAAGACAGAGGCTGTCAGTAATGTGACTACGGATCAGCTTACTCCCATTCACTGCCCAGAGCCGGAAGCTTTAGTTAAGCAGGAGCTTAAGTGGACTACTCGGGATAAAAAGTGGGAGAATTATACGCCATCTTCGGCAACGCGGGTATTGAACTTCATAGGAGCTCAATGGCTAGGAATAAAGGTAGGCAAAGTAATTTGTCTCTACCAAACGGACGAAGAAGTAGCTTTTCCTCTGGCGCTTGAACAGACTAGAGCTCAATCGATTTTAGAACCCCAGGGATTTGGTTGGAGCTCTTTAATTGGTAGCCATAAGCTATGTAAATCTGCCAGCATTGCGGATTGTCCATATTTTGTTGAACCACCTAGAAATCCTAGTAATATATATGATGAAATCAAATATGCTCCCGCGGCGGAATGAATAGATAGAGAGGAAAAAAAATGAATGAACTAGATATGGGGAAACCACGGCATATTAACAAGTGGGTACCATTGCTAGCTGTAATTCTAGCTAGCGCTGTGTTGGTTTTTTGCGTAAATCAATGTCAGGTTCGCTTGGATAATTTTGAAGAGAGACTTGAAGAGGTGCTGCGACGAGAAAAAAACACTCTGAACCAAATGAAGATATTGGAGGCTAATAATAGGCAGGTACAAATGGAGTTGAAGAGTTTACATCATGGATTGGCAGAGCTAAAAGTTAATACCGTTGATACTATGGGATGGAAGTTCAGCATAATTGAGCATCTAATTAACTTGGCTCAATTGACTTTGCATGGGAATGGTGATGGTCAAATAGTTGAAGCTTTGCTGTTGTCGGCTAGGAGGTATGCCAATGATTCTGAATTAACGCAACTTGTCAGAGCTTTGGATCGAGATATTGCTAAATTGCGTGCTACGAACGCTTCCAATGCTACGATGGTTGTGCAGCGTTTGGCTAACATCAGGGAACAGATTGATAATCTAACGATTCTGCCCGGAGATTTTAGTAGTAATCCCGTCATTGGTTTAGGCGAAGTGTTGGAAAAATCCGAAAATAAACCGTGGTCTCGTTTCTATGTTGCTGCTTTGGAGGGATTAAAAAAATTGGTTGTAATTAAGCGCGGTGAGGACATACCAGTGTCATTGCAAATTCAGGAAGAGGGAGTGCGATTACATATCCACATGAAGCTATTGCAGTTAGAGTTAGCTGCCATGCAAAAAAATGAGGAATTTTTTAGGGAAACCGTGGCTCAACTTATTGCCACCATTAAAAAATACTTTGCTTTGAACATTGCCGTGACTAATGAAATACTTGCTCAGCTGCGAGAATTGGAGACCACGGTGAGCTTTGATTCATCGTGGCAATTGAATGCTACAGCAGTGGTTGCAAGTTTTGAGCACTCTGCTCTCACTAAAAATCCCTGAAATATCAACTGAATACTAGGAAATAAAAAGCCCATGAAAAAAATTATCTACTACTTTTTAATATTGTTGCTAGCTGTATGGTTAGGCTTGATTATGAGTAGGCATGTTGGCTATGTTTTAATTTCCTACGGGGATGTTACCATTGCGAGTTCACTATGGTTTGCGGCATTGGCTTTAATTGTTATTTTCTCATTGCTATATTTGTTGCTGCGATGTTGCAGTAAAATAACACTATTAAGTTCTTCCGTTGGAGAATGGTATCGAAGGCGTAGAAGGAAAAGAGCTCAAGGTCAAACCATTGCTGCCATCTATGATCTGCTGGAGGGTAATTTTGCCAAGGCTGAAAAGAGGTTTATGCATTTTGCACCACACAGTGATGTGTCGCTGATTAATTACCTCGGTGCCGCCATTGTGGCTCAGCAGCAAGGAGCATTAGACAGACAAGAGCGCTACATGCTTTTAGCCCAAAAAATAGGTGCCAATCGGGACATTACCGTGGCCATGGTTAGGGTTCGTTTGGCCATGGAAAATGGGAATTTTGAGGAAGCTACTATAATTTTGCAGGATTTGAAATCGCAAAGACCTAGAAACAAATTTATACTTTCTCTATTGAAAGATCTCTATGTTAAAGGAGAGCGATGGGATGAATTGAAGGAGCTATTACCAGCTCTAAGAAAATATGAAATTATGGCTTCCAATGATGATCTAGATGCGCTGGAGCACAGGCTCTATGAAAAATTGCTATGGGCCGCTAAATTAGGAGGAAGTATTGATGATTTTTGGAAAGCCATACCTAGGTATTTACAAAAGAAATCCTCCATGGTAGCCATCTACACGCAACATTTGTTGGAGCATAGTAGAGTTGATGAAGCTGAAGCCATGCTTAAGATAGTTTTGCGTAAAGAGCTAGATGGTGCTCTGCTGCGTATCTATGCAAACATAGATAGCCGTGACCCCATTAAACATCTTACGCGGGCAGAGAAATGGCTACGTACTAATCCCCAGCATCCTGATCTAATGCTGATTCTTGGTAAGATATGTTGGCGCCAGAAGTTGTGGGGTAAGGCGAAGGATTATTTAGAACGGAGCGTAAAATTTGCTAAAAATAGGGAAGCCCATTTAGCATTAGCCGATTTTTTTGCGGAACGCAATGATCTTCCTCGGGCTGTGGATTGTTACCATAGGGCCTTCCTTTGCTCCGATTAACTGGGGGTTGTTTGTTCTTTGATATGGTAATTGTTTAAATCTATTGATACTAAATGTAAGATAGGATTGTAGCTAAAAGAGTTATCGATGATGTGATTTTTTATTTTTTGGAAATAAACTATGTATAAAAAACATTTTTCTCTGGCAGCCTTTGATAAAGAACTAGAGCAAGCTCTTGCCGGAGAGTCACGGCGCCAGGAGGAGCATATTGAATTAATTGCTTCGGAAAATTATGCTAGTCCCATGGTATTAGCCCTTCAGGGATCTTTGTTTAACAATAAATATGCCGAGGGTTATCCGGGTAAACGTTACTATGGTGGATGTGAATATATTGATTGGGTGGAAAATCTAGCCATTGCACGGGCTAGGGAGTTGTTTGGTGCTGATTTTGCCAACGTACAACCTCATTCGGGATCCCAGGCCAATGCCGCGGCATACTATGCCTGTATTCTTCCGGGTGCCACCATCATGGGGATGGATTTGGCTGCGGGCGGACATTTAACCCATGGCTCCAAGGTAAATTTTTCGGGGAAACTATACAATGCAATTACCTTTGGTCTCAAAGAGAAGACAGGTGAAATAGACTATGATCAGGCAGCAAGTTTAGCGAAAATGCATCGTCCCCAGGTTATTATGGCAGGATTTTCTGCCTATTCTCGCATCGTGGATTGGGAAAGATTTCGAAAAATCGCCGATGAGGTTGGAGCATTATTGATCTGTGACATTGCCCATGTTGCTGGACTAGTGGCAGTGGGAATCTATCCCTCGCCGGTGAAGTTAGCAGATATTACCACTTCCACTACCCATAAAACCTTGCGGGGGCCTAGATCCGGTTTAATACTGGCTCGAGCTAACTCTATACTAGAAAAAAAAATCAATGCCGCCATATTTCCTGGTTTACAGGGCGGACCATTGGGTCATGTAATTGCCGCCAAGGCCCTTGCATTCAGGGAAGCAATGGCACCGGGGTTTAAAGAATACCAGGAGCAGGTTGTCAGAAATGCAAAATTAATGGCCAATATCATGATGAAACGTGGCTATGAAATTGTATCCGGCGGTACCGATAATCATCTCTTTTTGCTAAATTTAATCAATAAAAATATTACCGGTAGGGAAGCCGAAGAGGTATTAGCTCGGGCTAACATTATTGCTAATAAAAATTCCGTTCCCGGGGATCCCAGATCTCCCATGGTTACTAGCGGTTTACGTTTAGGTACCCCAGCAATTACCACGCGGGGTTTCGGTGAAGAGGAAGTGGAGATGGTAGCAACGTGGATTTGTGAAATTTTAGACGACCTTGCTAACCAAAAAAATATTACCAGAATAAAGCAAGAAGTGCTTACACTCTGCGAAAAATTTCCTGTCTATGAAAAAAATATTGGGTAACTTAGTAACCGGCTCTTTGATTTGATTATTTTGCTACCACCACTAGAGCAGGTCGCAGGAGACGATCTCGAAGAAAATACCCTTTTTGAATAACCTCTAGAACCGTGTTCTGATTTTCCCCATTAATGGCTTCTCTGGTAGTCATGGCAGTGTGCCTATCGGGGTTAAATTCCTCTCCTCGAGGGTCAATGGGGGTAATATCATATTTTTTTAATAGCTCCAATAGAGATTCTAGAGTTAGCTCTATGCCTAGGTAAAAATCCTTAAGCTGTTCATTTTCCACTGCTTTGGTTGCGAGACTACGTTCCAAGTTATCTACGGTGGTTAGAATATCGTAGGCGAATTTTTCAATGGCATATTTATGGATATTTGCTATTTCCCTTTCACTGCGTCGCTTCAGATTTTCCAATTCGGCTTGGGCTGCTAGCCAGTTGCTGCGGTTTTCCTGAATTTTCTGCTCTGCCAGTGCCAGTTGTTCAGATAATTGTTTATAGCTAGGGTGCTCCAAAATCAGCTGATCCAAATTATCAATATCGTTGAGTTGCTGGGTGAAGTCTGGTTTCGGATCGTCATTGTTTTGTTTTTTGTCTTGGTTCATATTTTACCTGCTGAGAAATTTGTTTTTCGAAGCATAGCATGAAAAATATTGTGTTGCCATGGGGGCAACCAATGCGCTATTGTAAAGCCATGGAATATTTTCCATGGTCATCGAAGCGAGATCTCTATATTATGAAAAAAATGTTAGTAACCTCCGCTCTGGTATATGCCAATGGTCCCATGCACCTTGGGCATATTTTAGAGCAGATACAAGCGGATATATGGGTGCGGTTTCAGAGAATGCAAGGAAGGAATTGCCTGTACTTGAGTGGAGATGATGCCCACGGTACACCCATAATGATAGCGGCACAGAAATATAATTTAGCCCCCGAAGAATTGATTGCCAGTGCCAAAAATTCCCATGAGCTAGATGCCCAGGGATTTCTCATAGAGTTTGATAATTACCATACCACGCATTCGGTGGAAAATAGGGAGTTAACTTCACTGGTCTATCAGCGTCTTCAGCGGCGCGGTGACATTGAGGTACGGACCATTAATCAAGCCTTTGATGAGGATAAGGGTATGTTTCTTCCCGATCGCTATGTGAAGGGCGATTGTCCGCGGTGCGGTGCTCTAGATCAGTATGGTGATAACTGTGAAAGCTGTGGCGCTACCTATGTTGCCGGGGAGTTGCTAAATCCCATTTCAACTCTATCGGGAAAGCCACCAACCCAGAAAACCTCGGAGCACTATTTTTTTAAATTGGAAAAATATACC
>JAVBML010000016.1:0-13710 GCA_031552655.1 Gammaproteobacteria bacterium
TTCTTGCCAATGCTCGTCTCTCGTCTCGTTCCTTTGTGGGTTACCGTAGACTAGGTGGGTTGATGCACGATGTTTTTAATTGTCTCACCATGGTCATGGCGCAAAGTAAGCTCGATGGCGAACGTTTTTTAGCTCTCGGAATAGATACTAGTAAAGTTGTGATAGCGGGTAATGTGAAATTTGATGTGGCAATACCCGGAGAGCTAACGAATCAGATAGTGGCGCTGCGTTCTCTGCTGGGAGTTACTCGACCTATTTGGATTGCCGCTAGTACCCATGACACCGAGGAAGTTAAAATATTGGCCGCCGCGAGAAAAATTTTAGCACAAATACCCCATGCTTTGTTGCTGTTGGTGCCCAGGCATCCTGAGCGTTTTGAGGAGGTTCATGATTTATGTCAGGGGGAAAAATTTAGAACCATAAAGTATAGTAACCTAGAATGCTACGATGGTAATACCGAAATCATTGTGATCGATACCATGGGCAAGCTATTACTAATGTATGGTACCAGTGACCTAGCTTTCGTGGGTGGTAGTTTAATTCCCTGGGGCGGACATAATTTATTAGAACCCGCTGTTTTGGCTAAGCCCGTATTATCTGGTAAGTATCTCCAAGCATTTTTGGATATCAGTCAAATGATGATAGATGAAGATGCATTATTGGTGGTGGAAGATGAGAAGGAGTTAGCAGAAAAAGTAATTTCTCTCTTTCAAAATCATGAGTTGGTAGAAAAATTGGGAACCGCTGCTCTGGATTTCGTGGAAAAGCATCGGGGAGCCACCAAAAAAATTCTAGGAATTATAGCAAACTATATAGATGTACATTAAACAAATTTTTGCGAAAAAATTGCCTCCACGGTTGGTTCGGTTTGACGTGGAGCTGCTACTCATGGCAGTTCTGGGATGTCAACGGTCATTCTTATATGCGAACGTTGATTATGAACTTACGTCGGGGGAGCAGGAAAAATTTGATTTTTTTTATAATCGCCGTTGCCAAGGTGAGCCAGCGGCCTATATTTTAGGTAAAAAGGAGTTTTGGTCACTGGAATTTACTGTTAACTCCAAGGTATTAATCCCGCGGCCGGAAACGGAATTACTGGTGGAAATTGCTCTCGCTAAGGTAAATAGTGATGAAGCACGGATAGCTGATTTAGGTACCGGTTCGGGAGCTATCGCTCTGAGTTTAGCTCGGGAACATCCCCGGTGGTCCCTGATGGCTACGGACATTAGCGTGGACGCACTACAGATAGCCAGTCACAATGCCATGCAATTGGGTGTTACCAATGTGGAATTTCACCATGGGTATTGGTGCCAAGCACTGGGCGAAGAAAAATTTAGTGCCATTATCAGTAATCCACCCTACGTAGCACGGGATGATCACCATTGGCAACATAAAGAGTTACACTTTGAGCCGAAACTTGCTTTGGTAGCGGGTGATGGTTTAGATGCTTTCAGGGAAATAGTAGCTGGAGCTTCCAGCCATTTGCAGGTTGGTGGATGGCTAATTTTGGAACATGGCTATGATCAAAGGAGGACGGTAGTATCCCTATTGGAGTTAGCAGGCTACCAAGAAATTACAACTTACACAGATTTTGCCGACAATGAACGAGCTGTGGCAGCAAGAATTTTTTAGTAAAAATGTACTAAATTGTGGATAAATTTTATCGATCTGTTAATATAGTAGTATATTTTTCATGGTTAAGGAGTGTCTATGTATAAGAAAATGTGTAATAGAGTAGTGGCTGCCGTATTTATTGTTATAGCCGTTGTTTTGTACGTTATTATGGCAATCTATGGCGAAGATTTTGGTGGAGTTCATAGCAAATTTGTAGCTCATTTCATTAAGCCATTTGAAATAATGATCCCCATTCTAGCGGTGGGAGCACTAATTAAATTTTTGATTTGTGGTATCGGCGATGATTGTGGTTGTGGATGCGATGAACCCTGTGATGATAATAATTGCTGCCAGGGTAAAAAAGAGTAGCTAGGGGGAATTATAAAGTAGATTTTTTCTAACTCCAGTTATTTTTGAAGCTAAGTGAGCTGCTTGGCTATGGGGAAGTTCCCGGGATAGTATGGCCATAATTTGCTGTGCTTGTATCGCATTGTCACTATTGTGATCGCTACCCTTTACTAAAATCACGAATTCTCCGCGTTGTCTATCACGATCAGTGGTTAGCCAAAGGATAATATCTGCCAACGTTTCTCCATAGGTTGTTTCAAAAACTTTAGTTAATTCCTTAGCTAATACGGCTTGGCGATTGGCGCCGAAAATTGTTATCATATTTTCCAAAGTATCTAGGATGCGATGGGGAGCTTCATAGAATACCATGGTACGCTGTTCCGCAACTAATTCCTGTAGACGATGCAGTCGTTGTTGTTTTTTAGCTGGTAAAAATCCTTCAAAAATAAATCTTTCGGTAGGTAAACCTGATACGCAGAGAGCAGCTGTGAGAGCCGATGCTCCCGGTATGGCAATGGTTTTTATTCCCCTAGTTCTAGTTTGGCTGACTAGTTTGTAACCGGGATCACTGATTAGGGGAGTTCCTGCATCGCTGATGAGGGCAATTTCTTTTCCTCGTTCCAGTTGTTCCAAAATAATGGATATTTTTTTTGTTTCATTATGTTTATGGAGGGATACCATGGGAGTATGGATACCATGGTGGTGCAATAGTTTCTTACTATGTCTAGTGTCTTCGGCGGCTATGAGATCAACTTGCCTTAGGGTATCCATGGCTCGCAAAGTAATATCAGCTAAATTACCGATGGGCGTTGCCACAATAAAGAGAGTGCCCCGCTGTTTTGTTTCCATTTGCTTTACCTTTCATCGAGAATATCGGTACCGGGAGGAGGTACTAATTTGAAATTATTTTCCCTAATTTTTCCATTAATTTTTACGTTAGTAAATTTGATCGTGGTTATCTGTTCGAGATTATTTTTAACGCGAATTTTATGTAATTCTTGTGACCTAAATGCTAACTCAATCCATAGATAGCTTCCATTTTTATCCATTGGTACCAAGCTAAAAGTGTCTAAATTCATGGTGTTTGCCACTTTAGTGATTTTAAATGACCTCGCTATGTTTTGGGAAGAACTACTCAGCAGAAGGGCGGGATTATGGAGTTGCTGATCATTGACTTTGCGCCTAGTGAGTTGCTCCAGATCCCGATCAAATATAATTAATTCATTGCCATTGATAAGAATTAGTTGGTGATCGGGACTGGTGATCTTCCATTTGAATTTTCCCGGACGTACCAGCCATATTTTCCCCCGAAGTATATCGGCAGTGTCAGTTGTTTTTCGGGAGAGGAGCGTTGTTTGTTCAAAATTTGCCTCCAGGGAGGTCATGGCGTCGAGTTTTTTTATGAGCGTAGTAGTGGCGTCCAGAGCAAATATCGCAATATCGAAGCAACCGAAGAGCAAAGCGCTGGCAAATAAATATTTTTTTAAATTTAGCATATTTAGTAAATTTTTTAATTGCTATTCCCGAACCATGGGAGGCACCAATATTTCACGATTGCCGTTGGTTTCCATGGGACCTACTAATCCAGCAGTTTCCATGGATTCCACTATTCTTGCCGCACGATTGTAACCTATTTTTAGGCGCCGTTGAATATTGGATACGGAAGCACGACGTGATTCGAGTACTATGTTTACCGCCTGATCATAGAGTGGATCCTGTTCTGCGTCACTAAATTCCTGACCACCGTCGCCATCTAAGTTAGCCATGGACCCCAGGGTGCCATCGAGAATCTCTTCGCAATACTCCGGGTGGCCAGATTTTTTC
The DNA here is from genome assembly GCA_031552655.1 of Gammaproteobacteria bacterium. GTDB lineage: Bacteria > Pseudomonadota > Gammaproteobacteria > UBA9339 > UBA9339 > CAZTPH01. Next base: position 3,787 of record JAVBML010000016.1, read on the forward strand.
AGTTCTTTGACAACGCGATGTACCTCCTCGTCGGCGACGAAGGCACCGTGAATTCTTACGGGAATACCTGAACCTGGCGGCAAATATAGCATATCGCCGAAGCCTAGCAGTTGTTCGGCGCCGCCCTGATCTAGAATGGTGCGAGAATCTATTTTGGAGGACACCTGAAAAGCTATGCGCGTGGGAATATTTGCCTTAATGAGGCCCGTAATGACATCAACGGAGGGTCGCTGCGTTGCTAAAATAAGATGAATACCAGCGGCTCTGGCTTTTTGGGCGATTCTAGCAATTAATTCCTCGGTTTTTTTACCCACCACCATCATCATATCAGCGTATTCATCGGCGAGTACCACAATGTAGGGTAGCCTTTGTAACTCTCGACTACTTTGGGGATTTCCCTCTTCCCACAATGGGTTCAACAGAGGAGTATTTTTCCCCTGGGCTTCTCTGATTTTGTGATTGTAACCGGATAGATTACGTACTCCCAGGGTAGCCATAAGTTTATATCTGCGCTCCATTTCCGCTACGCACCAGCGAAAAGCATTTATGGATTCCTTCATATCTGTCACCACGGGGGTAAGTAAGTGAGGAATGTCTGCATAGACCGAAAGCTCTAACATCTTGGGGTCAATTAGAATTAGGCGCATCTCCTGGGGAGTATATTTATAGAGCAAGCTTAATAGTAGTGCATTGAGACAAACGGATTTTCCTGAGCCCGTGGTGCCAGCAACCAATAAATGAGGCATTTTGGAAAGATCTACGATCACTGGATAGCCGCTGATATCTTTACCCAGGGCCAGCGCCAATGGTGCCCGGGAACTTTCAAATTGCTGGGAAGCCAATATCTCTCTCAATCTAACGATTTCTCGATGGGCGTTAGGTAGCTCTAAGCCAATAACAGATTTTCCAGGAATGATTTCCACGATGCGCACGCTAATGGCAGAGAGAGATCTCGCTAAATCTTTGGCTAGAGTTGTTATTCTACTGACCTTGGTGCCGGCCGCAAGTTGTAATTCGAAGCGCGTAACCACAGGTCCTGGATGCACGGCTACTACTTTTGCTTCGATGCCGAAGTCATTGAGGCGAAATTCAACTTCCCGGGACATTGCCTCTAATTCTTTGGCGCTGTAGTTGGCTTCCTGGGATTGTTCGGGTTGGTCCAATAGGGCAAGTGGTGGCAGTGAAAATGGTGAATTGCCTAGGAGCTCCGTTTGTCTCTCTTTGAGGTCGCGGGTGCTATTTTTAATGGCGGGAGGTTGCGAAATTATTGGTGCCCTGGAAGGATGGATTTTTTCTAGTCCCGGTTGATTTTCCGTGCTGATTTTCAAGCGGCGTTTTTTTGTGGCATCAATTTGCGTGATTTGCATAATTTGATCCCCAAGGTAGTCCACTATTTTTAATGTATTTTGTCCGATGAAATCAATGATGGTTACCGGGGAGATCTTCGTACATAGTACTGTGCCCGTAGCCATAAGTATTAATAGTATGAGATTGGCTCCCCGGAGATTAAATAGAGCAACGATGCCCGTTTGAAATAGATTTCCTAAAATACCGCCGGCCCCGTGAGGTAAATTTTCTCCTAGGAAATGTAGATCTAGTAGCCCACTGCCAGACAGTATGGCCATGATAAAGCCTAGTATTTGCAGCGCGAGAAAAAATTTGGGGGTATTGCTATCTTCATTACTATGCAAAAATAGTTGTCGAGCTGTTAGTAACAGCATCCAGGGTAAAATATGTGCGAGGTACCCTAGAAGCCCTAGAAAAATGTCGGCCAGCCAAGCACCACCGTAGCCACCGAAGTTCGTTGCCTGGCTAGCTACTCCCGTTCTAGACCAACCGGGATCACTGGGATCATGGGAAATTAGAGATAGGAAAAGGAAAATTGCGAAACCGAAGATTAAAACAGCTAAGCCCTCCCTTAAAATTTTGGCTAATTTACCCCGGTGAGGATTTTGTGGTTTTTTGTAGTTTGCTTGTAGCAATGTCTGAAATACTCTGATAATTATCTATGGTGATGTTATTTTAGCAAATAATTTTAGATGACACTACCAAGGATGGAAATATTTATTATGGATTTCTTGCTTCATTTGCTCCTCCATTTATAATTATCTAGATAGGTAGTTACCACTTTTATGGAATAATTATGGATAGCAATTACTACGATTTGATTATTTTGGGCTCGGGACCTGCCGGTTGTACAGCGGCCATCTACGCTGCCCAGGCCGGTTTAAATTTTGCCTTGGCGGTGGGAAACCAGCGCGGTGGTCAGCTCACCAGAACGGCCACGGTATCCAATTGGCCTGGAGAGGTGAAGGGCATCGCCGGTGCGGTACTTATGGAGAAGCTGTGGCAACAGGTTGCCAATCTTAATGTCCCCATTATCTACGATATGATAGTTCGGGCGGAAATTGCTTCGCATCCCTTTAGGATTTACGATGCGAAAAACAATGCTTATGATGCCCGAGTTCTAATTGTAGCTACGGGTACTACGCCGCGACTACTGGGGCTAGCCCAGGAACAGGAATATTTAGGACGGGGAGTTTCCATCTGTGCCATCTGCGATGGTTTTTTTTATCGCAACTGTGATGTGATAGTGGTGGGCGGCGGTAATACCATGGCTGAGGAAGCGCTGTATTTGGCAGAAATAGCTGCGACGGTTACGGTGATACATAGGGGCAATGAATTGCGCGCAGATGCTGCTTTACTGGAACAGCTTAGGCGCAGGCGAAATGTAACTTTTATGCTAAATTCCACACTGAAAGAGTTATTAGTGGATGACAATGGGGTAGTTGGAGTGAAAGTACAAGATGTAGCTTCCGGTTTAACTAGGGAATTTTCGGTTCGAGGAGTCTTTATTGCCATAGGAGCAGATCCCAATAGCCAAGTATTTAATGCTAAATTAGCCATGGTAGATAACTATATTAAGATAGGCTATTCATTGGCCAGCCAAACCAGCATTGCCGGAATATTTGCGGCGGGAGATGTGGTTTGGCAGAATTATCGCCAAGCCATTGTTGCCGCAGGTTCGGGGTGCATCGCCGCTCTGGACGCTAGCCATTTTCTCGGTAGTATTTTAGATTGATGATAATTGTTCGTTTGAATTTTTGCAGTTTTTGCGGAGATATTTATAAAGCTACTGTGACTTAGCCATCTAATTCGCTGCTAGTTGAAAGCGCCAGTGCAGGGGTTGTGGTGGTAAGGAAAATAAGTAAATGGAGTATAAATGCATCCATTGTGGTGCCATCGGTGTCGAATGTGCTGCTATCAAATGGTAATTTGTCAAAAATTAGTAAATTTATCTTTGCCCATTAAAAATACTTACATAGAAAACCCCGAAAACTTTTTAGCAAAAGTATTAATTTTGATGATATTTTTATGCTCCATGGTTGGCAAATTAAAATAACCGAGCACAATGAACTTATCTAGACAAAATATGCAATAGGTGGCATAGTTACACCCCATTAGGGGTCTAAAAGGTGAAATATTGTAGCTATGGACATTAGAAAAATTAAGAAACTTATAGATTTAGTAAAAGAAAATGATATTGGAGAATTGGAGGTTAGGGAGGAGGCAGAATTTATTCACATCGTTGCCAACAAATCCATGGCTTCGGTGTCGAATGTGGGTCCATTGGCGTCAAATGTGCAGCTATCTGCGGATAACTTGCCCAGAGAATCTGGCGCTGAGGTCAAAGAAAATAAACTGGAATATAGCGTGGAGTCTCCCATGGTGGGTACCGTCTATTTAGCACCGTCGCCGGGAAGCAAAAGTTTCATTGAAATTGGCCAAAGGATCAAAGTTGGGGACACTCTCTGTTTAATAGAGGCTATGAAGACCTTTAATAAAATAGAAGCTGATCGAGCGGGAACCATTACTGCAATTTTGGTCGAAAATAGTCAGCCGGTGGAATACGGTCAACCGCTGCTTATCATTGAATGAGTAAATTAAGTGAAGAAAGTACTCATAGCCAATAGAGGAGAAATTGCCATTAGGGTGCAACGAGCTTGCCATGAGCTAGGCATAAAAACCGTTGCCGTTTATTCGACGATTGATCGGGAATTAATGCATGTGCAGTTAGCCGACGAAGCAATTTGCATCGGCCCTCCCAGTGCCGCAGATAGCTACCTAAATATTCCTGCGGTAATTAGTGCCGCTGAACTTACGGGAGTTGATGCAATTCATCCGGGCTATGGTTTCCTAGCGGAAAATGCTAATTTTGTGGAGCAGGTGGAAAAAAGCGGTTTTACCTTCATTGGTCCCAAATGTGAAACCATTCGCACCATGGGCGATAAAATTTCCGCCATTCAAGCCATGAAGCGAGCTAATATTCCCTGTATCCCAGGATCCGATGGTCCCCTGGGACGTGAGAATCGGGAGAATTTACAGCTGGCCCAAAAAATTGGCTATCCCATAATCATTAAGGCAGCGGCTGGTGGTGGAGGTAGAGGAATGAGAGTAGTTAGCGCAGAAGCTGAACTACTAGATGCCATTGCTACAACCAGAAGTGAGGCCAAGGCGGCTTTTGGTGATGCTACGGTGTATTTAGAGAAATTTCTTCGCGCACCACGTCACATTGAAGTTCAAGTACTGGGAGATGGTCGTGGGCATGCCATATATCTTGGCGAGCGCGATTGCTCTCTTCAGCGACGCCACCAGAAGGTATTGGAAGAGGCGCCAGCTCCGGGTATTACACTAAGGCAGCGCAAACACATTGGGGAACGCTGTGCTCAGGCATGTAGAAAATTAAAGTATCGTGGAGTGGGTACCTTTGAATTTCTCTATGAGAATGGTGAGTTTTATTTCATTGAAATGAATACTCGGATACAGGTGGAGCATCCTATTACCGAAATGGTGACGGGTATCGACATTGTTAAGTGGCAAATTATGATTGCCGGTGGAGAAAAGTTAACGTTGAAAAACTCCGATGTGGAGATTAAGGGTCATGCTTTGGAATGCAGGATTAATGCCGAAGATCCACAAAATTTTATACCTTCTCCGGGAAAAATTAATATTTTTCATGCTCCCGGAGGCCCGGGAATAAGAGTGGATTCCCACATCTACCAAAGCTACGTTGTGCCCCCCAACTATGATTCCCTCATTGGTAAGATTATCTCCTTTGGAGAAACTCGGGAAATCGCCATTGCCAAGATGCGCAATGCATTAACGGAGATGGTAGTGGATGGCATCAAAACTAATATTCCTCTGCATCAGCGTATTCTAGCGGATAAGAATTTTATGCGAGGAGGTACGGATATTCACTACTTGGAAAAGTTAATTAGTAGTTAATAAAGTTAATGACTTGCTGCTGGTAATTTGCAAAGGCAAGGGCGGCGGCATAGGATTTTCCGGGATCAAAGGATAGCACGAAAAATTCCTCATTTTTGCCGTTATTTTGGGGAAGAATTATATTAGCTGCATGATTTTTGTCGGGGGATATCTGAGTAGTAAAGCTATTTAGGGATGTAAATAATCCTGTCCCCTGAGCTTTTACCATGGCTTCCTTGCGAGACCAGCAGTTAAAAAAGGCCCGTTTTCTACTTTGTTTTGGTAGTGCTAGCAGAGCGGCATATTCTGTTGGGGAAAAAAATCTTTGGGTTATGGATTCGCAGTTGATTGTGGAATCCATGAATTCAATGTCGATGCCCAGGAGGTGGGTATGGGCAAATGCTAGAAGAGAGAATTCTCTGGAATGCGATAGATTAAATTGTAACGTCGATGATTTCAAATAGGGTTTACCATAGCTATTTTGTTGAAAAGCTATAGTTTGGGGAGCAATGTCCAGATATCTAGCAAGTAAAATGCGTAGAATTCCTCGGGTAATTACAAAGCTATGATAGGCATTTTCCACCAGATATCTTTTCGCTCGATCCAGCTCCTGGGGATTGAGAAGAGTTAAAAAGTAGGAAATATTATCTAGGTATTTGGGGATGCATACGCGCCAAACATCAATGGAATTTTTCCCCAGCGCCGCGCTTTTTTTTGTGTCACACCACCTGGTCACGGAGTCTATCTCGTTCCTCGGAGATATGATTTACGTAGCTCTTCGGGAAATTTTTCTATGGCGTACCTTAGCATGGTTCGGGGCATGGTAGCGTAGTATTCAACGAGGAAGTTATCTAGTAGTGAAAAATCTTTTTTTCCTACTTCTCGCAGCATCCAGCCACAGGCTTTGTGAATTAAGCTTTCCCGATCTTGTAGCAGTAGCAGTGTTATTTTCAATGTATCCTGGAATAAGCCATGGCGAATGAACCACCAGGTAGATACAATGGCAATGCGTCGTTCCCAGAGGTTTTGACTTTTGGCAAATTTATATAGAGGGGCTTTGTTTTTATCTAGAAGATAGGCGCCAACGATGTGGTAGGCGCTGATATCTACCAGATCCCAATTGTTGATATACCTAGTGTTTTTGCAATAAAAATTGTAGATGTTTTTTTTAGATAGTAAGGTTGTAGTCCGTTGATATTGGGTAACCAATATTAGGAGCGCTACCCCTCGCTCCTCATGGATTTTGCTTTCCAGCAGGGCAAATAGTTCCTCCACCGTAACCAGTGAAAAATATTTTTTCACTATGGATCTTTGCTGAGGTATCGGTATTCCTAAAAATTTGTCTCCTGCACCATATTCTCCAACTCCCGTTTTAAAATATTTCTGCACTAGCTGTGCCTTGCTAGGATCAGCGAAGGATCTTAATTCTTGGCAAATTTGCTTAATATATTTCATGGGGTTAAAATTGCTATAGTAGAAATGTATTGAGCAATTCTACACCAAGATATAGCTATGACAAATACATTTAGTGGAGAATAGAGCTATGCCGGATAGTAAAAAGATCATGGTGAAATTAGCCTGGGAAGCTATGCAACGGGCCCATGCACCGTATTCCAAATTTCAAGTAGGGGCTTGTGTAGAGGCCGATGACGGTGAGCTATATTACGGCGCTAATATAGAAAATGCTTCCTATGGGTTAACCGTTTGTGCTGAGCGCGTTGCCATATTTTCCATGGTGGCTGCGGGAAAAAAAAGAATTCGATCCTTGGCAGTGGTGGGGGCCACCGATGGTGCTTGTTTTCCCTGCGGTGCTTGTCGCCAGGTAATGCGTGAATTTGCCTCTCCGGAGATCCCCATATACATGGGTAATCGTCGTGGAGAGATAGTGACTACCATGGCTCTAGGAGAACTATTACCTCAGTCCTTTGGGCCCGAATTTTTAAATGATAAATAGCGAGGATGAATGATATGCCAAGTACCAATGCTGCTATAAAGAGATGTGTAGCAACCATTAAGGAAGCTAGACCGAATTTTACTCCCTGTTTGGGTCTAATTTTGGGTTCCGGTTTAGGTGCCGTAGCACAACAAATCGATCAGCCAACCATTATTGACTATAGGGAATTGGATGGTTTTTATGTTTCTAGCCTCGAAGGTCATTCTAAGCAGATGCATCTGGGTTTATTGCATGGAGTGCCCGTGGTGTGTCTCGAAGGGCGTACCCATCTCTATGAGGGTGGCCATGCCATTGATTCCTTAAAAATTATGATTCGCACATTGAAGATGCTGGGCTGCAATATGTTACTAACCACCAATGCTGTGGGATCCCTGAGAACGGAATATGGTCCGGGCAATTTGATGGTTATTGAGGATCACATTAACTTTACCTTTCAAAATCCGTTGATGGGGCCCAATGATCATGAATTTGGCGATAAATTTGTATCCCTGGATAACGCCTATGATAGAGATCTACGAACTAAACTCTTAGCTCTAGCTAGGAAATTAGATATTCCGCTCTTCTCCGGGGTGTACGTGGCAACGCTAGGGCCAACGTTTGAAAGCCACGCGGAGATTAGAGCTTTTAAAATGCTAGGTGGTGATGCCGTTGGGATGTCGACGGTTCCTGAAACCATTTTAGCGAGACACTGCGATTTAAAGGTTGCATCCATTTGCGCCATAACTAACCTTGGAGCAGGATTAGGTACCGAGATTCTTAGCCATGCGGGAACTCTCCGGGGAGCTAAATTGGCTATGAATCATGTTATTAGATTGATTTTTGCCTTCGTTGAAGAATTAGGTGAAAGTAGATATTGTTAATACTCCCATGGCTATAATTTGGTTAAAATGCTAGCTTCGAAACCCTTGGTGGTATCACAACTCAATTTGTTGACCAAAAAGATTTTGGAAGGAAATTTTCCCTCCGTTTTAGTGGAGGGAGAGATTTCCAATCTGGTTGAACCAGCATCGGGGCATCTCTATTTTTCTCTGAAAGATGATCGTGCCCAGGTTAGGGCAGTTTTTTTTCACCGCCATCGATCCGCGCTTAAATTTAAACTTCGCAATGGCTTGCAGGTTGTGGTTACGGCTACGGTTAGCTTGTATGAAGCTCGCGGCGATTATCAGTTGCTTGTGGAACATTTGGAGGCAGCCGGGGAGGGAATCCTCTATGATAAATTTTTGCAGCTGAAGGAAAGGTTATTGAAGTTAGGGTATTTTGATAGCAAATATAAAAAAGAATTACCAAGATTGCCCCATACCATTGGCGTAATTACATCTAAGAGCGGTGCCGTTATACGTGATATATTGACCGTGCTAAGACGCCGTTTTCCCGGGGTGAAAGTTATTATATATCCCACGTTGGTGCAGGGAGATGATGCAGCTCCCCAGGTGGCGGCAGCTTTAGCTACTGCTAATCTCCGCGGAGAGTGTCAATTGCTTATCATTGCCCGTGGCGGAGGATCCATGGAGGATCTTTGGGCTTTCAATGAAGAGATCGTAGCCCAGGCAATTTTTAACAGTGACATTCCAGTTATTAGCGCCATTGGACACGAAACCGATTTTACCATTGCTGATTTTGTTGCAGATCTAAGAGCTCCTACCCCTTCTGCTGCGGCGGAGATGGCTGTGCCCAGCGTTACCGATGGGCAACAAAATTTGGATAGATTATTGCAGCGTTTAGCTGTTGCCATGGAGAGAAAACTCGAGGGAGCCAAAGTTATTTTGGAGAGAGTTCGCAGGGAATTATTACATCCCAAGGAGCAACTCATGGCGGGAAAGCAGATGGTTTTGACTTTGGAACATCGTCTGCATTTAGCAATTAAACATAGTCTATCCCTGGGGCGCGAGTATTTAGCGAGATATGTCACCGCTCTCAATGCCGTAAGTCCTCTAGCTACACTAGCGCGGGGATATGGAATTGTTATGCAACGAAGTAAGGTTATAGCTACCGTTCGAGATCTCGCTGTCGGTGATATTATTCATACCAAATTAAGTGATGGCGAGGTTATTTCCCTTATTAAGGAGATAAAATAGAAGGTTCCTGGTATTTTCGGCTATATTACAGCAAACTAGATAGCGTTGATAGCTATGGTCCCGGGATGAAACATAGCTATATCTGTAGCTATCTGAAAATATAGTCGGCAATAATTGCATCATTAGTTCACTGAAGTGTAGTGCTTCATTATTTTCCCAGCGACCGTTTCTATGTTAGATATATTTACCTCTAAGGTATTAACAATCTGCTATAATTGCCATATAATCTAAGTAAATAATCCTTCGCGAGGTGCTGACCATGTCACACGCAAAAAAAACTATCACCCTAGCCCTACTGATAGGCTATGCCCTTCATATCTATGCCGCTAGTGAAGGTAATATCCTGAATCAAAATACCATCAGGAATGTCTCCTGTACCTCGGATACCTGTTTCTTCCCCGGTAATAGCTTTGCTCCGGGGGATATTAAAGTTAAGGGTATCGTAACCTGGGAGGACAACCGCAACCTGGTGTTACATGCCAAGGGAAACATTCGCTGCTAGCCAAGGAGAACGAAGTGTAGGCTAGAAGTCCGAGGTAGGTGAGGGTTTTTAGTAGAGCAAAGCGAGTGCTAAAAATCTATACTAAGCGTTAAGTCATAGTAGCGTATTCCAGCTGCGGGACGGCCGAG
>JAVBML010000084.1:0-7320 GCA_031552655.1 Gammaproteobacteria bacterium
TTGCCCAGGATTTTAGCATGTTCTAGTAGACGTAATTTACGTTTGATATCACTTAGTTCTTTTTGTTTCATAAGTAGCCTCGGTTTATGTTTAACTACGCAAAATTATACTACTTTGTCAACCGAAGTCTTAATTTCCATAGTCCTAAAGAATATGTTCCTATAATTGAATTTGAATCCACTATGCTTTGGGTGGGGTTGATCTATTTTTTACTTATGGAATTTGGAAAATGCGATTTGCAAACACCTTGGTTACTATGATTAACATGTGCACTAGAGAGCATTTTCCATATTGGATGAATCTAAGTTATTTATGCGCCTATCTAATTCAGCTATTGTTGCAAATATTAACTGTTTTTTTTCATCCGAAAAACCCCATTGATCTATATGAGCTAAAACATAGTCTAGGCAACTACCTTGACCATATTCTTGACTCATGGCGGTCCAATCACTCACCATTTCTACGATATCGAGGATTGTCATTTGTTCGACATCTCCATAGGATTCAGGGTGATGGGAATTAGAATGTAAATGGTGGTGGCAAGCTTCTTTTACTATATTTTCTACTTCAGGTGGATAGGAAAAGTCAGTGCCATTATTTTTGCAACGATGGTACCAAGTTAACCAAATATATCCATTTGATTCTGGCTCTAATAGTTTACTGTGATCATGAAGATCGGCACGAGCTTGTAGCGTTTCTAGTTCAAGGTCATGGTAGTCGACCATAGCTAACATATTGTTTCTTACTCTAGCGATATGCTGGTTAGTTCTGGTATGAAAATAGCCTACCATCTCGTTAGTAATAATACTGATTTCTCCTAGGGAAGAAGTTGTTTTGGTATTTATTCTTTTAGGATATTGGGCTGGAGCTGGTGTTACGTAGAGTAGTGAAAAACAAATTACTGATATTGTTAAGAAAATATACATTTTAGTCTCTGTTTTTAGGAGTATAATATATGCAATTTTACTAGGACCGTCAATTACCCATTGGAATATGGATTAAAAAATTGGCGAATGAAGAGTATATTAAACTTTTTACTCTTTCAGATATAAATTTTTTTCAAATGCTACTAACTGTTATATTGTCCCTAAGCCATCGAGAATTCAAATTTTAAAAGAATTTTATAAAGGTCCTGGTCTCAGTATGCCGAATCAATCATAGGATTTTTTAAACAAATTAAATAAAAAATCGAGGAAATGATAATTGGCTATGATATCGCCGATCGCCGAGTTTTAAAAAAATGTTTTTATAGATTCATTATTTTGCTAGTATTAATACCTCGATGATGTAATTGAGTAATTAAAAATTATTCCTAACTTTCAGGGGAATGATGATAAATAAACTAATGTAAAGGAGAATAATATGGATAAAAATCAAGCAAAGCAAAGAGCACTGGTAATGGTTGAGCGAGAGGGCCTTATCATGACATTGGGAACAAACGGTCCCGGTGGCACTCCGGAAATAAAAGCTATGATGAAGTTCAAAAACGATGGTTTAAATCGTTTTGTGTTTTGCAGCAATACTTCTGCTCGTCGCACAAAGATACTGAAAAAGGAAAATCACTCCTGTTTGTATGTTTATGAGTGGGTCCCCGAAGCTAAACCAATGATTTGTCGGGGTGTAATGCTATCTGGAAAAATAGAACTATCCTGGGACGATAATTTGCGCCGGTCGCTTTGGCAAGATTCTTTAATGATGTATTATCCAAAGGGACCACTTGATCCTGAATTTGTCGTTATTCAATTTATTTCTGAGCGTGGAAATTACTATGAAGGGTTTGAAAATATAGATTTTACAATCTAATTCTAAGGTATATTTTTACAGTTATTGATTTTATTCATATTTTTTGAAAACCATTGAACAAAAGAGGAATATTTTATGTAAGAGAATTACCGATAGCAAGAGCTCATGTTGGGAGCATGGAAAAGAGCCGTGGTATAAATTGAACTCCCTTCCCCAGGGGCAATTAACAATTGGCAATGGTTTTTCCACAAAAACTATGCTATCTATATAACACAGGCGGGTGTAGTTTAGTGGTAGAACTAAAGCTTCCCAAGCTTTTGATGTGGGTTCGATTCCCATCGCCCGCTCCAATTTCTCTATGATTAACTGTGTACCAATACTTTTGTAGAGTTTCTCCCACCATTTTTCTTGATCGGCGCATAGATACTTTTTACTTATCTACATAACATAACTCATTTTTTAGGGTATGAAAAATACTGAATTGCTTAGCAGTCCTTTTTCGTGGCTATTGCTGGATAGCTAAAATTAGGGGATACTCTATCAGTGACACATTTAAATTAGGGAGCCCCATGTTAGATAATCGTGAACTTGCCAATGCGCTACGTTTTTTAAGCATCGATGCTGTGCAAAGAGCTAATTCGGGACATCCGGGCATGCCCCTGGGTATGGCCGATATTGCCACCGTATTGTGGCGAGAATTTTTGCACCACAATCCTAAAAATCCTCATTGGATAAACCGCGATAGATTTGTGTTGTCCAATGGCCACGGATCCATATTGCTCTATGCTCTTTTACATTTAACGGGCTATGATCTATCTCTGGAGGATCTAAAGAATTTCCGACAATTACACTCTAAAACGCCTGGACATCCGGAGTTCGGCATAACTTCTGGCGTTGAAACTACCACGGGTCCTCTGGGTCAAGGCTTGGCCAATGCCGTGGGCATGGCCCTAGCTGAGAAAATTTTAGGAGCCCAGTTTAATCAACCAGATTTTGATATTATTAATCATTTTACCTATGTATTCGTTGGCGATGGCTGTCTCATGGAGGGTATTTCCCATGAAGTAGCGTCCTTTGCCGGTACCCATGGTTTGGGTAAATTAATACTTTTTTGGGATGACAATGGTATTTCCATTGATGGAGAAACCCATGGCTGGTTTACCGAGGATGTGGCACAGCGTTTTCAATCCTATGGGTGGCAAGTAATTGCCGCCGTTGATGGTCACGATGCTATGGCCATTAGAACTGCCTTGGAACAAGCCAGAGGGAATAGTCGGCAACCCACTATTATTTGCTGTAAAACCACCATTGGCTATGGGGCGCCAAATTTTTGCAACAGCTCCAAGTGCCATGGTTCACCTCTAGGGGTGCAGGAAATTGCACTGGTGCGAAAAACACTAGGGTGGAACCATGAACCGTTTATCGTACCAGCGGAGATTTATGAAGCTTGGAATGCTAAAAACAGTGGCGGTGAAATGGAAAGTAAATGGAATGCTCTCTTTGGAGAATATCGAGAACGTCATCCTGAATTAGCGCGGGAACTCATAAGACGTTTACACGGTGACTTAGCGCCGGATTGGTTGGCAGCTTCTGAGAAATATATTAGAAATGTTGCAGCTAAAATGGAAAACTTAGCAACGCGCCAATCATCTCAGAGAGTTTTGGATAGTTACGCGGCTTTAGTGCCGGAATTACTGGGAGGATCTGCGGACTTAACTCCCTCTAATTTGACCAATTGGACTGGAGCTAAATGCATTACCCAGGATAGCGCCGCGGGGAACTATCTTCACTATGGCGTGAGGGAGTTTGGTATGCTTGCCATGATGAATGGCATGGCACTTCATGGGGGTTTTATACCTCTGGGAGGAACTTTTTTGGTCTTTGCCAATTATGGACAAAGTGCCATCCGCATGGCTGCCCTAATGTGTTGCCGCGTGATCTATGTTTTTACCCATGATTCCATTGGGTTAGGTGAAGATGGACCTACACACCAACCCGTGGAACAGTTGGCAATGCTAAGGTCTACACCTAATTTGTCGGTTTGGCGCCCAGCGGATACCGTGGAAACTGCCATTGCTTGGCAATTTGCTTTGCTGCGTCGGGAGGGGCCCACGGCACTGATTCTAAGTCGCCAAACATTACCGGCCCAATGCCATGGTGAGGAGATGCTAGCTGATATCAAGCGAGGAGGTTACATCTTAGTGGATTGCGACGATCATAATCCCCAGATACTGTTGATAGCATCGGGATCCGAGGTTGAATTAGCGCGTAGGGTGGCAATTTTATTGCATGAGCGGGGAATAAAAACTCGAGTGGTTTCCATGCCTTCCCAGGATCAGTTTGACTGTCAAGATGATTTCTATCGGGAGAGGGTATTGCCCCGGGGTATAAAAAATCGTGTGGCTTTGGAAGCAGCGGCATCAATTTCTTGGCATAAATACGTTGGCCTCGATGGTTTAGTTATTGGTCTAGATCGCTATGGAGAATCGGCGCCGGGAAAAATATTATTTGAACTTTTTGGTTTTTCGGAGGAAAATATTGGGGAATTAATTTATAAACATTTCAATTTATCAGGAGAATGAATTATGGCGATTAAAATAGCAATTAATGGTTATGGACGCATCGGTCGTACCATATTACGTGCTTTATATGAGGGTGGTTACCGGGAAAATATGGAAATAGTGGCTATCAATGATCTAGGGGATACTAACATTAATGCTCATTTAACAATCTATGATACGGTACATGGCAAATTCTCCGGTAGCGTAGCTGTGGAAGATAATTACATTGTGGTGAATGGAGATAGAATTAAAGTCTTGGCTGAAAAAGATCCCGCAAAGATGCCCTGGCAAGCACTGGGAGTTGATATTGTGTTCGAATGCACTGGTAAGTTTACCAGTAAAGAAAAAGCTATGGCTCATATCAATGCGGGAGCAAAAAAGGTAATAATCTCGGCTCCCGGTGAAGGGGTGGATGCCACCGTGGTGTATGGCGTAAATCATGAGATTTTAAATGCTTCCCACCGGATAATATCCAATGCTTCCTGTACTACTAATTGTCTTGCACCCATGACCAAGATTCTCCATCGGGAGATTGGGTTAGTTAGTGGTTTAATGACTACCATCCATTCCTATACCAATGATCAAGTTTTGATCGATGTCTATCACAAAGATTTGCGTCGTGCGAGATCGGCAACGCAATCAATGATTCCTACAAAGACCGGTGCTGCCGCTGCCGTTGGCCTGGTTTTACCGGAATTGGCAGGTAAATTGGATGGCTTTGCCATTCGGGTACCGACCATTAATGTCTCCCTGGTGGATCTAGTATTTGAAGCAGCTCGCAGTACCACAAAGGATGAGGTTAATGCTCTGATGAAGCAAGCATCAGTGGGGGAATTGACAGGAGTTTTGGGTTACAACGATCTTCCCTTGGTATCCCAGGATTTTAACCACAATCCTCTCTCATCTATTTTTGAAGCAAGTCAAACTAAGGTTATTGGTAAAACAGTTAAGGTGCTATCTTGGTATGATAATGAATGGGGTTTTTCTAACAGAATGCTTGATGTTGCAAAATTCTGGATGCAAACTAAGTAGTTAAATACTACTTTTTTGATTTTGAGCGGCCGCGCTAATTTTTTTGCTTAGCGTGGCCGTTTTTCTATGCGCTTAGTCCGTTGCTAGCATAACCAGTCGATCAAAGCATTGCCGTGGTTTTAACCTGGGCAGATTTTTATTACCGTAAAATTGTCTCAGTTTTTTTGTGGGAACCACAATGATTGAATTTTTCGGAATGGCAGCTAACTGTGTTTTATCAATGAAATATTCCCCATATTCTTCGAGATGAGCTCCGTAGTATAGATCGCTACTTTTGCTATCTATGATTTTAAAATATCTAGGTGCGTAGAAAGCGAGTGCTGATATATTTTCAAAGTCCTGATAGAGATAAAGTGCTTGCTGGGGGGTGATTTTTTTATTTAGATAGCTGCCAGCGGAAGCCGTGGAGAGAGTAGTTTGATTTACTTCCAGGTATGCTATTACTAAGGTAATAGTGGGTACTATGGAGAGACTAAAAATTATTGCTGCTGCTGTTCTTGAGGTGGCAAAGAGAATAATTACTAGGGCTAAACCAAGGATTGCCATAGCTGTTACTGTCAGAGGAATGCTAATGCCATTTATAAGTGATGGCACTAACTGATATAAACTAAGAAGGGCTAACGCTATGATTATTAAAGCGGTACTTCCCCATATTTTAAATACTTTTTGGGTTACTACACTATCGAGCTTAATTCCCAGAATAAGTGCCAGGGCTGGCATGCTAACAATCATGTAATAATTTGCCTTGGCACTGGAGATGGAAAAAAATAGGAGAGGAACTAGGAGCCAGCACCAGCAGAAGCGTAGAAGTTGGTTTTCCCCGGGGTTTCGGGTTTCATTTTTTTTAAATATCCACGGTAACGATAGAGACCAGGGAAATAGGTAAATTAAAATTCGCGGTAGGTAGTAGTAAATGGGCCCATTATAGTAATCATGAGGTTCCCGTTGATTAAGAAATCTCAGAATGTGCTCTTCAATGAAATAGTGCCAGGCGAACCCACGGTGCTGCAAAGTGGCGGCTATGTGCCAGGGAAGGGTCACAATAAGAAAGAGTAATATGCCCAGGGGGTCAAATAATTTTATTAATTTGCAATAGTCTTTTTCTAAAATTAAAAACGCGGTGAAACTACCATATACTAATATGCCGGCCACCATACCCTTGGTTAGGACTGCGAGGCCTAGAAAGAAGTATCCTAGCCTTAGGATGCTGCGACTTTGCTTCCGGTGCCATTGGAACCAACAGAATAGATTAAGGCTAATTAGCAGAGTAAACAACATGTCAAAATAAACCATGCGGGCAATGATGGCGATGCCAATACTGGAGGAAAATATTATGGCTCCGAGGAAACCGGCTTTAGCTTTGCCCCATCGTCGGGTAAAATATAATATTATTCCCACCAATAGTGCGGCACTGCTAGTGGTAACTAGGCGCGCTGCCCAGGCGTGGTAACCAAATAGATGAAAGCTGCCAGCTAGGAGCCAATAGAGCAACGGAGGTTTTTCAATGTAGGGTACTCCGTTTAGATGGGGGATCACAAAATTTTTTTGCAGCAACATATTTTTCGCTATGCTGGCATAGAGGCCTTCATTGTTGTCCAACAATGGATAGCTTCCCAGGGCAAAGTAGAAGCTAAAAAATATCAATGCAAACAGGGCAACGTAAGCTAGCGATGAGGTGCTTTTTTTAGTTATTAACATCGTTAAAGTCTAATATAAGTGACTACTTTTCTTCAAGTACTAATAAAACTATCTCTATTAGATAGAATTACTTTCATTGATATCCTCATTGTACAATTCTCTGCATTGTTATTAGAATTATAATGTCGATAAAAATATTACCCTAGGTATTAACAATCTGCTATAATTGCCATATAATCTAAGCAAATAATCCTTCGCGAGGTGCTGACCATGTCACACGCAAAAAAAGTCATTGCTCTAATCATATCCCTGGTACTGCTAATAGGCTATGCCCTTCATATCTACG
>JAVBML010000063.1:0-7954 GCA_031552655.1 Gammaproteobacteria bacterium
CGTAGATATGAAGGGCATAGCCTATTAGCAGTACCAGGGATATGATTAGAGCAATGACTTTTTTTGCGTGTGACATGGTCAGCACCTCGCGAAGGATTATTTGCTTAGATTATATGGCAATTATAGCAGATTGTTAATACCAGGATAGTAAATATATTTACTTTTGGGTAACTATTTTAATGATCGGTACCGAGAAGATTTAGTATTCCAGCAATTGTTCCATGGTTTTAGCTAATTCACTGGCTTTACCTAGGTAGGTACCGGGCGAAAGATTAAGTAAATTATTTTTCGCAGTCTTAGGAATATCTAGATTTTGAATAAAATGATGTAGTAATTCTTTGGTAACTTTTTTCCCTCGCGTAAATTTTTTTAACTTTTCATAGGAATTTGCGATCTTAAAACGTCGCATAACCGTTTGCACGGCTTCAGCTAGAACTTCCCAGTGCTCATCAAGCTCTTGATTTAGTTGTACTGCATTAACGGTGATTTTTTTTAACCCCGTTTCCAGAGATCGATAGGCAAGTAGTGTATGTCCCAGGGCAACCCCTAGATTACGCATGACCGTGGAATCGGAGAGATCTCTCTGCCAGCGGGAAATGGGTAGTTTTGTGGAAAAATGAGGTAGTAGCGCATTGGCAATGCCTAGATTACCCTCGGCATTTTCAAAGTCTATGGGATTAATTTTGTGCGGCATAACCGATGAACCAGTTTCGGACTTTTTTGGTATTTGTTTGAGATACCCGAGGGAAATATAACCCCAGATGTCTCGGCATAGTCCAATTAGAATAGTATTAAATCTAGCTATAATATCACAGTGTTCCGCTATCCAGTCATGGGGTTCTATTTGGGTAGTGTAGGGATTCCACTCTAATTTAAAGGCATGCACAAAATTACGTGCTAGCTCTTCCCAATCTACCTCGGGATAGGCAACGGTTACAGCATTAAAATTCCCCACGGCCCCACTGAATTTTCCGAGGATGGGTGCATTGATTAGATAATTTATTTGTCTAGCTAGGCGATAGCTAAAATTAGCCATTTCTTTGCCGAAAGTGGTAGGCGTAGCTTGTTGACCATGGGTACGAGAAAGCATTGGGCTATGGGCATGGTTAAGTGCCATTTGTTCCAGTTGGTTGATTAGTTGTAACATCTGAGGCAGTAAGATGTTAGTTTTTGCTTTGTTAAATATAGCGGCATAGCTAAGATTGTTAATATCGTCAGAAGTGCAACCAAAATGTATGAATTCTCTATAAAATTTTAATTTTGGATGTTGATCTAATTTTTTTTTAAGAAAATATTCTAAAGCTTTTATATCATGGTTGGTCTTGGTTTCTAGTTTTTTGATTACTGCCATATCCCGGTGGCTAAAGGAGAGAATGATGCTATGTAGATATTTGATGTCCTGCTTAGTTAGTGGCTTTAGCTCGCTAATTTTTGGTTCCTTGGCAAGGACTTTTAGCCATTCGATCTCTATAACTAAGCGCGTTAGATTAAGTTGTGATTCACTGAATAGAGAGGTTAGATCAGCTAGTTTATCGGCATAGCGTCCATCGAGGGGGCTAAGGGTATGGAAAATTTGTGCGTGGTTATATTTTTTCATAGTATTTCTAAAATAGTGGTTCCTCTTTTTGTTCACTAGATTCGATATTTTGATCCATGGATGATCCATCATTGGGAGATAGAACCGTTGGTGCCGTTTCCTGGGAAAATATTTCAAAGGTGGCATTGTTTTGTTCTGTATTTGCCAGGAATCCCGTGGTAGGGTCAATTTTAACCGTTACTATCTCTTCTGGTCTTTTCATCATATGGTTTGGTTTATCTGCTAGTGCCGTTTTCATAAATTTAATCCATATGGGTAATGCGCTTTTGGCACCGTACTCATGAGTAGTTTGGGGATGGTCGAAGCCAAGCCACACGGTTGCTACTAGATCACCATTGTAGCCAACAAACCATCCATCCACAAGATCATTGGTTGAACCAGTTTTACCTGACAAGTCATCTCTACCCAGAATTTTAGCTCTTTTCCCCGTGCCTTGATCGATGACGCTTTTTAGAGCATCGCTGATGAGATATGCAGTGGTAGCTGCAATTACCCGCGGTGCCGTTGCTGTTCCCGGAGAAGTATTATTGGTGGTTTTAGGGTCAGCTTGGAAAATTAATCTTTCTCTATCTCTATTTCTCTGGGAGATGGTAATTTTGTTGATAATGTAAGGGGTTATGGCATAGCCGCCATTGGCAAATACGGCATAACCCTGGGTCATTTTTAGAGGAGTGGTACTGCCAGCTCCCAGAACTAAAGTTGGGGTTGAAGGTGCTTCCCGGGGACCGGAAAATCCAAAATTTTTAAGATATTTTACGGCATAATCTATGCCGATCTGCTGTAATAATCTGATAGAGGCTAGATTTCTTGATTGCGTGAGAGCAGTGCGTAGGGTAGTTGGTCCATAGAAAATTTTGGAACTATTTTGCGGTCTCCATAGATTATTTGTGGCATGGTCAAATAATACCACGGGGGCATCATTGATTATGGTTGCCAAGGTCAAGCCCTTTTCCAGAGCAGCGGCATATATAAATGGTTTGAAGGCGGAGCCCGTCTGCCGTTCAGCTTGAGTTACACGATTAAAATTACTGTTGCCGTAGGAAAATCCTCCATTGAGAGCTAAAATTGTCCCATTTTTGGGATCCATGGCAACGAGGGCGCAGTCTGCCTGGGGTATTTGTCCTAGATGCCACTGATCATTTTCGGTTTTGTAAATACGGATAATATCTCCGGTGATAAAATTATGATTGGCCCAAGAAAAATTAGTGTTACCCAGGGTAATTATTTCGCCGCTGGCTAGCATCACGCGCATACCTTTAGTATCGGTATCTATTACCATGGCTGCTAGCAAATTACCTATTTGGGGAATATTTTTAAGCTTATGTTGACCGTAGTTTTTTGCCGCCGTGGCTAATCTACCCTCCGGTCCGCGATAGCCATGTCGCTGATCATAGGCTAGTAAGCCCATTGCTAGGGATCTATTTGCTGCTAGCTGGAGACGGGAATCGATGGTGGTATAGACTGAAAATCCAACTTCGTAGCTTTTATCTCCATAGTAATTTACAATGACATTGCGAACCATTTCAGCAACATATGGCGCTGGAATTTGAACGGGAGTTTCGTGGAAGCTAGTATCTATGGGAGTATTGGTGGCAATGCGATGCTCTTTTTTACTTATGTGCCCATTTTCTAACATTCTCTCTAGGACATGGTTGCGTCGTTCCCGAGCTGCGCGAGGATTCACAATGGGATTGTCCCGCGATGGAGCCTGGGGTAAACCTGCTATCATAGCCATTTCTGCTATGGTCAGTTCACTGAGAGACTTGCCATAGTATATTTGTGCCGCAGCCGCTACGCCGTAGGCACGATTACCAAAATAAATCTTGTTAAGATAGAGCTCAAGGATATCTTTTTTATTGAAATTTTTATCTATTTTAAAGGCTAGCAAAATCTCGTTGATTTTACGGGAGAAGGTTTTTTCACGATTTAAAAAGAAATTACGTGCCACCTGCATGGTGATGGTACTAGCTCCCTGGGATTTTTTGCCCGTAGCTATGAATGATAAACCGGCTCGCATCAGCCCTAGAAAATCCACTCCTCGGTGTTCAAAAAACCTTTGGTCTTCCGTATCTAAAATGGCATTTACTAAGGTTTGAGGGATATTTTCCAGGGGTTGGGGGATGCGTTTTTTTTCCCCAAATTCACTAATTAGTTTCCCATCACTGGTATAAATTCTCAGAGGAATTTGCATGCTGAAATCTTTGAGTTGCTTAACATCGGGGAGGCTAATGGCTGTATAGAAATAGAAGCCTCCTAGGATGGCCAGGGAAGTAAAAATTAGGCTCATTAGCGCTAGGGAGCTGTTTTTTATAAATTTTGTTAAAAATTTAGCCATCTCGCTTTTTACCTCTTTTGTCTCACTATATTTGCTTATATTGCTATCTAAAATATGATTTTGAATAATAGCACATTCTGCCATTATTTATATATGCTTGATTTAGCTTTTGCATTTAATCATATATCATGGATTAAATTTTTTAATTTTTTTGGAGGTAGCCATGGTACCCAAGGTAAAATTTGTAGGAGCCCATATTAGCGCCCAGGGAGGAGTTTCCCAGGCCCCGGAAAATGCATGGAAAATAGGAGCGCGAGCCTTTGCTCTCTTTACTAAAAACCAACGTCGTTGGTTCAGTGAACCCTATCGAGAAGAGGAGGTGAGAGCATTTAAAAAAAACTTAGAGAAGAGAAATTTTTTGCCTGGTAATATCTTGGCCCATGCCTCTTACTTAATTAACCTTGCTAACCCAGACAGTGATAAAAGGAAGCTTTCAATTAATTCGTTGATCGATGAGTGCCGTCGCTGTGAACTGCTAGGAATAGAGAACCTGGTGGTGCATCCCGGCAGTCATCTGAAAAAAATTAGTGAAAGGGAAGGATTGGATTACATTGCTGATTCCCTAAATCAGGTAATTACCGCTACGAATGAGATTAGAATATTGCT
The DNA here is from genome assembly GCA_031552655.1 of Gammaproteobacteria bacterium. Taxonomy (GTDB): domain Bacteria; phylum Pseudomonadota; class Gammaproteobacteria; order UBA9339; family UBA9339; genus CAZTPH01. Next base: position 4,539 of record JAVBML010000063.1, read on the forward strand.
TGAAAATACCGCAGGTCAAGGTGGTAATCTGGGCCATCGTTTTGAGCAATTGCACCATATTATTAGTAGAATTTCTTCCCAGGAAAGGGTAGGTGTGTGTCTCGATACTTGTCATCTCTTTGCTGCCGGCTATGATTTTCTCAATGGGGAAAAATATGAGGCGCTATTTACATCGTTCGATGAGATTGTGGGAATGAAATATTTGGGAGGAATGCATTTGAATGATAGTAAAGGGAATTTAGGCTCCTTCGTTGATCGCCATGAATCTCTAGGGAAAGGGAAAATTGGTTGGGAGCCTTTTAGATTTATTATGAAAGATCATAGATTAGACAATATACCATTAATTCTTGAAACCGTGAATCCAGATCTATGGAAAGAGGAGATTGCTATACTCTATGATTTTCAGTAGGGCACTGTTTTTTACGTTGCATTGCCATTTTACGTAGGCGCTTTCTTTGTCTCAGACCCCAGATGGTGGCTATGGGTCCCGACGCGGTGTAGCTCAGAAAAATAGTAAATAGTACTTTTTCGGTTTCGATAGAAACTAGGGCTACTACAAGAACTAATATTAAAATTACTACAAATTTTACATTATTCTTGAGTTCAATATCTTTAAAACTACGGTAGCGAATATTACTCACCATTAGGATGGCGACTGCTATGGTTAGGGATGCTAATACAAGTATCGATGCTTTGGTAATGTAAGCTAAATCTGTGCATGCCCAGATGAAACCGGTAACCAGAGCTGCTGCCATGGGACATGGCAGCCCTTGAAAATATCTCTTTCCCGATCCATCGGCCTGGGTATTGAAACGAGCAAGGCGTAGAGCCACGGCTACGGTGTAGATGAATGCTATGATCCATCCCGTTTTACCTAAATTATGTAGTCCCCAGGCATAGGCAAGTATGGCTGGAGCCATGGCAAAGGATACCATATCTGCCATGCTATCGAATTGTGCGCCGAAGGCAGTCATGGTATTGGTAAGTCTTGCTATTCTACCGTCCAGGGAGTCCATGAGCATGGCTACGAATATTGCTATTGCTGCCGCTTCATAGACACCCTTAAAAGATGATATAATGGCGAAGAAACCAGAAAATATGGAGGCTATGGTGAAAAGATTGGGTAGTAAATATATTCCCCGGGGTCTCGTTGGCATAAGGTTCATATTGTTAACTTAGGGTTGTTTTGTTAACAATTACAGTAAATTCTGCTATGATTGTCAAGAGTCTAAGAGGTAATATATTGATTTTAAACATAATGTTTTAATTGCCCTATGTCTATGAATAGCATAAATGGAAGCACTGAACAGTTATTTTTTTCCGGTGCCGATTATTTTTCATCATTGCTAGCTGCTATCAATGGTGCTCAACGATCGATAGATTTGGAAACCTATATCTTTGCCGTGGATTCCGTCGGTGAAAAGATTTTGGAGGCTTTAATTGCTGCAGTTACTCGAGGGGTAATTGTTAGGGTTATGGTGGATGGGGCAGGTACTCCGAATTGGGGCGGTACTTTGGTTAGGAAACTTGAACAAGTTGGAGGTGAGACCCGTGTTTTTCATCCTTTTCCCTGGCGCCTTTGGCAGTGGAGCCGTTCCGTAGTTTGGGTTCCATTTTTAGTTAGAGCCATTTATCTTTTGCTGAAGATTAATTCCCGCAATCATCGCAAGGTTTGCATCATCGATGGAAAAATTGTATATACGGGAAGCTTTAATGTTTCCCAGGATCACGTGGATAGAGATGGAAAGCAGCGAGGTTGGCGAGATACGGGAGTTCGCTTAGAAAATGTGGATCTAGAAGATGTTATATTAGCCTTTGAATCATCCTGGGCCCATCGACCCATGCAGGAGAGAATAAGGAAATTTTTTCGTCACATTGGTACCAATCCGGTGATTCGTCTTAATAACAATTGGCACCGGCGCCGCATTTTATATAAAAATTTACTGGGTAGAATTAGAGGATGTAGGCGTAGAGTTTGGATTACCAATGCCTATTTTGTTCCCGATAATTTTTTACTACGTCGATTGACCGATGCTGCGCGGCAAAGTATCGATGTGAGAATTTTATTGCCGGCTCAATCCGATGTGGCTTTTATGCCCTGGGCATCAAAGACTTTCTATGAAAAATTGTTGCAAGCGGGCGTGAGAATTTTTGAATATTTACCCGTTATGCTCCATGCGAAAACTTTAATTCTAGATGATTGGATGATCATTGGTTCCAGCAATCTTAACCACCGTAGTTTGCTCCATGATTTGGAAGTTGATGTTAATATTAGATCCAAAGCAGCAAGGGAGACATTGGAAAAACAGTTTTTAGTAGATTTGGAAAATTCCCGGGAGATATCTTTGGCAGACTGGCAGAAACGTACTTGGTATCAACGTTTGGTTGGAAATTTAATTCTCTATTTAAAGTATTTCATTTAATGGCAATTGATAGGAAACTATAGTTCGTCTCTCAGAGATTGTTCATACGTTTGAGTTTCCCTGGGAATCTTTTTTTCATTGTCTTTTTTTTCCATACATGTCATGGATGTCAAACTGAAAAGATTTTCTAAAGATATATTATTTTCAAATTTTAGTGATAGATTTACGAAATTACTTTTATTGATTTTGTTTGCTAAATAGCTTTTTTCATTAATTAAATGATGCACAATGTCATTTAATTGCTCCGATGTCTTAATTAGTAAAGAGAAATTACTATTTCGAGCGTAGCCTGCGAGAAAACTTTTTTTTCTAACAGCATTAACATCTATGGTATCCATCGTTTGCAAATTTTGGGCTTGGATATGATCCGCAGTACCCACGAAGCCTCCCACCCCACTAAGCCCATAAACCCTGAGGTTAACCAGGGTGATGTTATGGAGGTCGGTATGGGCAGCTAAACCTACCAAGCTTCCTACAATGGAACTGCCGGTGATATCGAAATTTTCTAAGGTTAAGTTTTCCAAGACATTGTGGTTGTCTTCATCATAGCCACAGCGACCAAATAGTCCCACACTATTTTCATCCCTGCGGTTAATGAAGAGATTTTTAATACGATAGCCATTGCCATCAAAGTTGCCGGAGAATGATTTTGATGTCGCAGCATTGTAGTTATTATAGAAGTCAATTGTATTGCCTCCACCTAGCGGTTTGAACCCTTTACCATTGTTCCAAGTTTTGGTTATGGTGGCATCAATATCTTGACTTAGCACATAGTTACTATCGAGATGAGTATTGATATTTTGTAGATCATAGACGTCATTAATCAGCGCATATATTTTAATTTTTGCAGCTCTAACGCTGCTAGCCAAGGAGAACGAAGTGTAGGCTAGAAGTCCGAGGTAGGTGAGGGTTTTTAGTAGAGCAAAGCGAGTGCTAAAAATCTATACTAAGCGTTAAGTCATAGTAGCGTATTCCAGCTGCGGGACGGCCGAG
>JAVBML010000021.1:0-14524 GCA_031552655.1 Gammaproteobacteria bacterium
TATTTTCATTTATAGAAAGCTTACCTTCTACGTTTTATGCTAAAATTTTTTCAAGCCAAGTTAGAGCACGATTTAACACTATCTTGCTTAGCCACGGTGGATTTACAATGGCCATGCCGCAGCCAATTAATTCCTGGGCAATTCCTCGCTTTTTAACGATAAGTTCATAGTCTAGATAGGGAAAATTTAAACGCCCCAGGGAGCGCATAAAATCCGCGCTCGAATTTCCAATCTTAAGAGGATACCAAATGGCATAAATACCACCGGGCCAGCGCGTCAATGCCGTATTCAATGATGATAAAATGGTGGCAAATTCATCACGATTTTCAAAGGGGGCATCAATTAATACTAATCCCCTTCGCTTAATTGGTGGCAAAAATGCCTTTAGCCCTAGATAACCATCATAGTGGTGCACAGCAACCTGGGGATCCTTCTTAAATAATTGTTTTAAAGCCGCTACTTCTTCCCCATTAAGTTCCATAAGTAACATATTATCATCCTTCCTAAGTAAATAGCGACCAATGAGAGGAGAGCCGGGATATAGTACAGCAATATTATCTCCCCGAGGATCTGCCATACCAAAGCGAACATTTACTTCTTTCAATATATTCCCATAGGTAACAATTTCCCTGGGTAAATTTTCCCAGTGATTTAGCACTAGCGAAACTCCCCGACAATATTCTCGAGTTTTCTGTGCTAGACTAGCAGCTAGATTATAGCAACCAGCACCAGCGTGGGTATCGATGTAGCAAAATGGCTTATTCTTCTCTCCTAATTTTTCAAGCAGAATAGTGACTATAACATGTTTAAAAACATCAGCAAAATTACCGGCGTGATAGCCATGGCGATAGTTCATAGTAAACATAGTACCGAATAAATAGCTCCCTAGCTAAAAAATTTTATCTTTTGCGTAAACTTATTTATAATTAGAGTGCTATGAAATCACTTTTTGCCATGGTCGTAATTTTTTTAGTGACCTCAGCATTTGCTGTGGAACAATCCCAGGGGCAACCATCAACTATTATCATAACTCCTCAAATTGCTTTGCCCATTGGCATAAAAATTTGGTTTAATGAGTGTGGCGGTAGCGTTGAAGGATTAACAACGTGGAATCAAGGAGAGGATTTTGCTTCACTGGGAATTGGGCATTTTATCTGGCATCCCTATCCCAGTAAAGTAGCTTCCTTTGCCAATGATTTTCCTGCTCTGGTTAATTATATTAGAAATCACGGGACGGAAATTCCCCAATGGCTTCAGGGTCATGGATTACTCTACTGCCCCTGGAGCAATCGCAGTGAGTTTATTCACGCTAAAAACTCTACGCGCATGGTGGAACTACGAACTTTTTTGCAAAAAACCATACCTATCCAAGCGGAGTACATGACTAAAAATCTACAAAAAATTTTACCTAAATTGCTGGAACATACGCCACCCCAGGATCGTCAATTTATTTATACTCAATTTTACACCCTTGCGAGAACTCCCAGTGGAATTTACGCCCTGGTAGACTATTTAAATTTCAAGGGAGCCGGTACATCTCACGCCCCTAAAAACTATGAATATGGCACAGGGCTGTTGCAGGTTCTTAAGGGTACCCGGGATGCGCCACCGGGCTACACTCCTCTAAGAGCCTATGTTTGGTCAGCAAAGAATGCCCTTACACGCCGTGTACAAAGATCAGCACCTGGAAAACGCTATGAAGTTTGGCTCAGAGGATGGTTTAAGCGGCTAAATACTTACCTCGAAGGTGACCTAATCAATATGCAAGTAGTTCCCTAGAAAAATTAGAAAATAAGAGCTCAGCTATTCAAATAGATAGCTATTGCAATAAACCATGTTTCTGATTATATCTCCTAATTTTTTATTTTTATTCTAAAACAATTATCGATAATAATTAAATATTACCCAGATAAAACCTTGAAGGACTGATTATTTGATTATCCTAATTCTCAGCCATGGAACGCTATAATATTCACCCACGGCAACCATTGTATCGCAATAGTATATCAAGGGGATGCGATTTCTAAGCCACGGTGGAACGGACCATTCTTGCAAAAGCTTTACAAGAAGATGACTTCCCGAACGACCTGTAATATTTATACGCTCTCCGCCGTGGCGAAAACCGATTTTAAATTTACTGAAATCTATTTTTTCTTTGCCACTGAATTCTATTTGCAAAATTCCCAGGGACCCAGGAAGGTTTACCGTGGTACTTACCAAGGGTATAACTAGAGAACTATCGTGATAATCCAGGGGCACCATGGCATAGAGTAAATTACGAAAACGCCTAACTTCAGCTCCATGCCAAGCAACTCTAGGCATAGCGTCGTAGCGTGAATTAACAACGCTATCTAATATTGTTGCCATTCTTCCCTCACTGGGCATCGGCAATGCTAAGCTATGTAGCCAAAAACGTAGAAGATTTTTTTGCCTAGTAACTTCCAGATTTTTCAATCTAACAATATTTATAATGCCACACGCAACGATAATTTCCCCTAGATCTTTCTCTGCCATTTGATCCAACAAATAGCTAGCTTCAGCACAGTTACGAGCCCCCCGAGAGATGGTTTTCGTAAATCCCGGCCACCGTGTCTTAATTTTTGGGATTACCTCACTGCGTAAATAATTGCGATCGAATCTACCATTCGCATTGCTATCATCGTCAATCCAAACCAAATCATGAAATTTAGCATGGGAATACAATTTCTTTCTATCATAGCTTAGTAATGGTCTGATTAAGTGACCCCCAGCAAATTTAGATTTCTCTGCCATAGCCGCTAACCCCTTAACTCCAGCGCCACGTAGCAATTGCAGTAATACAGTCTCCGCTTGATCATCGGCATGATGTGCAGTTACCAAGGCTATATCCTTTGACATCAGGGAAGCAAATATTCCGTAGCGCAATTGACGTAGAGTATCTTCTAAGCCCTTTCCAGCAGAATTCTGCATGGGAAATACTTCCCTCATAATACATTTAATGCCAAATCGCTGGCAGATATTCTCACAAAACTTTGCCCAACTTTTAGCATTTGGGTTAACATTGTGGTTAACGTGAATTACTTCCAAATTGAATTTCTGACCCAGAGAATTAAATTCATGCAAAATATGCAGCAAAACACTGGAATCTAAACCGCCACTATAGGCAAGGATAATTTTAGCGTAGGGGGTTAGCAGCCGTAATATTTTTTCTCTATCTTCATTGCTAAACATGGCAAGAAATTACCTAAAATTAACTGCTTCCGACAGTAAAAAACACTTTACCTACCAAAAGCCATCCACTTTTCATAGCGACTATTCATTAGCTTTTCCAAGGGAATCTTATGCAGCTGCATTAAATTAGCAACAAGAGCTCGCTTTAGATTTGCGGCGGCAATTTGATAGTCACGGTGGGCACCTCCCAGCGGTTCCGGAACAATTTGATCTATTAGTTTCAATTTCGCTAATTTCTCCGAAGTAAGTTGTAAAGCCTCAGCGGCTTCGGCCACTTTATCTTGACTACGCCACAAAATGGAAGCACACCCTTCGGGAGAAATGGTTGCATAGATACTATATTGTAACATCAAAATTTTGTCTCCTACCCCTAGAGCTAAAGCTCCTCCGGAACCACCTTCGCCAATAACTGTGCAAACAATGGGGGTCCTTAGTTTAGACATGGCAAACAAGTTTCTAGCTATGGCTTCGCTTTGATTTCTCTCTTCGGCACCGATACCAGGATAAGCTCCGGGTGTATCAATGAAGGTTAAAAGCGGCAGCTGAAATTTTTCAGCTAATTCCATGAGACGCAAGGCTTTACGATATTCTTCGGGTTGAGGCATGGCAAAATTACGTTCCAAATTTTCCTTGGTATTTCGACCTTTTTGCTGCCCAATAACCATCACCGGCCTCCCATCCAAGCGAGCCACTCCCCCAACTATGGCCGTACCCTTTGCATAGTGCCTATCTCCAAAAAGCTCTTCAAAATCCGTAAATATATATCCAATGTAATCGAGGGTATGGGGACGCTGCGAATGCCGAGCTAACTTTATAATTTGCATGGCGTTCAGGGAAGAAAATATAGATTTAGTTAGCTCCCTACTTTTAGCTTCCAGACGAGATATTTCTTGGCTAATATTGATTTTACTATCTATGCCCACGTAGCGCAGTTCCTCGATCTTTGCCAACAGATCGGCTATGGGTTGTTCGAAATCCAAAAAATCAGAATTCATAGTTGCCATTTTCTACCATATATTACAATTTAAAATTGTGGACAATTATAGCAAATAATAATAAAAATTTGTATCTAAAATAATTATAATATATATTTTTTAGTCTATGGATTTAATAACTTTAAAAGCGATTTTTGCCCTCAGCATATTTATTTTAAGTCTAATTTCCGGATTAGCCTCTCTGAAAATAAATAGAGCTACTTCTGCCATCGCTAGCATATCAGATGCTGCATCCAGTGGTGTGTTTCTTGGAGCAGCGCTGCTACATATGCTACCCGATGCCGTAGCTAAATTTGAGGAACTTCATAGTTGCCACTATCCCGTAGCACATTTAATATGCTTAGTAACCTTTATGTTGCTACTTCTCATGGAACGAGGATTATTTACCTACGGTAACAGTCAACGGGCAAATAAGAAAAATACCATGCCATTATTTCTCGTGGGATTACTTGCAATACATTCTCTCATTGAGGGAGCAGCCATTGGGGTGAATGATAATTTATTAGAAATTCTAGCCATATTCATCGCAGTGTTCACTCATAAGGGATCGGAAAGTTTTGCTCTCGCTACCAATCTAGCAAGATTAGCAGTTGACAAAAAAAATATTAAAAAGGCCATTGCCATATTTTCCATGGTAACTCCCCTGGGAATTTTAATTGCTTCCTATGTATTATATCTAACAACCACTACCTCGGGAGGAACTGCGGTGGCAATTTTCAATGCTATAGCTGCTGGTACATTCCTATATTTAAGCACCGAACATTTAATTGAAGGTAAAAAATCCTTTGAAAGTCTATATGAAGTAATTGCTCTAATAGTGGGCGTTAGTGTAATGGCCATGGTAGCAGTTTTTGTATAAACTCAGAGCTTTTTTTAATCTCCTTCCAAATCATGAATTGGTTTAATGGCATTCCATCTCTTACAACTGGGACATTGCCAATAGAGATTTTTACCGGAAAATCCACAGTGAACACAGCGATAGATAGGTTTATCAACCAGAATCTTTTCTACGCATTCATTTAATATGGAAAGTTGCAATGGTAACTTTCCATCACCATAGTTAACATAGAGATTTAACATTTTTCCAAGACCACGAAGTGATAAACAACGCGACATATACTCTGATAAATATTGCAACGCCTTCGCTGCACCGTGTCTATGAAAAATATAGTCCACCATGGTTAGTATGTAGTGTATGCGCGGATTATTTTCAATGCGCTGTGATAGATAGTCAAGTAAATCCTCTTCCTTACCAAGGTATAAATAGCATCTATAAATCAACTCCACTATCTCCGAAACATAATCCTCATCTTGGTCATAGATCTTTTTAAAAGTTACAATGGCATCATCATATCTTCCTTCATTAAAGAAAATTTCTCCTAAAATAATATTAGCCCGGACACAGTTTTTATCATGTCGCAAAGCTTCTTTAATATAATCCCTTGCTCCAGCAAAGTCTCCCTCCACTAAGCGCATTTGCTCTGCCAATTCACAGTAATAGTGTGCGATGGCATGACCTATATTACCTCCGGGGAACATTCCCAATTTTTTAGCAACCGCTATCGCTTGCTGCCAATCTTTTTGCAGTTGATAAATATTGACTAAATTGGTTAATGTTAAAGACAAGTCACCGCCAAATTCCATCAGCTCTAAAAATAAGCGCTCGGCACGATCGAGCATACCAGCCCGCATATAATCCTGGGCTAATTCTAGTAGTGCCTGCTTTTTTTGTGTCTTAGATAGCTGTGGCCTAGCAATTAAATTCTGGTGTACCCTGATGGCACGCTCTACCTCTCCTCTACGCCGAAATAAATTCCCCAAAGCAAGATGAGTTTCCACCGTATCACTATTTACCTCGAGCATCTTAATTAAAACATCCACTGCCTTATCCGGTTGCTCGTTAATTAAATAATTTAATCCCAATAGATAACTGGATTGTGTAGCTTGTTCACCACTGTCAGTGGATAATTTTACATGGCGACTACCCATAACCCAGCCAAAAATAACTGCAATGGGAAGTAGCAGCAGTAATAGCTCCAACATGGTTACTTAATCACCTTTAATGGGAATCGAACGTAGATTCTCCACTTCCTGTTCAATTACTTTTAGACGTGACTTAATTAACCAATTATTTCTTTTTGCCTTAAGCAGGGAAAAGAGTGAAACAAACAAGCCTAAACAAATACCCATTCCAAAGGCTAGCACCAATAAAAGTGATAGTGCTATTTGTTTAGTACCAAGGTAGTAATTAAAATCAACGGGATTAGAATTTAGGGATGCAAATGTTAATCCCAGCAACATAATTATTAGTAAAAACAAATATGAAAATAAGTGCATAGTTAATCCCCATTTATAGGAAAATTCCCCACTTTTGCTTAAACTTCAGTGAGGAATCAAAGAAATAAATAAATTTCCTAATATTTAGAAGATTATTCTATTCGCTTTCCTTCTCCATTTCAAGCTTCAACAAATCTCCTAATTGGGTATTCATGGGGCTATTATCGCTACCTAATTCCGGCTGTAATTCCTTAATTGAAAGGTTGACCATTTGGATTTTTTTATCTGTACCCATGACCTTAGCTTCAATCTGATCACCAACATTTAAAAGATCAGAAATATCTTTAACTCTTTCTCTACTAACATCGGCAATCTTCACTTTACCCGTAATACCATTACCTAAATCCACCATGGCAGCTTTGGGATTAATTTCTGTGATCACCCCATTCACAATGCTCCCCCGGGGGAAATTATCTAGGTAGTCAGAATATACATTTTTTTCCAATTGTTTGATGCCCAAAGAAATTCTTTCTCTATCGGAATCAATGGCCAGAATAATTGCTTCCACTTCTTGTCCCTTTTTATAGTTTCTTACTACTTTTTCTCCGGAATCAGTCCAGGAAATATCAGATAAATGTACCAAACCATCTATGTCACCATCTAAGCCAATGAATATACCAAAATCAGTTATGGACCTGATGGTACCAACAATTTTTTCGCCCTTACTATGAGCTACAGCATATTCCTTCCACGGATTAGGTTTACACTGCTTTATTCCCAAAGATATGCGACGTTTATCCTCATCAATGGCAAGAATCATCACTTCCACTTCATCTTCCTGGGATACTACCTTGGAAGGATGTAGATTTTTATTTGTCCAATTGATCTCAGACATATGCACTAATCCCTCTATGCCAGCATCGATTTCCACGAAGCACCCATAGTCCGTAATATTAGTAACTCTACCAAATATTCTAGCACCTATGGGATAGCGACGGCTGATATCACGCCATGGATCATCAACCAATTGTTTCAATCCCAGAGATACCCTACCTTTCTCTCTATCATATTTCAAAACCTTAACCTTAATTTCATCCCCGAGTTTTAAAATTTCACTGGGATGGCGAATTCTCTTCCAAGATATATCAGTAATGTGCAAAAGACCATCGATGCCACCGAGATCAATGAAAGCGCCATAATCCGTAAGATTTTTAACAATCCCCGTAAGTTCGGCACCTTCAAATAGACTATTTAGCAACTCCTCTCTTTCGGGAGTACCCTCAGCCATCAGGGCTGCCCTTCGGGAAACCACTATATTATTCTGCCGATTATCAACCTTAATAACCTTACAATCAATTTCCTTACCTTCAATAAAAGAGGTATCCCTAACGGGCTTAATATCCACCAAGGATCCAGGCAAAAATGCGCGAACTTTATTAATCTCGACGGTAAAACCACCGCGAACACGTTCGGTAACAACCCCTTGTATCACTTCCCCTGTTTCCAAAGCTTTTTCTAGAATTTTCCAAGACTCAAGCCTCTTTGCCTCATCCCGAGAAAAAACCGTTCTACCGGCACCATCTTCAAAAGCTTCTAAGATAACATCTACAAAATCACCTTTTTTAACTTCGATTTCACCACGTTGATTTTTAAATTCTGAGATGGGAACATAAGCCTCGGACTTAGATCCCAGTGCATAGAGTATTACAAAATCCGGTGTAATATCTATAACTTCAGCCTTCCTAAGCATACCAACTTGAAAATTAATATCACTAATACTTTCGGCAAACAATTCGGCAAAATTTTCGGTCATAAAACTCCTAGGTTAAAACTATGTCCCAAGTAACATAGGAAAAGTTAAAAATAAAAAACATAGGTTTACCTTCCCACGGCTCACTGTAATATATCATCGCTGCTTAACTTGGCACACCGATTATAGTACAGCCCTAAACAAATAACGCGTAACTTAGCATTTTCAAAGATATCTTGCAACTATTCCAAAATATTTTTAACAAAATTATCGCTAGGAACCAGCCTCCATTGTCAAGGCAGCTACCTTAGCCGGAATAAATTTTCCTAGCCACTTCAAAATAATTTCAAAATGGGGAACTAGCAGGGAACTTTGCCACCAATTGTCTTCCACAAAAGAGGTTAGACTAACTGCTAACAGTAAAATGCTAACTAAGAATATGCCTCGCACGGCACCAAAGATCATACCTAAAATTCGATCAGTACTACTAAAACCAGTTTTATCCACGAGTAAAGAAAATAATTTATTAAAAATAGAACCCAGAATTAACACCATAATAAAAATGGCAGTGAAGCTTATAATATGCCTTAGCGCTACGCTAGCTATGGATGAAGCAAAAAAATCTGCAAATTGGTAACAAAATTTTAAGGCTATCCAAAAACCTAGAAACCAAATGGTTAAAGAAAAAAGTTCCCTAACTAGCCCCCGGAAAAGACTAATTAGGGTTGAAAGTAATACAATTGTAATAATTGTATAGTCTATAAAGTTAAGCTTGCAAAGTTCCTGTAAACTATTCATAGGTTACTAATAATCACCTTACCATCCAGCTGCAACCTGGACTTTAACTTTCTAGCGATGGCCATTGCTTCCTCCTGGCTTTTTTCCTTACCTACCAATACCCGAGTCATGGGACCCTGAGAGGTAACTATTTTTTGGAAATAAACAAGGAAACCATTGGATTGTAATCTATCAGCTAGTCTTTTCACACGTTCCGCATTGGAAAAACTACCTACCTGAACAAACCAATTACCACCATCCACGGAAATTTTAAATTTATTGGGGAGGGTTTTCCTGCTAATTTTTTTCTTAGTCCCTGCCCCGGCAACCTTCTTCACACCAGCCACGGTCACTCTATCAACTGAATTAGGCTCCAATACTTTTGCGTCAATGGCAAGATTGGTGGCCATGGGTTTAATTTCTTCCGAGGATGGTGATTGAAGATTATGCATTGAAGTTTCTGGGTTATTGGTACTATTTTCAATCTCCCTGGGTCCGGATAATTCAAGGGATAACTTCTGATATTCCTCCTCATTGGTTACCTGTGATTCTCTAGGTGAAATTTTTTGCGCACTAGGTGGTTGCTGTTCCGTGGACTTATTTCCTCCTAGTACATCATTACTTAGTGGTAGCTCGATCTCACTGCCATGCTCCAAAGTATCCCTATGTCTAGACCCACCGGTAAACAAAAATGGTACCAATAGCGCTATAAAAGCTACCAACACGATAATCCCCACAATTCTCTGTTTATTATCTGCTGTCACATTAATTCTCCAAATATTATTTTGAAAGTAATTTTAAAGCCTCTGCTATTGTATAGCAAGATCCAAACACAACTACCGTATCTATTTCTGCGCTCTCCACAATAGCTCGCTGTAAAGATAATAAAATACTCGGATACCTATGAATTTCAGCGTGGCAATTTATGGAAATGATAATATCAGCAATGGTATCCACTTTTGCTCGTCGTTTAATATTTAACTCTCCCAAATACCAACAGTCAATCAAATTAATGACCCTAGCCACCATGGCTCTAATATCCTTATCTTCAAGGGCAGCAAAAACAGCAATAAGTCTACCACGTCGCTTAATTTCTAATAGCCTCGTAGCCAATAGCGCAACAGCCTCCTCATTATGTGCAATGTCCACCACTACTTGTCGATTATCAAAAACAAAATGCTGCATCCTTCCCCATAAACGGGCGACACCCAGACTACTCCTAATCCTTTCTTCAACAATATTTTTGCGACCAATCAATATATAAATAGCCATGAGTGCTAGAGAAGCACTTACCGTTGGTAAATTAGTTCGGGGTAAATTTCGCAGAACATCACTTCCATGGTACCAATCGAACGATTTTCCATCGGGGGATAAATCATAGTAAAAATCCCTCCCCAGAGAATAGAGTTGTACCCCTAGTCGTTTTGCTTCCATGGTAACCGCAGCGGGCATATCATTTCCTACAATGGCCACACCTCGAGCTCTCATGATACCAGCCTTTTCGTAACCTATGAGTTCCCTACTGTCTCCCAAAATCTGGGTATGATCCAAGGAAATTGTAGTGACAATTGCTAGCACTGCGTCAAAAATATTTACAGCATCCAATCTACCACCTAGACCAACTTCTAAAATTAAATAGTCAAAGGAACACCGTTTAAAAAACACCAAAGCTGCCAGGGTAGTAAACTCAAAATAGCTCAGTGAAATATCACCCGCAGCCTCCCTGACAGCTGCCAAAGCTAGGCACAGTAATTGATCACTGATATTCTTTCCATTGGTTCGTATGCGCTCATTGTAGGAAAGTAAGTGAGGAGAAATATAGCTGCCAACCCTGAAACCACTTGCCCTGAGCATGGCTTCCAAAAATATCACCGTTGTACCCTTACCATTGGTACCGGCAACGGTTATTATTTTACTGGAAATAGCAAATAGATCTAGCTTAGTTGCAACGGCTTTAACTGTAAACAGCGAAGTCCTGGGTAGTCCCGACGGCAAAGATTCTAAGTATCGTAGCCAATCACTTATATTCATCAATGCCAGGTTGTTCCCGATGTAGCAATTTAGAAAGAAGACTTGCCACAACATCACGCATTTTATTGCGATGAACTACCATGTCAATGGCACCATGATCGAGTAAAAATTGACTTCTCTGAAACCCCTCAGGGAGCTGCTGCCTAACCGTTTGTTCTATTACCCGCTGTCCCGCAAAACCTATTAGAGCATCGGGCTCCGCAATTATAATATCTCCCAACATAGCTAAGCTTGCTGAAACTCCACCCGTAGTAGGGTCCGTAAGAATAGAAATGTAGGGAATACCACCCTCAGCTAACTTCGCTAGCGCTGCGCTGGTTTTAGCCATCTGCATTAGAGAAATTAACCCCTCCTGCATTCTCGCACCGCCACTGGATGAGAAATTCACCAGGGGAATATTATTAGCTAGAGACTCATTGATTGCACATACAAAGCGTTCCCCCACCGCAGCTCCCATGGACCCACCGATGAATCCAAAATCAAAAAAAGTTCCCGCCAATGGTATATTCTTTACACTACCTTTAACCACCACCAAAGCATCCTTTTCTCCGGTATCATGTACCGCTGTCTCTAGGCGATCCTTGTATCTCTTGATATCTTTAAATTTAAGGTGATCTACGGGAACAATGTCACCGCCTAGTTCTTCCCTATTCTCCAAATCCAAAAACATTTCTATGCGCTGCCTAGCAGTAATTCTAAAATGATAGCCACATTTGGAGCAAACAAAAAGATTACGTTCAAGCTCCGCTCCATAAATTGTAGCATTGCAGGATTGACATTTTTCCCACAAACCTTCGGGAACCTCCCGGCGCTTCGATGATTCCGTCGTAATTTTATTAGCAATAAAACTCTTAAACCAACTCATATCATCCATCCAAAGTTATTTCATGCAAAATCATGGCAAATTTCACTCTAATATATAATCCAAGGACACTACCACGCGCACTATTTTGTTCATATTACCAATTTGATCATTGTCGGATCCATAGCTACTGCCGGCATTGCTATCAAGCCCTAAGATCTGAAATACTCCCTGATTAGCCCTTCTTATGGAGCCAATTTTACTCCCAGAATTAATGGCAAATTGTTCCGCAGCAATTCTAGCACTCTTGGTGGCTTGCTCAAGCATTTTCGGTCTAATGTTATCTAGTTTTGTATAAAAATAGCGAGGATTGGGCAAATAATCATTTTTATTCATTAGTACCACTCCCCTCTGCAGCAAAATAGCGCCCTTTTGGCTTACTCCATGCATCAACTCTACCTTAGCCGTGCGCAGAGTGATACCGCAGGTTAAAATATAGCGATGGCGCGGCTTATCACCACCATATTCCCTGGCAAATTGATCCAAAACCTCGACGCGCTGTAGTTCAATTTCTTCCATGGAAAATCCCTGATTCGCTAAAAAGTCCGCGATGATTTTTTGATTCTCTAAGCTCTTTGCCGTTAGTTCACCAAGGTTATCACCCGCTATCCGATAGCCGATGTCCCAAATGGCTAAATCTGCTCTAACTGGACACTCTGCTATGCCTTTAACACTGACATAGCGCACTCCCATCTTCAATGTAGCAATGCTCCTGGCTAGAGATAATCCAATGGCAACAATTCCTATCAAACATAAGCTTTTGAATATCATAGTAAATAATTCGCTTCCGCTGCATCCCTGAAATTTCATAAGTTTCACCTCGTATCTTTAAGTATATTTTTTCGGAGAACAATACCAATCCAGAAAAACAAGAAGAACTACATGTCCCAATCATATGTGATCCATTCCCATTTTGTCAAATGGCAAACAAGGATGAATAAATTATCGCCTAACTTTAACAAAAAAGTGCAATATGGTATATAATTCTATTTGTAATATTAAAAAACGAGGCACTAATGCGCATTTTACTTGTTGAAGATGATGAATTAATTGGGGAGGGGCTACGCCAAGGTCTTATTAGCTATCAATATACCGTAGACTGGGTAAAAAATGGCATGGCAGCATGGTCAGCAATCCAACATGAACACTTTGATTTAATTATTCTAGATATCAATTTACCTAAGCTATCCGGCGAAGAGGTATTAAAAAATATCCGCAGTAAAAACATAGCCATTCCTGTCATTATACTTACTTCGCTTAATACCACGGAATCCTTGGTAAGGAATTTTGATATCGGTGCCGACGACTACATCACCAAACCTTTTAATTTAGAGGCCCTTTGTGCTCGCATTCGCGCGATCCGTCGTAGATTTAATAATATTGGCAATACAAACACCATATTAAAAACCGGAGATATTTCTCTAGATCCTGCGACCAGAGTGGTATGTAAAGGGGAGAAAATGGTGGAGCTTTCCCGGCGCGAATTTGTATTGCTGCAAATTTTGATGGAAAATGTTGGCAAAGTTGTCCAAAGAGAGCAAGCAACTCAAAGCATGTACGGTTGGGGCTATGATATAGATAGTAATGCACTCGAAGTACACATACACAACCTAAGAAAAAAACTTAAACTAAAAAACCTTATTACGGTGCGAGGAGTGGGGTATATGTTAAAAAAACCGGAACTTCCTTCTAAGCATTCGGACATATAAAATTGCTAACATCCTAAATAAAAATACATTTTATCATGATAAAAAATTATTCACAAAAAATGTGGATAACTTTGTGGATATCTTTCAAATTCATTCCACAAAACGCTGAAAAAACTAGCCTAGCTACAAATTGCACACTTTTTAGCCTATAGATAAAAAGTGTTTATTATCATATAGTTATACAACTAGCCTGGGGGAATGTTAGCCACGAAATAAAAACGATTTTAGAATAAGTGAGAAGCTAAGGAATCTGTGTAAAAAATGCTAGAAAAATCATACATTATTACTCCAAATAAACGCCTAGCAAGACATTGGGAAAGAAGTTTTCGTCCAAATAAAAGTGCCACGAACCAAAGTGCTTGGGTTACAAAAAATGTACTATCCCTAGAGACGTGGCTTACAATTTGTTGGCAAAAATGCAAGACCCCCAAGCAATTGATATCTAGCTATCAGGAAAAAGCAATTTGGCAAAACATTGTTTCTTCAAGTCTATACAAAAACAGCGATATAACAGAAGCTGCCATCAATTTTCACCGACTAATTAATGAATATGAGATAGAGATCGCACATCTACAGCAAGGCAATGAAAGTATTTCCCTATTTTTATCTCTCTATGACTCCTTTAAAAAATATTGTGCTAAAAAAAATCTAATAACAATCAATGAGATACCAAGATTACTTAGAGGCCACATTGAAGAACTGGAAATATCTAGTATTACCTTTATGGCATTTGACGAGTTAACTCCAGCTATCCAGTCTCTCACTAAATTACTAAAAAGTGGGGGTTGCAAAATTACCACCATGACCCCTAATGAAAAACCATCTGCAACCAAATGCTACATTGGATTTGACAAAATAGAAGAAGAGATTTTTGCTGCCGCTCTGTGGG
Organism: Gammaproteobacteria bacterium; assembly: GCA_031552655.1. Lineage (GTDB taxonomy): Bacteria > Pseudomonadota > Gammaproteobacteria > UBA9339 > UBA9339 > CAZTPH01. The sequence continues at coordinate 14,501 of JAVBML010000021.1, forward strand.
CAAAAAAACTAATGGCTGCCAACG
>JAVBML010000025.1:0-5526 GCA_031552655.1 Gammaproteobacteria bacterium
ATTAATGGTATAAAATATATATTTTATTAGATAGATATTGATGTTATACTTACAATAAAAGGTATGTTGACTATAGGCACATGGAAAAGGTAGCTAATATTTCCGGTTTTTCTCTCATTGAATTGGTCATGGTTATGGGAATTTTGTTGGCATTGGCAATTCCCATATATTTTCGTTGGTCCAGTGGCGCTATTACACTTTATAGCCAAGCGCAATTGCTAGCCAACGATATTCGCTATGTTCAAAATCTTTCCATGACAAAGCACCAACGTTTTAGTTTAGTAAAAACCTCCGCTACTACCTACCAAATTCAAGATGCCACTGGTAATATTGTGGAAGATTTTTTGGGCAGAGAGGTAATCACCCTAACTTCGGGAGTTACCTTTGGAGCCTTTCAAACCATTACCAATGGAATTACATTTAGCAGTGAAGGGGTTCCCTATGATGATAGTACTGATTCCCTTCCATTGGTTGCCACGGCGGTAATGCCTCTATTACTTGGTAGCCATAGAATAGATGTCACCATTACACCGGAAACGGGGATGGTGATTCCATGAAAACAAATCATGGTTTCACTTTTATTGAACTTTTAATTTTTATCATCGTATTGGGTGTAATTGCGGCGGCTCTGGCCATTTCCCATGGCACTCTTTTTAGATCCTCCGCTATTATTAATAGTCAAATAGGGGCTTCTAAGATGGCCGCCCTATGCATGGATTGGTATCTGGGACAGCGAGCAATTAATGGATTTGCTAGCATTGATACCATTACCAATGTTCCAAATTTTTGCTCCGCTAGCAATGGCTATAGAATAGTTACCATCGTTAGTCAATATACCCTTGGAGACGATCCAAATTATAAAACCATAGTGGTCAACGTTCAGGGACGAGGTCATGCTAAATTGACAACCATAATTTCTAGCTATTAATGGATATGCGAAGACATAGACAGCAAATTGGATTTAGTCTCATTGAATTAATAGTAGTAATTCTGATAGTTGGATTACTAATGGTTGGTTCAAGCCAAATGCTCTATCACGGTTTTAGATCTTTTTTTGTAACCCAGGATCTTATTAATATTAATTGGCAGGCGAGTGTAGCTTTGGAGCGTATTATTCTTGATCTTCATGCAACTCGCTCCACCGATGATATTATCGTCGCAGCTGCCAATGAAATAATGGTAACCAATCTCCATGGCGATGATATAAATTACCAAGTTGTTGCTAGCCAATTAAGGCGCAATAATCAGCTGATAGCTAACAATGTGCAGGCTATTAATTTTAGCTACTATGATGGTGGAGCAGTGCCAAATAGGCTTTTACCTCCTCTGGCGACGGTGGAGAAACAAGCTCTACGCTACGTTGTGGTAACCATTGCTATGAAATATAAACAATCAATTTTTCCTGTAAAAACGGCGGTTTATCTATGGAACATAAAGTGATAAGTGAACAACGAGGTTATTTATTGATCGTTGCTAGCGTAGTGATTGTTATCGTGGGATTGGTGGGTGCTATTCTAGTTAGTATGTATTTAACAGCGCTGCGTTCAACGAGCAATATTTTGCAAGCAGATCAAGCTCTTTACATAGCTAAATCTGGCTTAGAGATAGCTAGGCGCGATTTACTCAAAATCTCTTCTTCTCTGAGATGCCAAGATATTAATACTACTAATGCTAAGTACAGCAAAGCTTGCCATGCTCTTCCCGGTGCCAGTGGTTGCAGCGGTAGATTTTCAGTATGGGGAGAGGAGGTAAACCAAACTACCATCTTAGCGAATTCCATTGATAATAGATCAACAACCATTAACCTAGCTAGTAGCTCTGAGTTGCTGTCCGTGGGGGTAATTACCATCGATGATGAAGTTATTTGGTATTCCGGTATTGCTGATAATCAATTGCTAAATGTAAAACGAGGAGCCTTTAATAGCCTAGCTACGAGCCACAGTGCTGGATCCAGTGTTATGCAAAATATTTGCCTGCTTACCTCCGAAGCAGGTGTTCCCGATTTAGATAATCCCGAGGGAAAGCGAGTGCTGCAAGAACTACTATGGAAGAGTACACACGGTACCGGCGATGGTAATTCCGGCAGCGGTCTAGGGACAGTCTTAGCTGCAACTTCGATGGTTAATTTTGGTGGCAATGGTACCATAAGTAATCTTAGTGTTTCGGGATTTGATGACCCTAGCATTGTAGGCTCAACGATTGCCTGTGGTGCTCAGGTGACATTTAATGGTAGTGCCGAAACTAATATAGGCCCTTCTCCGGGTCAAGTGGCCTCAACGAAGCAGGTACGAAAAGCCGATATTAGCTCCTACAATGGTAACATAACTACCAATGGGGATAAACTGTGGCATTACTATTTTTCCCAATCCAAAAATGATTTATATACTAGTTTAGCTAGCCAAGGCAAAGTGGTTAGCAATTGCAATAACTATGATTATGGTAGCCTAACCGGTACCACCTGGGTAAATTGTAACTTTAATCCCCATGGCTCCGTTACCATAGGCAGTTCTACGGCACCGGTAACCATTATTGTTAACAGCAATAATGTTAATATCAGCTCCAACAATATTATTATCTATGGATTAATATATGTTATAGGTAGTAACTTGAGTGTTCAGGGACTAAGACTCTGGGGCCAAATAGCTGTGGAAGGAACCGTAAATATTAATGGCAGCGTTAACTTCAATTACGCCGACTTTTCTTCCTCTTCCCAATATAGTGATTACTATATTACTCGAGAAATTTTTAAATAATTGGCAGCTATTTATATATTAAAATACGTTCTTCCAGGGGTAGTTTAGGTTTGGGATCTGGATAATCAGATGGTTTGCCAAAGGGCATTTGAGCTACTAATTTCCATGCTATGGGGATGTGCCATCTATTTTTGACTGCTTCATCAATGAGGGGATTATAGTGCTGCAATGTGGTCCCTAAACCTTCCTGGGTTAGTAAATACCATAGGGTTATCTGTAGCATGCCATTGCTGTGGTGAGCCCAAGCGGGAAATTGATCGCTGTAGGTGGCATAGGATTGTATAAATTTTTTTGTAGTTTCTTCATCTTCAAAGAATAAAATAGTGCCGTAACCAGCTACGTAGGTCGCTATTTTTTTCTGGGTTTCTTTGGGGTCAAGCTTGGTAACGGAGGAAATTAGGGTATTTAGCACAATTTCATTCCAAAATTCATCATGGTGCTTTCCCAGTAATAAAACTATGCGACTTTCTTGCATATTAAATGCCGATGGACTATGTAGCACTGCTTCCCTAACGATTTGTAAAATACGATCATCGCTGCTGGAAATTTGTTTGGTTATGGTATATATGCTTCTACGTTGTTTGATTACTTTATTCAGTGATGACATAATTTTTTTCCCTAGCTACTCTAGTACAATCAATTATAATGAATGGAATGATACTTTGCCAACTTTACTGTTACCAGGCTCAAAGTAGGTGGGTGATTTTGGATGTGCAAAACATATGGCGCTCCGGAGAGGATTTGAACCTCTGACCTGTCCCTTAGGAGGGGACTGCGCTATCCAGCTGTGCCACCGGAGCATGTTTTTATATTGCCAAAATGGTTAAGAAAGTACAAGGGGGTAGCGTAGGAAGCATGGATAATTTTCGGGAAAAATTAAATAATTTATTATTAATCAACGCATTATGTTGGTATAAATGCTATTTTCAAGGAAAGTAGCGTTTTTTGATTTCGGCTGAATTTAGATAATTTGATTCGTTTAAAGGTTCCATAATTATGTAAATATACGCTTAAAAAGTTTAATTAGAGGAGAATATTTGGTAAAATAACACTTTCCAAGTGAAATTAGAAATTTTTTAATATGGAAATTATATGATTTTAAATGAAATTCGGAAGATATTAGAAGAGTATCAAAAAAAGGCCAGTGAAATTCCCCGCTCATCTTTTGGAAAATCAAAGCAATTTATCGTTAGATTACAGCGGCGGATAGAGGGTTTTGAGAATCAACGGAAATTGAATAATCACCACAACAAACTTAGGAATGAAGAGCTAGAGATAATGCAAAAAATTGCAAAGGAATTACGACTGTATGTGAATAACTTAGATATAGATAGAGTAGTAAAAAATCAAAGAAAGCTAGAATTATTGCAGCAAAAATGGGAGCAATTAAGGGATGAAGCGGTGATTGCATACAAAGATGAAAGGGAATAGTTTAAAGGCATCATAGGAATAAATATTTAGTGACGCTAAGACAAATAAGAAATTCAGTGAAGAAATGCCATGTCCCATGAAGTATCTCATTGATAAAATAGTAGCTTGTTTTTATCATCGCTTGGTCACTGTTCATCTGTTTACCTACCACATAGCTAGGATAGAGAAGCGCAATTTTTTTTGGTTTCGTTAGGCACTACGAGACAATGAAATTATTTATACAACCCCTATATATTAATTTTCATTTATGGATGATAAGTTCTTTAGTAGTGAAAAAATGGTTGTTAATAAAAAATTTAAAAGTGGCAATGTATTACTAAAGGCCATCTGCTATAACTTATAGGTAAACAGTTTAAGGTTTGATGACTGATGAATTTGATAAGTCGAGAGATCTGGGAATATTTATTGATGATTGTAATGTTTATAGTTTATGCAGCTAGCGATAGAACAATATGGTGATCAATAGTATTTTCACTAAATTATGTGCTGGGAGACGGTTAATCTCCTCGGTTTTGCTGCTAACTTTCATCGCAGGAATAATGGGACCAACCTTTGCTAGGGTTGAAGGCAGTGGTTCATTGCACACTACTTTTTCTCAGAATACCTCCAGAGTTGAAGTTGGTGATGGAAATCATCGTCTCAGGCAGAGATTAGGAGCCAAGCTATTTCCTTGGACTTTGGTTACTCAGCCTTGGTCTACTAGCCGTGGGCAATTGTTGTTTAGCCATCAGGATAAATACCAAGCCTACCTAGAGTTAGGAGGACAAAAGCAGTTTAACCAGAACAGTAGCGTAGCAGGAGTTTACGATTTATTTATTCCTTTAGCTCAGAGTGAAAATCAATTGCTATTTACAGATTTACGTCTCTTTGATCGTAGTGGTAGAGGTGCGGAGGGTAATTTGCATCTGGGCTATCGCAGTATGGATTTGGGACGAGAACGGATGTTCGGTATCTACGGAGCCTATGATCTAAAAAAGAGTCATCATGGAATTAACTATCGCCAGCTAACAATGGGAGTGGAGTATTGGAATAACAGATTATTTATGGGAGGTAATTACTACCAGCCGCTGGGTAAGCGAAGTCATCTAGTGAAGGTTAGCTATGGAAAAGATGAGCAAGGAAATGGTGAAGAGTTAGTTAGCCTATCTGATCTTAGAAGAAGCTATTCCGGTGGTAGAGGTTATATCCAGAATAATTACCATGAAAGAGTTCTAGGAGGTTACGATGGCGAAGTGGGCTATGCCTTCAGTGATAATCTCACAGGCTACGCAGGAGGCTACTATTTCCACGGTAATCAAGCGGGGAGCATGGTAGGCCCTAAAGCTAGAATTATCTATCACCA
>JAVBML010000076.1:0-4282 GCA_031552655.1 Gammaproteobacteria bacterium
TCGTAGTACGCCGGGATTTTCCGGAGCAGATTTAGCCAATCTGGTGAATGAGGCAGCATTATTTGCTGCCCGCGCTGATAAAAAATTAGTTGAGAACATCGATTTTGAAAAGGCTAAGGATAAGATTATCATGGGAACCGAGAGACGTTCCATGGTAATTAGCGATGAAGAAAAAAATCTCATAGCATACCACGAGGCTGGCCATGCCATAGTGGGATTTGTATTGGTACCCCGTGGCCATGATCCCATATATAAGGCAAGCATTATACCGCGTGGTATGGCGCTGGGAGTTACTATGTTCTTGCCGGAGGAGGATCGCTATAACTATTCAAAGCAACGTTTAGAGACACAAATGGCCAGTCTTTTTGGTGGTCGCATTGCTGAAATTATTAAATTTGGTGTGGACTCCATGACCACCGGTGCTTCCAATGACATCGAAAGGGCAACGAGTATAGCTCGTAATATGGTAACTAAATGGGGATTGTCAGATAAACTTGGTCCCATGGTTTATGGTAGCGAAGAGGGAGAGATATTTTTAGGAAGAAGTATCACCTCCCATAAAGAGATTTCCGATGTTACGGCAGCGGAGATAGATCAAGAAGTGCGCTCTATTATTGAGCGTAACTATGGAAAGGCAGAGACGATTTTAAGGGAGAACATTGAGAAACTTGATGCCATGGCTGATGCGCTTATTAAGTATGAAACCATTGATATAAAGCAAATTAATGCCATTATGAATGGTAAAAAACCGAGGATATCCAGAAGTAAAATCGAGAGCAAAGTAAGTCGGAGAAAAGCAGCAATATCGAAATCCTAGATTTTTACTGGGAATATTTTGTCACATTAATTGGCGTCATCGTGGTTTTTTCAAGTAAATAGCAATAGCAATTTACAGTGATATTATGAAGAAAAAAAGCTATTTTGGTACAGATGGTATTCGGGGGCGCGTTGGGGAAGCTGTTATTAATCCTGAATTTGTCTTAAAGTTGGGGTGGGCAGCGGGAAAGGTATTGCGAGAAATTTTTGGAAGAACTAAGGTGCTCATTGGCAAGGATACGCGGATATCTGGCTATTTGTTAGAGTCTGTACTAGAAGCGGGTTTATCATCCGCCGGTGTCGATGCCTGTATGCTTGGACCCATGCCCACACCGGCCGTTGCCTATCTAACCCGTACTTTCCATGCCCAGGCTGGTATAGTTATTAGCGCATCCCACAATCTGTACCAAGACAATGGCATTAAATTTTTTTCTCAGTTTGGCACAAAGTTTTCCGATGAATTGGAGATGGCCATTGAGGAAAAATTGCATCAACCAATGAAACTTGTTAGTGCCGGTGAATTGGGGAAAGCTAGAAGAATAGATGATGCCGCAGGTAGATACATTGAATTTTGCAAAAGTACCCTGGGAATTAGGAATAATTTAAATGGTTTGAAGGTAGTTGTGGATTGCTCCAATGGCGCTACCTATCAGATTGCTCCCAGTGTATTTCATGAATTGGGTGCCGAGGTAATGGCCATTGGTGTTGATCCCAACGGGTTTAATATTAATGATCATTGTGGATCCACCAATCCCAATTTTCTAGCGAAAGCCGTAGTGGAAAAACAAGCCGATTTAGGCATAGCTTTTGATGGTGATGGTGATAGAGTTATTATGGTTGATCACCAAGGTGAGATAGTAAATGGAGATGAACTATTATTTATTATAGCGATACATGGATTTACCAGAAAAGTACTTATGGGCGGTGTAATTGGTACGGTAATGAGTAACCTAGGCGTGGAAGAAAGTCTACGCAAATTTGGCATAGCTTTTAAGAGAGCAGCCGTTGGAGATCGCCATGTCATCGAAGCTATGCAGCAATATGGTTGGTTGCTGGGTGGAGAACCTTCGGGGCATATTGCGTGCTTGAACCTTACAACTACCGGGGACGGTATAATAGCAGCATTGCAGGTATTAAATGCTATTTATGCTCATGGTAAAACTCTCCATGAGCTTAAATCTGCAATGGTAAAATATCCCCAGGTGCTGCATAATATCACCTGCGCAAACCCTAAAACGATCTGTAGAGATAGGGAAATTAGTTCGTTGGTTAAAAAGCTAAGTAAAGATCTAGGCAAAAATGGTCGCATATTACTACGACCATCGGGGACGGAACCTGTGGCTAGAGTTATGGTGGAAGGAAGGGATGAGGAATATATTGTCAATGTAGCTAGGGAAATAGTCGCAGCAGTTGAAAAAAAAATAGGGTAGCTATATACTCTTTGCAACTTATAATAATTTGATTTAGGAATAGCTAATATCTATTCCTGGTGATTGAGGTAACTATGCAAGAATTTGTATTAATTATTCATATCCTGGCCGTGATTTGCTTGATCATTCTGGTACTTTTGCAGCAGGGAAAAGGGTCGGACATAGGCGCAGCCTTTGGCAGTGGGGCATCCAATACTGTTTTTGGCAGCACTGGATCGCTATCATTTTTCACTAAATTGACGGCCATCATTGCTTTGATTTTTTTCATAACCAGCGTATCTCTCGGTGTTATTGTGGCTAAGCAGGCAAAGCAGTCTGCGGTGATACCCCAGGAGCTTAGTGGAGATTTGGCTAGCTCTTTGGTTGAAAAATAGACCAAATGAGTGCTTGGCGCCTAAACCTAAATCTTTGCCGAAGTGGTGGAATTGGTAGACACGCTACCTTGAGGTGGTAGTGGTGAAAACTGTGTCGGTTCGAGTCCGGCCTTCGGCATTTTTTTTTCGCAGCTATGTAATTCATATAATCTCACAAATTTCCACATAGATCCCCAGCTTGCGAAAAATTTATAAAGCAAACAGTTTGCCGTGGTTACTTTAAGCTAGTGATTACCAGGGAAGTAGCCACTTACATAATTGCCTGCTAGAGCTGCATTAATAAAATATGACATAGATTTAATAGAAATTTATCTTGTGTTTTAATCAAATTAATGTCTATATACATGAGTAACCGTATTACTAGCATGATTTAAGCTAGTGATAGCTAGTAGGAATTCATAATGTTGATTCTGCAGTATAAGGCATCATATAAATGCGCTTAACTCCTCCTTTTAGCAGTGATCTATTTTTTCATTGATTTTACTATAGTTCATTTTTGGTTAATGTTTCGTGTTTTGTTGCAAATAACAATTGCTTCATTTTATATTTTTTATTTAAGAGAAATTTTCTATGTCATTTACGAAATTAGGCTTACATCCTAAAATTTTACAAGCACTTGAGCTATGCAATTATGTGCACCCAACTCCAATTCAAGCACAGGCTATCCCGCATATTTTAGAGCATAAAGATGTGGTAGCAACGGCAAGAACTGGAACGGGTAAAACTGCGGCCTATGTGCTTCCTGGTCTGCAATTACTTTTAACCCAAAAGACCATTGGTCAGCCGCGCATTCTAATTTTATCTCCGACTCGTGAACTAGCGAATCAAATTACTAAAGTAATAGGTCAATATGGAAAATTTGCTAAAATTAATACCGCAAGTTTTATCGGAGGAATGCCCTATCATAAACAACTTCGAGCACTGTCTAAGCCCATGGATTTTATTGTTGCCACTCCCGGTCGGTTAATGGATCATTTGAAAAATAAACGCCTTATCCTATCGCAAATTGCAATGCTTGTGATAGATGAAGCTGATCGTATGCTGGATATGGGTTTTATTAATGATATTAAAACAATCGTGCAAGCAGTTCCGAAAAATCGCCAAACCCTGTTGTTCAGTGCTACTGCCGATGATAAGCTGTTAACAATAATGAAAAATCTCTTGCACAATCCCATTAAAATTAGCACCGCGCAAGAGGAAGTTAAAGTTAACCTAATTAAACAAAAAATCCTTATGGCGAAAGATCTCAGCCATAAAAGTCAAATCTTGGAACAATTGCTTAGGGAAGAAAATATGTTTAAGGCAATAATTTTCTCTGCTACTAAACGGCAAGCCTCCAAGTTAGCGTCGCAATTACGTAGTTGCGACTATACCGTAGCTCCGATCCATGGAGACCTAAAACAAAGTGCGCGCAATAGGACATTGGCACAGTTTCGCAGTGGCGAGATCCAATTTCTTACGGCAACTGATGTTGCAGCTCGGGGTATCGATGTTGCTGATGTCAGTCATGTAATTAATTATGATCTTCCTAGGATTTCTGAAAATTACGTACATCGAATCGGGCGCACTGGTCGGGCAGGAAAAAATGGAGTGGCTATTTCCATTGCGACGATGAGTGAAGTACCGCAAATAAGAAAAATCGAACGCTATATTAAAGATAAG
>JAVBML010000017.1:0-12085 GCA_031552655.1 Gammaproteobacteria bacterium
ACGTAATTTACGTTTGATATCACTTAGTTCTTTTTGTTTCATAAGTAGCCTCGGTTTATGTTTAACTACGCAAAATTATACTACTTTGTCAACCGAAGTCTTAATTTCCATAGTATGTAGCACATTGTACGCCTGGTGACACAATTGGTACCGCTACCACGGATACCACTGGGAAATATAGCATTAGCAATTTACCAGCAGGTAATTTTTATTTGGAAATGCAGGCAGAGGGGTATAAAAGAAGCGTTGAAGAGATTAAATTAGCATCCAAAGTAGCCATAACCGGTAATGTATTACTCTATGAAGATAATCCCGGTGGTAGGCGATCCGGTCGTGGGCTAGATTTACCTACTATACTACCTACCCCGGTATTGCTAGTACCGGGAATTTTGGGATCTACTGTTAAAGATACGTGGGGAGCATATCCAAAGTTACATTTCTCCAGTCCCAAGGATATCTATGGCAATGACTTAAAAGCATGGGAACTTCTTAAAAGTAAATGGCAGTTACATGAACCGTATAAAATACCTGGAAAGGATGATAGTCTTTCAGAAGTAGGTTGGTATAAGTTGAAAGCGGAATTAAGAAAAGAAGGATATATTGATGGTGAAACTCTATTTGAGGCTCCCTATGATTGGTCTCTATCTTTACCCAATGCCCGCGATGCTTATTTGGTCAAATATATTCGCGATGCAAAGGAAGCTTATGCAAAAGCCTATGAACGATTGACAGGTCAAGAAGCTAAAGATATTAAAGTTGATATTATTGCCCATAGCATGGGAGGGTTACTAGCTAGGTCCTATATTCAATCTAGTAGCTATGCCAATGATGTTAGAAAATTTGCCATGGTAGGTACTCCCAGCAAAGGGGCAACAATGGCCTATTATATCTGGGAGGGCGGTGACCCTAAAACTGCAGATGAAACGGCAGAAGAGCTTAAGCCTATTGTAAATGAAGAGCAAAAAAATATATTGAAAAGTATTATCAAGACAACTGCAGCTGGTGGTGCCTATATGTATAGTAATGCTTTAAGTCTAGCCGCTAAAGTTAAATATAATGACAATAAAAAAATTTGTGATTTTAGTTTCGGTGGATATGGTTCTGAACCGCTTAGGTGCTATCATAAGAATATAAGGGATATGTTAAAGGATTGCCAATCACTTAAACAGTTGATGCCAATTTACGATAATGCCATAGTGGATATGGATACCAATGAACCTCAATATATAATAGAGGAAGAGAATAGTTTTTTACAGGCTCTAAATGGGCTAACTTGTCATGATCATAGATTAGTGTTACCGGAATTACGGGAATGCATAGATAATTTTGGCAAACCTTATAATTTTATTTCTCCCAGAAAAGTACTCGGCAATAGCTATGAAAATAATATGGTACAAACTAAACTGTTTGTAGGAATTAATATGGCCACTCTTAATTCTATCTATGTGACACCTCAATTGGATATCCATAGTGATATATACCGAGATGGAATTATAACTAGCGAAAACTATAAAACTCAGACTGCCTATGGTGATGGTACGGTTTTAGCAAATAGTGCAATTTTTAATGATTACTTTCCTTCTGCATTAGATGTATTATCCCTGAAGAAAAAACAAGGAGGACATGCTAGTCTTATTGATATTTTTGCAAAAGATATCGTTGATTTTATTACCGAGAGGAAAATTGTAGAAGAGGAGGAGCAAAAATTGCTTAAGTATTCTCAATTAGCTATTAATATAGATGGTAAAATGCAACCGCTGTCAGTTATGAAAGATGGTAAAACTATCAGTGTAACTAAGGAAATTCAATTAGATAATTCATCTGTAGTAATTGATAATCCTTCGGATGGGGCATATATTGTCAATTTGCAGGGTAGGTCTAAAGGAGTGGAAGATGTGGAAATCACCATTAACTATGTGGATAGTAATGGGATAAATATTAACGAAGCAAGGGTTTTTTCCTATGATTCTCAGAATGGTAAAAAACTAAGCTCTTTTAGTTTTACCCTGGATGCTAAACAACCTAATCGTTTAGTAATGAGTCGCAGTTTTGGGGTACCAATACTTGACATCGAAAAAGATTCCCATGGCCAAGTACAGTTGAGTTGGCTAGATTATGTTGGTATGTTTAATAAAGATGTGGATCACTATGAGATTTACTGGAAAAAAGCAGATGATGTTTACTACCAGCTTTTGGATGTCGCTACGGGTAGTGACAGTAATTACTTAACATCGCATGCTGCAACTGAAGCTATTAATGACGGCTATGTCTATGTGGTAAAATCGGTGTTTAAAAATGGTAAGAGTAGCTTTTTTTCTAATTCCATAGCATATACCGATGAGCCCTATACAGTTTGCAATAGCTTAGAGGCAAATAGTAAAACTGTACCGGGATTTATAAATTTTAATGTAGATGGAAAGGCAGATAAAACCCAATGCTCACTATCTCTTCCTGGTAATACTGGACTAATTAATAAATTTGAAGGTACCATAAATTTACCTGTGGGCTATCAAGAAGATAAAGATGTTTACTATTCATGTAATGATGGTGCTAAGGTAATGCTAAATAGTAGCAATGAGAAACAAGTTTTTGCATGTAAAGAGGGAGAGTCAATGAAAATAAACGTCGATGGATCTTCGTGGGGACAGCTTAATGGCATTGGCAGATTACGTGGTACGCTATCCCAGTATAGCCAGAATGATGATAATGTTGCTTCCTCTGATGTAGTGCCTATGGTTGGAAAATTCATGGCCATTGTAGGTGTAGTAGTGGCTTTCTTTTAGAAATAACTGGATAAGCGAGCAGTATGTTGTTCCCATGTGTCAAAACAGCATACTGCTTGCTAACCCAAGTCACTATGACGTAAAAAATAGTGCAGATCTTCCTATTGATTTTAGATTATTTTTCCTACACCCTTCTAATTTCACCCTCACCGAACAAATTGCTAATGCATCGCGAGCATAGTTCGGGATGTTCATGGTTAATGCCAACGTCTTCGACGTGGTGCCAACAGCGACTACATTTTTTGTGCGGTGACTTGGTTACTAATAATTTTAGCCCGGAGATCTCCGTGGCAATGGCTTCCCCGGGCGCTAGACTTATGGTACTGATAACGGCCGTGGAGGTAATAAAGATAAAATGAAGATCGTTGCTTAATTTTACTAAGCTCGATGAAGCGGAGTCATCGAGAAAAAGTGTAACATCAGCTTCGAGGCTAGATCCAATGATGCCATTGGATCTTAACTGTTCCAAAGCTTTATTTACGACAGCGCGATAATTTTGAATCTGTTCCCAGTCAGCGCTAGTAATGGCGTCCGCTGTGAGATCAAAATTGTCTTTTCGAGGAAGTTTATTACCGTCACTGATAAAAACTGATTCACTTCTGCCAACCACATCATTGATATCATCTAGGGCACGCATCTCTTGCCAAATCTCTTCGGCGGTGAAGCTTAAAATGGGAGAAATTATTCTGACCAGTAGTTCTAACATATGAAATAGAGCACTCTGGGCGGAACGTCTTCCCAGGCTGTTAGGTGCCATGGTGTATAGGCGATCTTTAATAATACTGAAATAGAAACTACTAACTTCATTGGTCAATTTTGTTTGTAGCAGATTGAGGGCTAGGTGGAATTGATAATTTTCATAGTGTTGCTCCATGGTTGCCACTAATGCTAAAAATTGACTAACGGCGAAGCGATCTAAAGATAACATTTGGTCACTGGCTACCAGATCCCGCTCCGGATTAAAATCAAATAAATTTCCCAGTAAAAATCTGGCAGTGTTACGTAGTGTGCGATAGAAGTCCGTGGTGCGTAGAAATATCTCATCTGATGCCGCTAGATCACCGTGCATGTAAGTGGAACCTACCCAGAGGCGTAGGATATCTGCACCATATTTATCTATAATGCTTTTAGGGCTAATAATATTTCCCAGGGATTTGGACATCTTGTGTCCATTGCTATCTACGCAGAAACCGTGGGTAATGATACCCTTGTAGGGTGCCTTACCGTTTAGAGCCAATGCCGTAAGAAGGGATGATTGGAACCAACCTCTATATTGATCACTTCCTTCGATATATAGATCAGCGGGAAATTGCGTACTTTTCTGGGCATTTGCGATGCAGTGATGGGAGACGCCGGAGTTAAACCAAACATCCAGGGAATCCGTAACTTTTATATAATCTTCAATCTCCGCTACTTCGGTAGCATGTTTTTCTAGAAATTCCCGGTGATCTAAGTTGTGCCAATAGGTTAGACCCTCTTTTTCAATTTTTGGTGCGATGATCTCTTCGACAAAACGTGCCATTTCGGGATGAATCTTTTCCGTTTCCCTATGAATGAAAAGGGTAATGGGAAGTCCCCAGAAACGTTGCCGTGATATGCACCAATCTGGACGCGATGCTACCATATTTTGCATGTTGCGTTTACCCTGGGAGGGTACCCAAGTTATATCTTCGATGGCATTGAGAGCTTGGCTACGCAGTGTGCCATGGGCGGTACCAATTTTATCCATGCCGATGAACCACTGCTTAGTAGTACTGAAGATTAATTTTGTTTTGTGACGCCAGCAATGAGGATAACTGTGCTCCAGCTTAGTTTCATGAATTAACTTTTTTTTCTCTTTTAATAGCGCTATTACTTGCGGGTTAGCTGCGAAGATATTTTGGCCTGCGAAAAAATCTACCGTGGCTAAAAAATTACCGTCGGGACCCACGGGATTATTTAGGGGCAATTGATATTTTAATCCCAGAGCGTGATCGTCGGCGCCGTGGGCCGGTGCAGTGTGTACCGCTCCGGTACCCATGTCTAGGGTAACGTGATTTCCCAAAATGAGGGGCACAATTTTTTCCATTAAAAATGGGTGCCTCAGTTTTAAATCAATTAAATCTCTACCTAGGTAGCTAGCAACAGTGTGATAATTATTCTCTCCGTAGCGATCCATGGTTGAGGTCAATAATTTTTCGGCTACGATGAGATGCTCTCCCAGGGTTATGCAGTTTACGAGGACATATTTAAAATCGGGATTAACGGCCACCGCTTCATTGGCTGGCAAAGTCCAAGGTGTCGTTGTCCAGATGGGAATACTTAAATTGGTGATCGAAAATTTTTCTGGGTTGATGACATTGAATCTAACATCAATGGCCGGAGAGACAATGGTTTGGTATTCAACTTCCGCCTCTGCCAGTGCCGAACCACAGGCAGTGCACCAGTGTACGGCTTTGCACCCGCGGACGAGATAGCCGCTATCAATGATTTTCATAAGAGAACGAACGATATTAGCTTCATATTTGAAATCCATGGTGCTGTAGAAGTTATCCCAATCTCCTAGAACTCCCAGGCGCTTGAAACCTGCCATTTGAATTTGAATTTGCTGCGCCGCATAGCTGCGGCAAGTTTCAATGAATTTATCAATGGATATGTTTGCTCCCGCTTTACCATGTTTTTTTTCGACATTTAATTCGATGGGTAGGCCATGGCAATCCCAGCCAGGAACATAGTTTATGCTATAGCCAGCTAGTAGCTTTGATTTATTAACGATGTCTTTTAGGATCTTATTAAAGGCATGGCCTAGGTGAATATCACCATTGGCATAGGGAGGACCATCATGCACCGTGAATTTACCCCGGGAATTTTTTAGGTTTTCACACTTTTTATATAGATCGATACTATGCCAAAATTCCAATATTTTTGGTTCCCTTGTGGAAAGATTAGCTTTCATGGGAAAATTGGTTTGGGGTAAATTTACACCGTAGGCAGCCATGGCTATTTCTCAACAATTTTTAAATGATTTTTCGAGGGGAATAATAGCAACAATTTTGCCATGAGTCGATATCCCCTTGGAATATTATGGTGTCCCTGATGTTATATTAGCTCCTACGCTAAATAGATGGGGGTAGGCATTGGCTATATCTTTGGTATTCAAGGGTTTCCCTCCGGGTAATTGAATTTTAAGCAGGCTCAGAATACCGTTGATCGTCATAATATCTATGGTACTATGGTCTGCGTGGACAATGGTACCCACCTTTGCTTTGCATGGTTGTATGCTAGCTTTGGCTTCCCAGACTCGTATATATTTACCGTCCAGAAAAAAATAAGCCCTGGGCCAGGGATTAAATGCGCGTACCATGCGCTCTATTTCTATGGCACTTTTGTGCCAATCTATTTTTCCCTCTTCCTTGGTAATTTTATTTGCATAGCTAGTTTGATCATCGCCTTGGGGTGTGGCAACGGCTAGGTTTTTTTCAATGCTATGCAATACCTCTAGCATCATCTTAGCTCCCAGGATTGCCGTTTTATTTGCTAGGCTAAGAGTGGTATCGTCAGCATCTATGGGTAGCATTGTTTGTTTGTAAATATCTCCGGTGTCTAGGCCAACGTCCATTTTCATGATCGTAACTCCCGTCTGTTTATCTCCCGCTAGGATGGCTCGCTGAATAGGAGCTGCCCCTCGCCATCGCGGAAGTAGAGATGGATGAAGGTTGATGCAGCCGAATTTTGGCGTATCTAGTATTGCCGGGGGTAGCAATAGGCCATAGGCTACGTTTACTAAAATATCTGCAGCTAGGTGAGCGAATTGTTGCTGAGCCAGTTCATCTTTTAGTGACGGTGGTTGATAAATTAATAGATTATTTTGTTTGGCTAATTCCTTAATGGGCGATGGCTGTAGCTTTTGCCCCCTACCTGCAGGGCGGTCCGGTTGGGTATATACGGCGCAAATTTCATGATTTGAATGCAATAGTTCTACCAAGGTGGGTAGAGCGAATTCGGGTGTGCCAGCAAAAACAATTCTTAACATAGGGAAACGGGTTAATAGTTATGGAATTTCTCCATGGGAAGTTACTATAGTAATTAACTATGTATATTTCAAGGAAAAAAAAGCTGCTATTTGTGGTTTCTCATTAAAATTTATTTGGGAGATAACAGCTATGAGGTGCAATGATTTTTTTAGGATTTCTCGCTTTGTTTATTTTAGCAGTGCCGCAATGTTTTTTAGCATTAGCAGTAATATACTAGCCATGGATGCGGTGGTTGATCGCCTTAGTTTACGTAGGGGAGCAGCAATTAAATCATTGGATAATCGTCGCCATCACTTTGAACCAGTGACCGTCGATGCTTCTAATATCTCCCATAATTTATTTGAAAAGCTGAGCCTGGATGGCGAAGAACTAATATTAAATAATGAATATACTAATACCATTGGGCCCGATGGCGTTGTGAATTTAAATGGTGATGGTAGTCTAGAACAGCCCATAAGGACCATCATTGTGGAAGTTGTGGGGCATAAGCCAACTAAACTTAGGGGAACGATCAAAGTAGTAGGAGAGCGGGCTAACCTTGTTCTAATTAATTCCCGGGGAATTAATTGTGACGGATGTAATTTTTCCAATGTTGCAAAGGTGGAATTGGGAACGGGGACCATTGATGCCATAGTTGATGGCAAAATAAAGTGGTTTAGCGAATCTTGCGAAGAGGTTAGGGTGGAAAAAGGTGGCATGGGCAACCCCGATGGCGCCATTACCATTGATGCTAGAAAGATTAAAATTACCGGCGATATTAATGCCAGCGGTGATTTTATACTATTGTCTAGCAGTCCCCCAGCAAAGGCAGAGGGTGATGATAATGAGAACAAAGATGAAGGTACTAAAAGTCGTGGAGTAGCCATAGATATTAGTGGAGTTAAAATTGACGCTAATAAAATTATACTGCGTACCCTCGGGCAAGGTAATATTAAAATTAGTGAAGGAGGGAACCTAGGGACCTTAATTGCTAGCAATGATGATTTGCTCATGGATGCTGCAGGTAATATTAACGTGGTGGCGTCAATGCAGTCCCAGGGAGATGTGTACATTGAGGGAAAAAACATAGTTCTAGCAAATAAAACCTCCGGTGCCAATGTTGTTGAGAGTGCCATTGTATCAAAGAAGGGATTGCAGATTAGTGGTAATAATATAGAGCTACAGGAGGGGGTTAAGATTAAAAATGAAGGTGGTAGCTTAAAAATCAGGGGTAACAAAATTTGGGGAGCTGCCAAGGTGGAAGTTGCCGGTAACGCAGCTATCCTATCCCATGGCTCTATTAGGATTCATTCCATTTCTTCCCTGGGTGATATCTCCTTTGTGGCTAAGAATGATATTAGTGCGATCGGTAGTATTAGTAATAATGGCGGTACTATTAAAATCTATGGTGAAAAACTAGATCTAGGAGAGATTGCAGGTGCTAACAACGTGTATCTTCATGGTAAGGAAATTGCAGATGGTATTAAGCTGCACAATGTTGGTAATGTAGAGATTGTAGATATTGGTAAAAAAAGTGGCAAAAATGCCAAGGATTTTAAATTTGTAGCGCCGCTGCAAATTAATGGAGATTTTAAATTTACGGGCCAAAATTTAAATAATCATGGCCTAATTAGAGCCGATAATATCGCCTTAAATTTAAGAGGAAATTTTATTAATGGGAATAATGGAGAGATATTTGCCGATGGCAATTTCCAATGGAGTGGTAAGGAGTTTACTAATTACCATAGAATTAGTGTGAGTGATAAATTATTTCTTAGGGGTGATAGTTTTACCAATGATTTTGGCGGTGAAATTATTGCCGGCCCCATTGATGCCTATTTAATGGGTAAGATAAATAATGGCAGTGCTTTTATGCAAAGATCTAATTCTACCTTGGAATCTAGAAGGGGAGGTATAGAGCTATTTGTTCCTTCAGGAGGAGTCTATTTTGAAGGTAAAAAAGGCATTGACAATACCGGCGATGGTGCTTCCCATGGCCGCAGCTTAGTTAGCACTAAATTATTTAGTCACGATGGAGATATTCATATCTTTTCCGGTGGAGATGTGGTTTTTGATGGCGTACAAACCAAAGGAAAGCTTACCGTTGATGCCAAAGGAGAGATTGCTAGGAAGGATCTTAGTGTGCTAGAGAATTTTCCTGGATCATGATAATTGAGAGAAATAGTTACTTTTCAGTTGACCGTGGGAATTTAGTTACTGCCCATTGAAAATTAAAATTTAGAGAAAATATTTAGAATTTTTCAATATAATTAATTGTGGAAATTATTTGGGGGAGATTCTTTTAGAAACAGGAATCTCCTTTTCCAAAAAATTACCAAGAAAAGCACATTCAGGCACTTCAATCCATTGAAATATAGGGAAATTTAAAGAACTAAATGTTTTTGTGGTATCCAAAAGGGCTATGGAGATACATTGGAATGTGGCGCGTCCGGAGGGACTCGAACCCCCGACACCCTGGTTCGAAGCCAGGTACTCTATCCAACTGAGCTACGGACGCAAGCACTATCATTATGCAATAAAAATATGGTGTTAACAATAATTTTTTACCATTGCTATTCCTTTCTTATAAAAGATAATATACTGACGCTCTATGCTAGAGAATCAGATTGGACAGATTATTTTGAAGATAGCGGTTCCTTCCCCTTTGGAATACTTACTTGATTATTTACCACCCGATGGTAGTAGTGGAGAAGGGTTAGTTGTGGGTATGAGAGTATCAGTTTCCTTTGGTAGAAGACAGGTGGTTGGAGTCATTTTTGCCATTGCGAATAGCACACATTTTGATCTAGCAAAGCTAAAAAAAATTACCGCTGTGTTGGATGAGGAGCCTCTGTTATCGGCTAAGTTTTTAGAATTAATGTACTGGGTTAGCGATTACTATCATCACTCCCTCGGTGAGGTAGTGAGCAGTGTTTTACCGAAATTATTGCGCGACACCAAGCGAAAAAAGGATGAGAATTTTACTCTCACTGCCCCGGGAAAAATTAATGAAAGCCATCTTCGGCTCAATGGTGATCAATGTCATGCGATTGATATCATTAAAAATTGTCTGGGATATTTTCAAACGTTTCTACTTGATGGTGTTACGGGTAGTGGTAAGACGGAAGTATATCTTAGGGTAATAGAAGCGGCTGTTGTTGCTGGCAAGCAAGCGCTGCTTTTGGTACCGGAAATTAATCTTACGCCCCAGATGATTGCAAGATTTACGGAGCATTTTAGCACGGGTGTAGTTGTTTTTCACTCGCGCTTGACTCCACGGGAACGTTTAGCGTCATGGCAGTTGGCTCAGCGTGGTGCTGCACCCATTATCATTGGTACCCGTTCCGCCATCTTTACTCCTCTGAAATCTCCGGGAATTATTGTGGTGGATGAGGAACATGATTTATCATTTAAGCAACAGACGGGGCTTAAGTACTCAGCTCGTGATTTAGCAGTGGCTAGGGGAAAATTGGAGAATATACCGGTGGTATTGGGTTCCGCTACTCCATCTTTGGAAAGTATTCACAATGTGAAAAAAGGGCGCTATCAACTGCTATCCCTAGTTAAACGCATAGGTGCAGCAGTGCAACCTACATTTCACATAGTGGATATGAGAAGCCAAAAGCTAAAAAATGGTATTGCCTTGGGGTTGCTGGGAGAGATAAATAGGCACATTAATAATGGTGGCCAGGTACTGGTTTTTTTAAATCGCCGTGGCTTTGCTCCATTGTTAATCTGCCATCACTGTGGCTGGACGGCTAATTGTCGTTATTGTGATGCACGGCTTACTTTGCATCAAACAAAAAAACACCTAGGATGTCACCACTGTGGCATGGCTATGAGTATACCTAGCCATTGTCCCCATTGTGGTGATGAAAAACTATTGGCTCTAGGTATTGGTACGGAACGTGTGGAGGAGATTTTGCGGGAACATTTTCCCACGACGCCGTTGGTAAGAATTGATCGCGATACTACGCGCTCAAAAAACTCTTTGGAAAATATTTTAGGTGATATTCACGATGATAAATATCAGATTTTAATTGGTACCCAGATGTTGGCCAAGGGCCATCATTTTCCTAAGGTTACCATGGTGGCGATATTAAACGTAGATCAGAGTTTAGGTAATTGTGATTTTAGAGCTAGTGAACACTTGGCGCAATTGATTATGCAGGTTGCTGGAAGAGCGGGAAGGGCAGCTATGTCCGGTGAAGTTTACCTGCAAACCCATATGCCCGATCATCCGCTGCTGCTAAGTTTAATTAGGGATGGCTATGGAAAGTTTGTTACCAATTGTTTGGTGGAGAGGGAGCATGCTAACTTACCACCCTATGCCCATTTGGCCTTAATTCAAGCGGAGGGTAAAAACCAAGGAGAGGTAGATACTTTTTTAAGTGTGGTCTGCGACAGAGCAAAAAAAATAATCCACACTACCACTAAGATTTTTGGACCAGTGCCAAATTACATGGAAAGGAAAGGTGGGTATTTCCGTTTGCAATTGTTGCTACAGAACAATCGGCGCCATATTTTGCAACCGGATTTGGTTAAAATTCTAGATATCCTACGTAGCATAGGGAATAAATCACGTATTAAATGGTATTTGGATGTGGATCCACTGGAATTAGGTTGATAACCATGGGTTTAATCTTTATAAATATTTATTGTGGATTTTAATTTTCCAGTTAAAATGGTTTTATCTTAAGCTGGCGTAGCTCAGTTGGTAGAGCAACTGATTTGTAATCAGTAGGCCGCGGGTTCGAGTCCCATCGCCAGCTCCAATAAAATAAATCATACTAAAAACATACCGATATACTCCTAGAATATTCTTAGTATATTTTAGTGCGATTTTAATTAATGCTAGTTGGTATATCTACCGCCCAAGGAGAACAAAGAGAAGGCTAGTAGTTCTAGGGCAATTAACTTGGCGCGCTGGGACGAGTACGTTTAGGGGTCACAATGGCTTAAACGTTTCACGAGTTAGTGGCACTCCTGAGATTTGATGAAAAAACATTTGCAACAGACAACTAATATCTGTTATCCTGCTATTTAAAAGATTCGAAGAGGCTTTGCTAATTGCATGTTGTAGATAAGTGAAACAACTCTTGACGAATACTTTCTGATGTTTAGAGAATCTATATCGTGAGCTATAAGTTTTGTAACTAGAAAGGTCCCTCAATCGCTGCTAGCCAAGGAGAACGAAGTGTAGGCTAGAAGTCCGAGGTAGGTGAGGGTTTTTAGTAGAGCAAAGCGAGTGCTAAAAATCTATACTAAGCGTTAAGTCATAGTAGCGTATTCCAGCTGCGGGACGGCCGA
>JAVBML010000073.1:0-4318 GCA_031552655.1 Gammaproteobacteria bacterium
ACTGCGATCTAATAACCTAACATCACTGAATATTAAATAGTTCACCTGCTGGTACAGCGGAAGAAAAAAATCATAGCTCAGCGCCATCCTCGACGCTTGATTATAATACCTGCTTCCTCCTATGCTTATGTAAGGTTGGTATAGATTGCCCAGAAACTTCCATGAATACTCTTCGAAATCTTGCCCCAGCTCTTCTCCCCGGGAATTAGTAAAAGCAACACAACAAAATAGGAACAGAAGGAAAAAAAGTACCGCTATTTTCAACAAATGATTTTTGCTTTCCAGCAAGCTATTTTTGACCATTGACATCATATCCATAGTAATTTAAGAAATTTTCAACAACTCAGAAATTATTTTAGCAAGGTTATATTAAGGTCATCTTAAACGAGATTTTTTTATTTAGATTAGTACATCAATGGATGTAAATTTCATGTTTTTTAACTAATTATAAATGTCAATACAGTTATTGGCGGTATCATTCAGAAACAAAAAATTTAAAACCCTAAATAGATATAGCCAGGGAGAGAAGTAAAAAATAATTGAAGAAAAAATAATAAAATTGGACAGCCTGTCATCAATATCAACGATTCACGAAAAATCATGGGACAAAATCAAAAAATATTCACTGAGAAAAATCTAACCATTTACTATTAAGTTTACTCACAAAATTTCAACATCCGTTCCAAAGGAATAAAAGCACGTTCAATAATTCTATCTGATAATAGTATCTCCTCCCGACCTATCATCAAAGAATTCTCTATTCCCTGAAGAGTATTCATGGCCATCCATGGACACTTGGCACAGCTTTTGCAAACGGCACTGCCGCCGGTTGGTGCAATGATAAATTGTTTACCGGGCGATATTTGCTGCATTTTATGCAGCACACCGCGTTCCGTGGCCACAATAAATAATTCATTGGGCATATCACTAGCAGCTGCTATTAGCTGCGAGGTCGATCCCACAACATCAGCTAATTCAATTACCTCCATTGGCGATTCAGGATGTACCAACACCGCCGCTGCGGGATATAGGTTTTTTAACTGCATAATTCCCTGCGCTCTAAACCTGTCATGGACAATGCAAGAACCAGGCCACAGCAACATATCAGCCCCGGTTTCCCTTTGTATGTAGCTACCCAAATAGCGGTCACTGGCCCATAAAATACTTTCACCGCGACGATGTAAATAACTTACAATAGCCAAAGCATTGCTGGAAGTTACTACCCAATCGGCCAATGCCTTAATCTTGGCCGAAGTGTTGGCATAGACGACCACCGTTCTTGCAGAGTGTTTTCTACAAAATTGGCGAAACTCCTCCTCGGGACAGGAAAAATCCAGGGAACAATCGGCAGCTAAAGTTGGCACTAAAACTGTCTTATGGGGACTTAAAATTTTTGCTGTCTCGCCCATGAATTTCACCCCCGCAACTATTAGCAATGGAGATGCGTGGTGACTACCAAATCTTGCCATTCCCAGAGAATCTCCCACGTAGCCACCGGTTTCGTCGGCTAAATCCTGAATATCTGGATGCACATAGTAGTGAGCAATGACCACCCCTTGCTTTTCCCCAAGAAGCTGCTTTATTTGCGCGAAGGTAACTTTTTTTATATCTGATTCTAAGCTAGGAAGCATGATTTTCACTTAACTAGGTACCAATAGTATTATAGCAAAATAAGGAGATCTTCGTTATAAAATAATGCACTATGTTCGCAAAAAAAATTTATCAATCTCAGCGAAGGTCAATGTACGCCATGTGGGACGCCCATGGCTACAGCGATCTCCAAAATTAGTATCCTCAATTTTACGCAGTAACTCATTCATGGTGTCCAAATTAAGTTCCTGACCAGAGCGAATGCTGCCATGGCAGGAAATCGTCGCTAAAATATGGTTTATTTTATCTTCGACACTATCTAAACTTACCTGGCTCAATAGATCAGCGATGAAATCCTTTGCTAGTTGGACAACGTCACCGTGCTGCAACAAAACCGGCACCGCCCTTAGTAGCACTGTATCGGGTGATGATCGCTCCAGGGTAAAACCAATTTTTTGCACCAACATCTGATTCTCCTCCAAGGCATCAATTTCCCGATTACTTAGATTTAGAACATGGGGAATTAACAAAGTTTGGGCTGGAATGTTCGCTCGATCATATTGTTCCTTCAATTTCTCATAGTTAATTCTTTCATGGGCGGCATGCATATCAACAATGATCAATCCTTCACTATTCTCCGCCAAAATATACCTACCACCTAGTTGCGCTAGGGCAAACCCCAGCGATGGCATCGCTATTTCTTTATTAACTTCAGCCATAGCATCCCGCGGATAATCATTTTTCATGCTGGAAGTAATGCAAGTATCTTTGGCAAAGGATACAAGTTTTTCATAGGCATCCATATCCTTGGCTACATTAATCGATTGCTTTGGCGATCTCACTCCGCCCCGAGATCTTGCTTTGCCAAGCATCGACGCGTCCCCAGCGGGCACCGTAGCTTCCTGAAGATTACACATATTAACTTCCTCCGCAATCCTTCTCTTCACTACCAGGGAAGATGTATCGGATTGAAGTGAAGAGCTAGGGCCAAAATTACAGCTACCATTTTCATCTGCTACCATCGCAGCTACCTGCCGAACCTTTCCCTGGGCCAAGCTTTCCCTTAAACCTCTTAGCAAAAAATCATGAATCATTCTACCATCGGCGAAGCGCACTTCCGCTTTCGTGGGATGCACGTTCACATCCACCATGCGTGGATCAATGGTTAGATATAAAACCGCCACCGGATGGCGCTGGGTAAATATCAAATCCTGATAAGCCTGGCGCAGAGCATGGGTAATAATCTTATCCCGCACTATCCTATGGTTAACATAGGTATATTGTAAATCGGCTTGGCTCCTGGTGTAGCTAGGAGTGGAAATCCAGCCAGTTAATTTAATTTCATCATTGGCTATATTTAGAGCATAGGAATTTTGCACAAACTCCTGCCCCACAATCATTCCGATCCTCTCCAGAGATTCCCGAGTATTTTTTACGGACCCCAAAGATAGAATTTTTTTCCCATTGTGTTTTAATATGATTTCTACGTCGAAGCGACTAAGAGCAATTTTACCGATTATCTCAAGAATATGGTTAAATTCCGTTTGCTCCCGGCGTAAAAATTTCCTTCGTACGGGCATATTAAAAAATAGATCCCCTATCTCCACGGTGGTACCCAGAGGATGAGCCGTGGGTTCTAAAATATAATCCTTACTGTCACCTTGGGAAATCAGTTGCCACCCCATATCATCAGCGGCACTGTGTGAAGATAATTTGAATTTAGCTATGGAAGCTATGCTAGCTAGCGCTTCTCCACGAAAACCAAGACTACGCACCTGCTCCAAATCATCTATGGAGGCTATTTTACTAGTGGCATGTCTTTTTATGGCTAGCACCATATCATTTCTAGCAATGCCGCAGCCATTATCTCTCAGAGATATTAGCTTGGTACCTCCCGCTTCAACTTCAATGGTAATTTCCGTAGCTCCGGCATCTAAACTGTTTTCCAATAATTCCTTGACCACGGAACCGGGACGCTCAATTACCTCGCCGGCGGCTATCTGGTTAACTAAATGGGAATCCAAAATTCTAATTTTCATGGTTAGATTATAGAATGATCCATGAAAAAAACCTAGTAATAATCACGAGAGAAAATCAAACCAACAAAAAATCCAACCTTTGGTACATCGATAAGTTATGGAATTCATGGGTAGAATCCCTGGAGCAAAAATTGTTTAGAATTAAAATTGAAGCGCTTTCAGCATAGCTGTAGAAGTATCTAATTGCTTGGTGGAATATAATTTATCCGCCTGGCACTTGGATTACGTCAGATATTATTGTGACCTCTTTAGCATAGAATTTCATACTTAATCCTCTTTGTCGCTGTATAACATTTAACGACCATCTCTATTACTAACCACCAATTACCATCGATTAACTGTTGCTGTAGTTTCAGGTGTTGTAGCTGCTACACCTGCATCTGCTTTACCTATTAAAGTTTCAAGCATTTTGCACATTTCAAAATAATAATCCAAACATTCATGATAAAAAGTCCACACAATCTCTACCAGCCACTGTTCTACGATTTTTATCACCTGTCATTCTATATCCCACGTCCACTCTCGTCTCTAAGTACGCCGTAGTCCACCACTTTAGCTCTTCTCCCTCTTCCAATGAATCGGAGTGATTTCTACTCACGTTGTTCCTTGTTGCCATATTTGCTAACGTTTCAGTCCAAAATAGCAGCTCTTGGGTGTACCATAGTTGTTGTTTAATGATCTTTACTATA
>JAVBML010000041.1:0-4995 GCA_031552655.1 Gammaproteobacteria bacterium
GATTTTTATGATATATCCTCCACGAGAATATCTAGATTATACATTTGTTACCACGAATTTTCATGATTTAATCTGTCGCTTATCAATGTCATTGCTGAAGATATAGGTGGAAATTTTTCACCGGTGCATTAGTGGTAAATATAGGATACTCTGGAGGATGATAGGCGGGTAAATAGCTCGTAGGGGATGGTATTAGCAGCTTCGGCTACTTCTTCGATGGGTAAGCCTTGGCCCCAAAGAATTACTTCGCTACCTATGTGAATATTTGGAATATCCGTTAGATCAATGGCGGCCATGTCCATGGCAATCCTACCTAGCAGTTTAGCTTTTTTACCATTGACTAATGCGGGAGAATTTATGGAGTTACGAAGATAGCCATCTCCGTAACCAATGGCCAGGGTGCCCGTGGTCATAGGGTAAGGTGTAGTAAATGTACCGCCATAGCCAATTTTTTCGCCCGCTGGAAGATTATGGATGCTAATAATTTTGGTCACCAGGGTCATAACTGGTTTTAAACCTAGATCTAGGCCAGGAATTGTGGAAAGCGGAGATGCTCCGTAGAGCAGTATCCCCGGTCTCACAATGGAACAATTAGTGTGGGGCCAGTTTAAAATTGCTGCGGAATTAGCTAGGCACCATTCTCCATCTAGATTCTTGGTTGCTTCCTTGAATTTGCTAAATTGCCAAAACGTTTTATCGCTGCTGGGATCACTAGCTTCGGCAAAATGTGTTATGAAACGAAGAGGTTTTTTCAAAATACCTAGAGTACGTAGCCTACGGTAAACCTCGGGTACTTGGTTTGGTTGAAAACCTAGGCGATGCATTCCCGTATCTATTTTAAGCCAGATAGTTAATTTTCGAGATAATTTACTACGTTCTAGAAGTTCAAGCTGATCATAATTGTGGACGGTAGTTTCAAATCCATAGTTATCTATTACCGCTAGCTCTTCGGCATTTAGAAAGCCTGTCAAAATTACAATGGGTGTTTGAATGCCAATGCTGGCTAGGTTCAGTGCTTCTTCTAGAAACATTACTCCGAAGACTGCTACTTCATGGTCAAGGGATTTAGCAATTTGTTGAGCACCGTGTCCGTAGGCATTACACTTAACTATTGCTAGAACTTTGCTATTTTTTGCCAATTTTTTAATTTGGTCTAAATTGTCTTTTAGTGCATTTAGATCAATGTGGGCATGGATTCTTTCGAACATGGCAACTATCCCCCATAGCTTGTGGTTGTAAAGTTTTCAAAGCGTGTATATTTTCCAAGGAAAGTCAATTTAACTTTGCCGATGGGGCCATTTCTTTGCTTGGCGATGATAATTTCAGCTATTCCTTTTTGATTACTATCTTCATGGTAAACTTCATCGCGATATATAAAAAGTATCATATCTGCATCCTGCTCAATGGCTCCGGATTCACGGAGGTCAGACATTTGAGGACGTTTGTCGGTGCGTTGTTCTAGGCCACGATTAAGCTGCGATAGAGCTAAAACGGGAACGTTTAATTCCTTTGCTAGAGCCTTGAGATTACGAGATATCTCCGTGATTTCAGCGACCCGTCCTTCGCGAAAGCCAGGGATATGCATTAACTGTAAATAATCAATGACAATTAGCCCAAGACTTTTGCTGGATCTAGCGGTGCGTCTCGATCGGGCACGTAACTCCGCAGGGCTCATGGAGGGAGTATCATCTATAAATAGATTTTTTTCCGATAGTATGCTGACCGCGGATGTTAACCGTGGCCAGTCATCATCATGTAATTTACCACTGCGTATGCGATGTTGATCTATGCGTCCTAGGGATGACATCAATCTCATTGCCAGGGATTCTCCCGGCATTTCCATGCTAAAGACTAGAACTCCTTTCTTGCTTTCGATGATTACATCTTCAACCATATTCATGGCTAAGCTGGTTTTACCCATGGATGGTCTGCCGGCAACGATAATTAAATCACCCTGCTGTAAACCCGAAGTCATCTCATCAAGGTCTGTGAATCCGGTAGATACTCCAGTGATTGCTTCGTCGGAGTGGTAAAGTAGATCAATTCTTTCCGTTGCTTTGGATAGAAGGGCATTAATATTTGTAGGACCTTGGCCCTGGGTGCGTTGTTCCGCTATTTTAAAAATTTTACTTTCGGCGCTATCTAGAATCTCCTTGGTTTCTTTTCCGCTGGGGTTAAATGCCATATCCGCAATGCTCCTAGATACTTCAATGAGTTGCCTGAGAATGGATTTTTCCCTGACTATTTCGGCATAGGCAGAGATGTTAGCAACGGTGGGAGTATTTTTTGCCAGTTCAAAGAGATATATCTCTCCACCGGCCTGTTCCAGTTGATTGGTAGATTTAAGTGATTCGCTAAGTGTTAGGACATCAAAGGGTTGATTTTTTCTACCGAGGTTCTCCATGGTATGAAAAATAAGCCGATGGTTAGGGCGGTAGAAGTCATTTTCACCAATTAATTCCACCACCCGATCCCAGGAACCATTGTCTAGCATGAGAGAACCAAGGACCGATTGCTCTGCTTCAATGGAATGGGGTGGAATAGTAAATTCTAATTGCTTGGTATCAGCTGTATTTTTTTTCTTTTCCCGGGGCATAGATCTACTTATATTTTATGTAAAAAATTAACTGTGCCACCCTTCATTTCAACGATATTTAATTTAATATTAAATTTTTTAGCTGAAATTTATGCAACTATGCCAAAGCAACAACATTAATTTTAATTTTGATAGTAATGTCACTGTGAAGTAACATTGTTACTTCAAACTCTCCGGTTTGGCGGATAGCTCCCTGGGGCAAGCTAATTTCATTTTTTTCCACGGTGAAGCCGCTTTTCTCGAGGGTTTCTGCGATGTTGAGTGCGTTGACGGAACCAAATAATTTTCCCTCTTCGGTGGCTTTAACCGCCATGGTAAAGGGGCCATGTTCCTCTATTTTGGCAGCACGTTGCTTTGCCCGCTCCAACGCTAGGGCAGCTTTTTGCTCAAGTTCTTCGCGTATCTTGGTAAATTTTTCTAAATTCTCCGCCGTGGCTAGGGCAGCCTTGCCCTGGGGAATTAAATAGTTACGTGCATGACCTGGTTTTACAATAACCTTGGAACCAATGTCGCCTAGGTTTCTAATTTTTTCTAATAAAATAACTTCCATCTTTAATTAACCTCGTAGAATTTTTTAATGTTTATCGGTATAGGGCAACAAAGCTAAAAATCTTGCTAATTTTATAGCTTTAGCTATTTTTCTTTGGCGCCATGGACTGATACCCGTAATGCGTCCGGGAATTATTCTACCACTTTCCAGGATATTGCCTCTAAGTAATTCTATATTTTTGTAATCTATTGCTGCATCGCTGGCTGTTCCGTTTTTTTGTTCTGACATTTTTACTCCACAAAAAAAATTAATATTATTTTACCATGGGTGAGTTGCTGCTATTCCTGGGTACCTTTATCCCTATGATCATCCCTAGGTCTTGCCATGGATGATGGCTCCACTATGGCATATTTACACTGCAGAATTAAATTTCTCAAAATGGCATCATTGAATTTAAAGCTACCAGAAATTTCCCGCAGTATTTCCAAGGAACATTCTATATTAAATAGCACATAGTGTGCCTTGTAAATCTTGTTGATGGGATAGGCTAACTGTTTTCTTCCCCAGTCTTCACAGCGATGTACTATGCCCCCACCATTTTTGACTAAGGTTTTGTAGCGTTCGATCATGAGAGGTACCTGTTCACTTTGATCGGGATGAACTAAAAATACAATTTCATAGTGTTTCATATTGCTCCTTTTGGTTAATTTTAGTTCCACTGCACATTAAATTAAGCGTGGAACAAAGAGTTGACTTAGGAATTCTAGTGAAAAATAAAAAATAATTCAAATTTATATTTAATTTTAAAAATTCTAATATTAAACATGGAGTTATGCTAAAATGGGTTACCGGGATAGCAGTTGCTTTGCTTCGATGCCAAATTCTGCTAAGAAAATGCAGAAATTTTCCCATAGCTTACTTTCTCTATTTTGAGCAAATACCCTAGTGTAACATTTTAGAATTTGTATGTAATTACTTTTGGTTAATATGGCTAAAATTTTATTTGCTCGGAGGCGCTCCCGGGGTATTTTAGGATCGCAGCTTTGAAAAAGTACCGCAGCTAAAAGTGCAGCCTTTGCCGCCTGTCTGGGTCTTTCCGCTGCGTGAAGATTTTGTATGTTCAGATCCAAAGACCTTTCTATGTGCCATGCACGCCATTCATGGTAGAGACGGCGTGCTGTTTTTTCATGGGCCATCGCGGTGATTTCTGGGTCCTGGATTACTAGTAATTCAAATATAATGGCCGGAATAACTGCTTCCACATTTGCCCAGGAACAATTACCGGTTTTTTGCAAGGGAAGGCTAAAAACTCTTTTAGGTTGCAATGCTAGGTATTCCTTCAGTTCTTGATTGATAAATCTTGCATGTTGGCGCTTATAGAGTAATGTTTTACATAGAGATTTAGTGAATTTTTTTTCCTGGCCTATATCGTAGTAAATTACGCTACCTTGGTTTTTGCCATGGGCACCGCGGTCGCAGCGTATTAAAGTCGATCCTATTTTTATCAAAGTAATTGCGTGACCTCCAAAGGAGATGGGAAGTATTAATATGTGAGCTTCCAAGAGATTGTCTATGTCCTGGGAAATGTTCTCTAGATTTAGAAGATAGTGTTGAAAAGATGCCAATTTGGTAGCGCATTTGCAATGCCTCGATAACTTTTTGGAAATACGGAAAGTAATTTCTTAATTTTTTAGCTGCGAAATTATGGGTAAATTCATGGAGAGAATTGGTGATAATTTCCAGAGTAAATTTTAGATAAAAACCCTCTAATCAGGAGTGCCGCTAACTCGTGAAACGTTTAGGCCATCGTGACCCCTAAACGTACTCGTCTTAACGCAGCAAGTTAATTGGCCTCGGCCGTCCCGCAGCTGGAATACGCTACTATGACTTAACGCTTAGTATAGATTTT
>JAVBML010000005.1:0-11078 GCA_031552655.1 Gammaproteobacteria bacterium
GGCAACAATGGCGGTGATGGTTACACAGTGGCCAGTTTGGCAAAGCAAGCTAAAATGGATGTAAAGGTTTTATATTTTGCCGATGGCAAACGTTTAACCAGTGCCACAGCCAGGGCTAAATTGCGCTGTGAAAAGTTGGGCATAGCAATGGTTCCCTTTGCTGCAGATGAGCTGCGGGGCTATGAATTACTGGTGGATGCTATTTTCGGCATTGACTTTCGTGGTCAACTACCCATTGATTCTAGGCAAGCCATTGGAAACATTAATCAAAGCAATATCCCGATACTTGCACTGGATATTCCCTCCGGTGTAAATGCCGATGATGGTTCCGTATCTACGGAAGCGATATGTGCAGATGTAACCATTACATTTATTGGTAGAAAAATTGGCTTATATGTTGGAGTAGCTAGGAATTACCGGGGGAATGTAATTTGCCATGATCTAGGTATAGCAAAGAATCTATTTCACTTAGTAAAGCCTGCGCTTAGAATATTGAACCTCGAAGAGGAGCTGAAATTACTGGTACCTCGTAAACGTACTTCCCATAAGGGTGATCATGGCTGCGTATTGGTTGTGGGAGGAGATCATGGCATGGGAGGAGCAGCGCGCATTGCTGCGGAGGGAGCACTAAGAGCTGGGGCTGGATATGTTGTGGTGGCTACGCGGCGAGAGCATGTGAGTGCAATCAATGCAGCTCGTCCGGAAATTATGGTTCATGGCATCGATTCTCCAGAAGAGTTGGTTCCTCTATTTAAAATGGCTACGGTAATTGTCCTAGGTTCTGGTTTGGGGCGAAAATCCTGGGGAAAATCTCTGTTTCAATTAGCCCTAGCTTCAGATAAACCCATGGTAATAGATGGCGATGGGCTTACTCTACTAGCCATGGCTGAAGTAATCAAAGATAACTGGGTACTTACTCCCCATCCCGGGGAAGCTGCTAGATTATTGAATATTGAAGTTAGTAAGGTTCAAGCTAATCGCTTGGAAGCTTCGCAGGGTATTATTAGAAAATATGGTGGGGTTTGTGTACTCAAGGGCGCAGATAGCTTAGTTAGCACCGCTGGCCAAATGAGCGCCCTGTGTGATGCTGGTAATCCAGGAATGGCTAGTGCTGGGATGGGTGATCTTTTGGGTGGAGTTATAGCGGGGTTTCTCGCACAGAAAGTGGATATTTTTGGTGCCGCGAAGCTTGGCACTGTGGTGCATGCTACGGCCGGTGATTTGGTGGCTAAATGCCATGGAGAAATTGGCATGGTTGCTTTGGATCTCATACCCTTTATGCGAAAAGTAATTGCTAAAAATAAAAAACAGTTAAATGCCTATGAATACAACGAATAATAATTTTGTCATTGAGCTTAGTTCCGTGGGAAAAGTCTTCGGAGGGAAAGATTTAAATGTTAGGGTCCTCAATGAGATAGATCTTACCGTTAGTCGAGGAGAGATGTTAGCAATTATTGGGAGATCAGGTTCGGGAAAGAGTACCTTGTTGCATATTCTGGGCGGCTTGGATAGACCTACTTTGGGGGTGGTTAAGATAGGTGGTGTTAATGTTAAC
Organism: Gammaproteobacteria bacterium; assembly: GCA_031552655.1. GTDB lineage: Bacteria > Pseudomonadota > Gammaproteobacteria > UBA9339 > UBA9339 > CAZTPH01. Next base: position 1,556 of record JAVBML010000005.1, read on the forward strand.
GAAATAACGGAATTAGAGCGTTGTAGAATGCGCAATGAATATTTGGGATTTATCTATCAATTTCACCATCTATTACCGGAATTCTCTGCTTTGGAAAATGTGGCCATTCCACTTTTACTTGGTGGCTCTGGGGTAGATGAGGCTAGAACTAAAGCTAGAGATATGCTACGTATGGTAGATTTGAGCAATCGGGAACAGCATCGTTTAGCAGAGCTTTCCGGAGGTGAGCGTCAAAGGGTTGCCATTGCCCGAGCATTGGTTACTAATCCTCACTGCGTGTTGGCCGATGAACCTACGGGAAATTTGGATCGTGGAACAGCGCAACGTGTCTATGATTTAATTTTTGAGTTAAGAAGGAATTTTAATACTGCTTTTGTCATAGTTACCCATGATGTTTCCATTGTTGAAAATATGACCAGGGTATTGGAATTAGATAGTGGCACACTGATTGAATTTTAGGAGAGTACTACGATGGTAGATAAAAGTAATGCCGCAGTGGAAATTGAGCAATTGCTAGATAGACATGGTTTGCAACGTGAAACCATAGAACGGATCGTGCAGAAAAATGTTGGTATCGGTGTGGACAGTGCCGATGTGTATTTAGAGTATACCCAAAGTGAATCCTGGGGATTGGAGGAGAGTATTGTAAAAAATGGGGAATTTAGTATTGACCGAGGGTTTGGTTTTAGAGTTATTAGTGAAGATAAATCTGGTTTTGCCTATGCCAATGAATGGGATATTATTGCCATGGAACAAGCGGCGATTAACGCACGTAGCATCGCTAAGTCAGGTAAAAATTTAGTCACCGCCGTGGCTGGGAGTCAATCCGTTCGACGGGAGCTCTATGCGGCCATAAATCCATTGAATGGTGTGCCCGAGGAACACAAGATCAGGTTGCTGAAAGGAGTGGATTCCCTGGCTCGTCGCTGTGATCACCGCGTAACCCATGTGGATGTTGAATTATCTGGAACATATAAGGTAGTATTAATTGCAGATAGCGATGGCATCTGGGACTATGATATTAGACCTATGGTTCATTTAGGAGTTACGGTGTTGGTAGATAATGGATTTAAAAAGGAGCGAGGAAGTTGCAGCGGAGGTATGAGAGCAGGCTATGAAATATTTTTGGAAGGGGATCTCTGGGAGCAATATACCAGGGAAGCGGTAAGGATTGCTTTGGTAAATTTAGAGGCCGTGGCTGCTCCCGCAGGTACCATGCCGGTGGTACTGGGCAATGGTTGGCCCGCTGTTATGTTGCATGAAGCCGTTGGCCATGGTCTAGAAGCGGATTTTAATCGCAAGGGGCATTCAGTTTATACCAATATGTTGGGTAAACAGGTGGCTGCTCGAGAGGTATCCATTGTTGACCAAGGAAATATGGTGGGTAATAGGCGTGGCTCTCTAAATATTGATGATGAAGGAACGGTAACACAAAAAACTATGCTAATTGAAAATGGTGTGCTGTGTAGCTATATGTATGATAAATTAAATGCCAAATTAATGCACACCAGCTCAACGGGCAACGGACGCCGTGCTTCCTACGCTGCTATGCCGTTACCTCGGATGACTAATACCTATATGCTCAATGGCAAATATAGTCCCGATGAAATTATCGCTTCCATTGAGCGTGGTATCTATGCAGTTAATTTCAGTGGCGGTCAAGTTGACATAACTTCCGGGGAGTTTGTATTTTCTACTAGTGAAGCCTATTTAATAGAAAATGGATGCCTCGGTGCTCCCATCAAAGGAGTTACTCTCATAGGTAATGGTCCTAAGGTGTTGCATAACATAGCAATGGTTGGCAATGATCTAGCCATGGATAGGGGAGTGGGTGTTTGTGGAAAGCAGGGGCAAAGTGTTGCTGTGGGGGTTGGTCAACCGACAATTAAAATATCCCAGATGACGGTAGGAGGTAGTGCCATTGGGGGATAGATACTTAAAATTCTTGACCAGGGATGTTTACATTGGTATAAATTGCCAATAGCTTTAGGGGGGCTATCTCATCGATAGTCGGATATGGTGTGTTATTTATATGAAATAGAGGATATATGAATAAAACAGATTTAATAGAAGTTATTGCTAAAAATGCAGAATTATCTAAGGCTGCAGCGGGTAGGATTTTGGATGTTGTGTTAAATAGCATCACAGAATCTTTGGGTAAAGGTAAAGAAGTGGTTCTCGTGGGCTTTGGTAGTTTTGTTGTCAATAAACGTAAACAGCGCAAGGGACGTAATCCACAAACTGGAGAGGTAATCACCATTCCAGCGGCCAAGATTCCACGTTTCAGACCAGGAAAATATTTAAAAGATAGAGTAAATAATAAATAGCGAACGACGTACATTGGTATTGAATCGAGCCCCAAAATTTTTGGGGTTTGGTTTTTATGGATCCTTTGGGGTGCTTAGCTCAGCTGGTAGAGTGTCGCCTTTACACGGCGAGGGTCGTGGGTTCGAATCCCTCAGCACCCACCAAATTGCTACTTTTTGTGATGCTAGCGTTGACTTATAATTTAAAGGATTAGTTGTTTTATGGCGACCGCAATTTGAAAATTTTGATCTTGGTTTTTAATCTAGGCATTATTATTAATATGTAAAGTAAATGTAATTTTTAAGGTAATTTCGTTGGTAAATATTTGAATTAATTTGCCGCGGCGATTTGTTATTTTACATTGCAAACATAACAATAACACAGTATCATCGTTACCTTAATTGCTGGAGCGGTAGTTCAGCTGGTTAGAACGCCTGCCTGTCACGTAGGAGGTCGCGGGTTCGATCCCCGTCCGCTCCGCCATTCTTTTTACAATCGCCGTACTGTCTGTGGATGTTAAGAGGAAAATTTTATGTTACAAAGTTTGCGTGATAAAGTCCAGGGTGGGGTTGCCATTGCCATAGCGTCTATTATTGCCATTGTATTTGCACTCTGGGGAGTACAAAATTTACGTACGGGAAAGGGTAAAGTGGTAGCAAAGGTTAATGGTAAGGATATTACCATGGAACAAGTCAGGGCAGCCTATGAACAGAATAAGCACCAGCTAGTAGCAAAGGTCGGTAAGAATTTCTCCCTGGACCGGGAAACCCAGATGAAAATTAAACACGGAGTACTGCAGCGCTTAATTAATGAACAGGTGCTTCTGCATGCAGCAACAAAAATAGGATTAGGAGTTACCACAAAGCAAGTATGGGGAATCATTGCATCCCTGCCGTTGTTTCGAGTGGAGGGTAAGTTTTCTTTGGTACTTTACCGGCGAGCGGTAAGTAAGATTTTTTATTCCGAAGAAGCTTTTATAAATAATTTAAAAAGCATGGTATTTTATAAGCAATTGGAAGAAAGCTTAGTCAAAAGTAGTTTTATTTTACCCTACGAACAAGAATTGCTGAGAGATGATTTTAGACAGCGTAGAGATTTCAGTTATTTAACCATTCCTTTTCAACAATTCACTGATTTATCTGCAGTAGATGAAGAATCCATTGGTAATTACTATGGTGCCCATGGGGATGAATTTACTACGCCGGAAATGATTAGTCTGCAGTATTTGGAATTATCTTCAAAGAAGTTAGCGGAGGGTCTTCAAGTTACCGAAGAGGAAGCAAGGCATTTTTATGATGAGCACAGTGATATTTTTTCCTTGCCCCAGCGGTGGCAGCTAATAAAAGTAATTATTCCTCCTAGCGGTAAAACCGGTGATCTTGAGTTTAGGAAAAAATTGGAGGATTTAACGGCCGCTTTAAAAAGCAAAGATCATTTTTCTTCCCAGGATGATACTTTGAAGGTAAGTACCATTTGGATTACGGAAAATGAGTTAGCCAGTGAGGCACGAGCTAAACTCAAGGGGTTAAAAGTTGGCGATGTTACGCAACCCATACTGGATAATGGAGTTTACACTATATTTAAGATATTAAACCATCGGTCGATGAAAAGTAAATCCTATGAACAGGTCGCTTCTGAAGCTAAGGTACTATGCAAAAAACATCAGCTATCGCAAAAATTTGCCGAACTCTATAATAGATTGAATGACTTAGTTTATACCAATCCCGATGATTTGGATCAGGCCGCTAGAGAATTGGGGTTGGCACTTAAAACCACGGAATTATTTACCCGCGAAGGGGGTAAATCGGAGATGCTAGTCAATGCCAAAGTTATAAAGGCGGCATTTAGTGAAGCGGTACTGAGAGAACGCTACAATAGTGGTTTAATTGAACTAGCTCCGGGAGAGATAATTGTCATGAGAGTTGGTGAGTATGTTCCAGAAAAATTAAAGCCCTTGGATCAGGTACGTTCGAGCATTGTAAAAAAACTGAGTCATGAAAAAAGTACCGTGGCTGCTGAAAAATTAGCGCTAGCCATGCTAGATGAATTACGCGATGGTAAGTCGGAGGAAAAACTAGCTGCGAAGTATAAATTATCGTGGCAGCGAATTACGGGCAGCAGCCATGGAGCTGCCATTGTGGAACCTAATTTGCTCAAGCAAGTTTTTACTTTGGCACATCCGAAAGATGGTAAAGTATCTGCTACCTTAATTAAAAATAATGATGGCTATGTGGTAGTGCATTTAACTAAGGTACATTATGCTAATAGTTACAGCCAGGAACAACTGGAAAAGGCGACGCGCTCTTTTTTATCCATTCATAGCTACTATGATTATCAGAATTTACTCGGTCTTTGGACAAAGAGAGCTAAAATTAAGGAAATTGTTGCCCTGGGAGATGGAGTCTATGACGCTGAAGGTTAATATTGTGTGGTGAGTATGTCATGGTTACTATGACACTAGATTTCTATGTCGCACCAATTTTATGAGGATAGTATGTCATTATCGAAACAACTTAAAGATATATGTGATAAATCAATTTGTCTCTATGCAAAATCTGAGATTGAGACAGCATTAAATCGCATGGCATTGGAGATGCATAGCAAACTTGCTGACAGTAATCCAATCTTTTTGTGTGTACTGCTTGGGGGCATAGTTCCCCTTGGCAATTTGCTACCTTTTCTAAATTTTCAATTGGAAATAAATTACATCCATTTTTCAAGTTACGATGCGAAAAATAATATGGGTGAACTTGTCTTGAAAGCGGAACCTACAATTGACTTGGCTGATCGCACCGTGGTTGTGGTTGATGACATCTTGGACACGGGGACTACTCTTAAAGCAGCGATTAAATATTGCCAATCCCATGGTACTCGAAAAGTTTATACGGCGGTTTTACTAGATAAGGCAAAAACTCGCAGGGAAAATGGGATAAAAAGCGCAGATTTTAGTGCTCTAGCGATTGATGATCGCTTTGTTTTTGGCTACGGTTTGGATTATTCTGGCTATCTACGAAATCTTCCCGGTATATATGCCTTGGAAAAAGATAGCAGTAAATAATTCAATTTGTTTGGGGTTGTCTATGAAAATTACTATTTTTGGTGCAGGCTATGTTGGCTTAGTTACGGGAGTTTGCTTAGCAGAGATTGGACATAGCGTGCTATGTGTGGATATCGATGGAGAGAAAATTGCTAAGCTTACCCATGGTGAGTCCCCCATATATGAGCCGGGCTTAGATGAGCTCCTGAAAAAAAATCTTGCGCTAGAAAACATATCCTTTACTTCCGATACTGCTGTGGGCGTAAAGCATGGTGACTATCTTTTCATTGCCGTTGGTACTCCTTCGGCCAGCGATGGCTCTGCAAATTTAAAGTATGTATATGATGTTGCCAGAGATATTGGTAGGAATATGGATAGATCCATTTTAGTTGTTAACAAATCCACCGTGCCCGTTGGTACCGGCGATAAGGTCAAGTCCATTATATCCAAGGAATTAGCTAGGAGAGGGGCGACGATGGATTTTGATGTGGCTTCTAATCCAGAGTTTTTAAAGCAGGGAGATGCGGTGAAAGATTTCATGTATGCAGATCGTATTATCATTGGTACTAGTAACGCAGATGCCTTTGCTAGGCTAAGTGCTTTATATCAAACTTTGCAAACAAAAATAATAGCCATGGATCTACGCTCGGCGGAGTTATCTAAGTATGCTGCCAATGCTTTTTTAGCAACAAAAATTAGTTTCATCAATGAAATTGCCCAGTTTGCTGAAAAATTTGGTGCTGATATTGGTAAGATTAGGGAGGGTATAGGTAGCGATTCTCGCATTGGCTATAATTTTTTACACGCGGGTTGTGGCTACGGTGGTTCATGTTTTCCCAAGGATGTGAGCGCTTTAATTTGGATGGCTCGGGAATATGGCATTGAAACACCTTTATTCAATGCGGTGGAAAATATTAACATTCGCCAAAAACATTTAATATTTAATGGACTTAGTTGCTATTTTAAAGATCTTGAATGTCGTACCATTGCTCTTTGGGGATTAGCCTTTAAGCCAAATACCAATGATATGCGTGAAGCGCCTAGTCGCGTTTTAATGGAAGCGCTTTGGAGGGTAGGTGCTCGTATTCATGCCTACGATCCAGTAGCCCTGGAGGAAGCTGAAAAAATTTATGGTCATCGCAGTGATTTAAAATTATGTAAGCAAAGGGATGAAGTATTGGAAGGAGCCGATGCGTTGGTCATAGTAACGGAATGGGATGAGTTTCGCCGACCGAATTTAGAATTGATTAAAAGTAAGTTATCTAGGTCAGTAATTTTTGATGGACGCAATATTCTAGCTGGAGATGCTGTTAGAGCAGCCGGCATAGAATATCACGGCATTGGTAAATTGTAGGCATGGCCATGGTAGGTAGATGGAGAAAGGTTCTCATTATTACTGAGATTGCGATGGTATCATTTGTCGATGCCATCAAAGTAATTCTGGGTAATTTTTTTTCGAAGAATAGTGAATCCTATATTCATGGAGTAATTCATAGCTGGGCCCGGACGATTTTAGCTATTCTGAAAGTGAATTATAAAATATGTAATCACCATGGATTTCAATTTTTAGATAATCGTCCCTATGTAATAATGAGCAATCACTGCAGCCACATTGATATTCCTTTGATCTATGAAGCTTTTGCCAAAGATAGGGTTGCCATGATAGCAAAAAAAGAGCTTTTTCGGATCCCTTTTTTTGGGTGGGGAATGAAACTAGGAGGGTGTGTTACTCTGGATAGAAAAAATGCTCATCGGGCAGCTCAGGATTTGATCGTTGCTAGGAATAGTATGTTAGCTGGTATGAGACTGTGGATCGCACCCGAGGGTACAAGATCCACTACGGGGAAAATGGCACCGTTTAAGAACGGTGGTTTTAAAGTAGCTAGAGAAGTGAAGGCAATTATAGTGCCCGTAACTATTATTGGTAGCAATAGAGTGTTGCCAGCAAAGACTTTGGATTTTAGTTTGGATGAGGTAGTTGAGGTGCACATAGGAAGACCCTTGGACACAAGTAGCTATGGCGCCAAGGGTCTGGGATGCTTAGTGGCAGATACTGTTCGTGAAATTGCTGAAAAACTACCGCAATAATTAGAATTTTATTCCATGGATTAATTTAGTATGAATCATAGTTGGAAAATGCGAACACTATTAGTGACAGTATATGGCGTTCTACTCTTGATTAATTACTATGTATTTTTACGATTGTGGCAAATGATGCCGATGGTATTTCTGGGTAGAATTTTATTGATTACCGTGGCCGCGCTAATTTTTCTAGCTTTTAATCTTTATCCCTTTGTTCATGGAAAACTACCAAGTTCCATTGCTGCCTGGGTTCATAGGATTGCCACGGGGTGGCTACCTGTTTTATTTTATCTCCTCTTGGTTTTTTTATTTTTGGACGGATTAAATTTTATTAAGCTTCTTCCCGGAGATATGTTGCATGGTAATGGCAGTGCTCTAGCTAGTTTAGTTGGTTCAATGATTTTAATTTTTCTCTGTGGCTATGTTAATTATAGCGACAAAAAAAGGGTGGAGCTTAATATTAATACCGCGGGAAAAATTAGAGATGAAAAACCCATAAGAGCAGTGGCCCTTAGTGATATGCATTTAGGTTATGGCATTGGTGCCGAGGAGCTTCGCCGCTGGATAGCTATGATTAATCGAGAGCAACCCGATGTGGTGCTCATAGCCGGTGATTTAGTAGATTTTCACGTGCGACCACTTCGGGAACAAAATATGGACAAAATCCTGGGAGCCATTGAGGCAAAATTTGGAGTTTACTGCGTTCTAGGTAACCATGACTACTTAGAACTATCACAAACATTGGAATTTTTAAAGTCATCGAAGGTTATTCCTCTGAGAGATAGTAGTATTTTAGTTAATGATCAATTTTATATAGTTGGTAGGGATGAGTACTCTCAGGCGCCAAGAAAACCTCTGGGAGAATTGGTAGAGTCTTTAGATAAAAGTAAATTAATTATTTTACTCGATCATCAGCCTCGTGATTTTCAAGATGCAGTAATGCAGGGCGTTAATTTTCAATTTTCTGGTCATGTGCATCGAGGTCAATTCTGGCCCATATCGTTAATGGTAAAATGGCTCTTTGATCATGCCTATGGCTATGTGCACCAAAAAAATAGTCATTTCTATGTTAGTTCTGGTATAGGTATTTGGGGCGGAAAATTTAGAATAGGTACTCAGTCGGAATATGTGGTTATTAATTTTTACTAGGTAATTCCCAGTTGCTTTATAGAAAGATTTCTGGTTTCTGACGCTGGCTGTATTTAGCGGTGAAAATTTTAGTTGCTAATTTGTATAGAATTCCACGAAATGCTTGGGCTCTCCGGGGGCATATTTTGATGCACGCAGTGCAGGAGATACATAGATGTCCATTTTTTTCCAAGGATTATTATGGGAAATGGCTTTGGTGGGACAGTAATTAGCGCAGAGGCCACACAGGGAACAGCGCTGCTGATTAACCGTGGGTACTAGGGAAAGAAAGCTGGGAATTTTGGAAGATACATTACTTTTGGCTGTTAATTCAAGATCTTTAGTTATCGGTGTTGTTAGTTTTGCTAGACAGTGTTTGGTAAAATCTATGAGTAGCTTTAGATCAGTTTTATCAGGTCTTCCCGAAGCAACTGTGGGAAAAAATAGCATGTTGAGCAATGAAAGCACCTGCACCTAGCACAGTGAAACCCTGGGAAGTGAGTATGTTTTTTATTTCCAGGAGAGCATTATCATAGGCGCGATTGCCGTAGCTTACCAAGGCAATGACCGGTGTATTTTCCCCCCGAAACTGCTCTAAGCGTTGGCGAGCAATGGTCGGTAATTTTCCTCCATACACAGGCATACCTACGATCGCCAAATCATCATTTGGTATTAGATTTTTGGGAGGATGGGTTCGCAGGAGATTGTGGTAATGGTTTTTATAGGCAATAATTTTCCCCACTGTTTTAACCATGATTTCCGTGGTACCACCGGGACTAAAATAAATTAGGTGACTATTCTGGGAGCGCATTTTTCTACCTATTAATTCTACCGCTGCTAGCCAAGGAGAACGAAGTGTAGGCTAGAAGTCCGAGGTAGGTGAGGGTTTTTAGTAGAGCAAAGCGAGTGCTAAAAATCTATACTAAGCGTTAAGTCATAGTAGCGTATTCCAGCTGCGGGACGGCCGAG
>JAVBML010000022.1:0-4137 GCA_031552655.1 Gammaproteobacteria bacterium
TAAAAATCTATACTAAGCGTTAAGTCATAGTAGCGTATTCCAGCTGCGGGACGGCCGAGGCCAATTAACTTGCTGCGTTAAGACGAGTACGTTTAGGGGTCACGATGGCCTAAACGTTTCATGAGTTAGCGGCACTCCTGAAAATCGGTCAAATCATAGATATTGCGCAGTTCTGCAATCAATGAATTATCATCTTTTGGTTCAATTAAACTGCAGGGATAACTAGCTCGAGGATATCGATGCCATAGATCCGCAAGGCGAGCACTACGAACAATCTGATCCGCCGCGAAACCATGTTTTTTTTTCAAGGCAACAATAAGATCTTCAAAATTTAGGTTATTTTTACGGTAACCATCTAACCACTGCCAAAGCAACTTTCCCTCGCTAAATTCATCGAGGTATTTCACAACCATGGCAGCAACACCGTGGGAATACTTTTCACCATGAAAAACCTCTCTAAATAATTCTTCATATATTTCCTTGGCCTCCGCAGCCATGGGAATGACGAATTTACATAGAAGAGCAAATAAATTTCTCCTTAAATTAGCTGATACTAATTGTTCACCTGGTCCTCGCTTAAAAACTTCCGATAAAACTTTTTTTCTGGTGCCGAAATCATCGCGAGCAAAAATCTCCCAAAAATATCGCCAACTACCTGGACCTAGCAATTCCTTTGGTGCTAACTCAAGCGACTTTCTCAACTGATAACCTTTAAATTCCGGGGAAGATAGTTCGTAATCCTCGGAATACAATACCCAGTCAATGGCACTCAATTCCGCCACCATTTTTTCCCCATTTCCAGATAAAATAATATTTACCCATCGCCTCGATAAAACATTTACAAGATCATCGCTAGTGTATATTCCATCATTGGTTAACGCCGTAAGGGAATAGTAAATCTCCATGCCATCATAGTTTCTCCTAAAAATCGCTCCCGCGGTATCAAACATTCCCGCCGAAATATCCACCATCCTAGAAACCAATCGTGCCTTTTTAGAGGAGTTTTGTTCCCGGGGATAGCTACGAAAACAATTGGTCAACAATATCCGACGATATTCCTCGGGTAATTTCCTAAGGGAATCTAAAATTTCTAAGTAATTAGTTTTTATACCATCCTGTAGCAACTTAATGAGTGCTCCTATTATTTGTTCCCTTGGAGAGTCATCAACGGCGCTTTTATGAAAAACGGAAAGTAGCTTTTCCTCGGGTAACTTCCGATAGAATTCAACAAATTTTGAGAAAACCTGGCTCGCCGTTAAATCCTTCGGATATTCCGTAAGCCATTGCCGCGCTCGTCGCGCCAAAGCTTGGCCTAAATCATCATCAGCGTGGAGTAACCTGTTGTAGCTATCTAATCGCATGTCCCCTTGACCATAGTCCTTGGCATTTTTAGCCGTGGTTATTCTTTGCCGACGCAGCTCTTGCCTCATAGCATCATATTTCTTAAAAAAATTAGCCTTTTTATCCCACAGTTGCATTACCTCTCCGGAATGACTAAATATTTCTGCTAAAAGCAAAGCTTTCTCTTTTCCATGATCTTCATCAGTTACCAAGATATAATTAAATAGATCCAGCCAAGACTCTTGCCCTAGTTGTGCTCGTTTCCATCGTGTGAAATTTGGCGCATCCACAATAAAAAATTCAATTAAATCATTTTGTTGCATTTTTCCCAGAGCGCTTCGTCGCTCTTCCCCAGTACTAAAATCTTTATAGGCATGAACAAAATCATCAAAAACCGCCGTGGCCTTGGATTTAGAGTAAGATGATATAAATCTATGCCAGCGATATTCATGTAGTTTTTTTTCATCTAGCAATGCTGGATCTAGTACCCGGGCGATGGCATTCAGCTGTTCCCATTTGGCGCTACTTTCCTTGGTACTTTCTAAATTAGATTCCCGTTGCTGTAAATGTTGTCGCAGCGCCTTCATGCCTAGTCTTTCTCTGCCAAAAACTCCTCTCCCAGCACTAAAGCAATAGAACAATTCACTGCCATTGTAATCACGGCCATAGCCATCAAATACTTCCCCGGGGCCATCGAGCATGGTAGAAATAGCCGCCGCTTTTCCCCGAATCTCTACCACACCATCACCTTGAACTCTAAAATAAGCTTCCAGAAACTCCAGGCGCGGTGCCAATGGAATGGTACGTAGTAAATCAAATAATTGAGCGCAACTATTAACATCTAGCCAAATAATTTTTTTTAACAATGCTGCTAACACCATCTTCCTGGCAGAAAGCAATTTCCAAAATTCCTGCCGCTCTTCCGCGCTAAAATTTCGATAGTGTTTAATTAAATTTTCAAAAACGACCGACTCTCTGCCAGCGGGATATTCGCCAAGCATCTCCGTAAGCTGGTAGATACGTAATTGGTTCATGCTAAGTTCCGGATTAAGGACTCCATCAAAGGCATCAAGCATTCTCCCACGCCATGCTTCGGAAATTGCCTCATTTTTAGCTATCTGGCTGCGATTTTTTCTCATCTGATACCTAAATCTTCCAGGAGAATTAGCTAATTTTCCCCATAGCATATCTAGATAATTCAACACATAATCTGGAATATCGGACACTATCTCAAACTTAGAAAATAGCATTTGACGTGCCACAGTGGTAAGTAATTTAATGTTTTGCACATCACCATTGGGTGCCAATATTTCCAGCAATTGCTCACTATTTTCCTTGCAAATAAATAGCGCCATTTCTAATTTACTGGAAGTAATAATGTCCCTCAATTGTTTTGTAACTCTCTCGCTATGCTGTCCAGGCATACTCATAATTTCCCTAAACCTAGGGGGGTTTTTGCTAAAAGCTTGTAATAAATCTCCCGCCGTGGGGGACCTAAACAGTCGCAGAAAAATTTCATTCTGCTCTAGAAAAGATTTAATCTCCGGCACAGCTGCCATTGCGGATGAAATCCCGGACAACACAAATGGGTTACTTCTCAATTTATCTTGAGCCATCTGAGCCAATTCTCTCTGGAGACTTTCATGGTCTCCTGGCAACTTTGTCACAGCGACCAATTGACTATCTAAAACTCTACCTCGTAATTTACTATTAATTAGCAGCTGGGTAGCAATATTTTCTCTAATTTTTATAAACTCCTCGGTTTCCGTCGATGATAAAACTCCTAGTTCCTCGTAGCTAAATTCACAGAGCGTGATATTTTTTTGCAATGCTCGCTGCAATTCCCTAAGACCATCTAACCCCACGGGATTCCCATCGATATGTAGAGTATGTAAATTACACTTGCTTGCCTCCAATACATCGGCCAATATCTGGGCACCGACATCGGTAATGTAGTTATTGGCTAAATTTAAAACTGTGCAACCTGTGAGAATAGACGGATCCCTGGCATAGGCCTGGGCGATTAAATTAATGGCGAAATCATCTATCTCCTGATTCGTAGTGCGCCTAAAGAAACGACCAAGTCTACCCAGGGTACTATGTAAAATCGAGGATCTATTTTTCGATTTAGCATGGGAAAGATCTAATATTTCCGCTTTACCATCATAGATGGTTAACCATGGCATCCATGGTTTTTGCAACGCTTCCATGGTGATTTTTCAGATTATCCAAATCTTTCTTTATTTCCCCCAGTTCTCTTTCGCAGCTTTCTAATTCCTCTTTCAATATTCTATCTTCCTCCTCCCTCCATTCCGGAATGGTTTTTTTCAAGGTAATCGCTGCCGTAGCCAATAAACCCAAGCCAAAAATTCCACCAGCAAAATTAAAAAACTTTGCTACGATGAAGGAAGCGATTCCCGTAGCTACACTAGCCACAATGGGGATTACTACGGCACCAATGGCTGGAAAAAATATACCCAGAGCCACGAGGGCTGCGACAACTACCAAAGCAGCGACAATCATTCCACCTCCAAGGAGCCAAAGCTTTCTCCGACGCAAAGTCGCTATTTTTCGCTGAATTTTCCTGATCTTAAGTTGCCGCTGAATTTTTCTTTGGTGTAGTAATTCATTTTTCTTTGCCTGCTCCACGGCAACCAAACGCTGCTAGCCAAGGAGAACGAAGTGTAGGCTAGAAGTCCGAGGTAGGTGAGGGTTTTTAGTAGAGCAAAGCGAGTGCTAAAAATCTATACTAAGCGTTAAGTCATAGTAGCGTATTCCAGCTGCGGGACGGCCGAG
>JAVBML010000052.1:0-30467 GCA_031552655.1 Gammaproteobacteria bacterium
TAAAAATCTATACTCAGCGTTAAGTCATAGTAGCGTATTCCAGCTGCGGGACGGCCGAGGCGAATTAACTTGCTGCGTTAAGACGAGTACGTTTAGGGGTCACGATGGCCTAAACGTTTCACGAGTTAGCGGCACTCCTGAATCGGTCCTAAATTTTTAAAACCAAAAGATACCGTAGAGAAGGCAGAAATGTCTGTTTTGGCACGTACCGCTGCTACCGTTGTGGAAAAAACTATTACTAGCACTAACATAGGAAAGAGTAATCAAGGAGATAGCAAGGTTAATTCTGATACCATATTTGAGGCATTGGCGGAAAAAAATAAATCCGAATACGATATCTTAGATAAAGTTATTGATGAGTTTGGTAGCGCCACATTGAGTGATTCTAAGCTATACAAAGCTCTTCTTGAAAAAATGTTAGATTGGAAGATGAAAGATGATGTACCCAGTGCTATGAAAGTATTAGTACCAACGTTGGCTAAGGTTGTTACGGGTAATTTTAATTTGATTAGCGTGCTCGGGACCTTTGAATATTATTTTACTACGACGATGTTGACTTCGTTTTTGCCAATTTTAGGTATTGCTAATCCTTGGGCAGGGTTAATTGTTCATTTGGCTGGGAAGTTTGCAGTTCCATGGGTTCTCGATAGAATTAATACTAAATTTGCTAGCACTGTTTGTGGTGATTACTGTGACTCGGAAGGAAAAATTAAGGTACCGGAGCAATTGGATTATATCGCACAGAGGTTTAACTATATCGTGGGAGGGATTAGTATGGTTTGGCATGGCAGCAAGCTAGTGCAACACAGTTTAGAGTGGGCTATGGAATTGCTGTGGCCTGAGACGACAGATGCTACGAGAGATTTATCTTTTGAATCTAATTCCGTTTTGACAATACCTAAGGCCACAACCCCCAAGGCAAAAATACCAAATGTTCTTTTATCCCTCGAGCATGACCAGAAAAAATTAGATTTTGTAGAAAATAAAGAAGATACGATAACAACTCCCCGTGGTAGTCCTGAAGTTCATTGTGATAATGATTTGTAAGTGTATTAAATAACTTACTGGGCAAAAATCAAAAATTAACCAATTTTATTCCTATTTTTGTTCCAAAGCTTTAACTCTTAGGTCATGTAAAATTTGAGATAGTTTTTTTTCATAGTTTTGAGCCGTGGTTTTATTCCCAGTATCTAGGCGAATGTCTTTAGTGGTTTCATAGGATTGTTGTAGAATATTTTGGAATTTGTTCCTTGGTTTTTTTTCCGCGGTGCAAATGGAATATACTAAAAGTATTTGTTGAAATCTAAGGGGACGCCGGTAAGCATCCATCTGTTCTAACAGAGCTACGGTTAGCTTGGGAGAGAGAATTATTTTTTTTAGTCGATCTCTTAACTTTATAGATACCAGGGCAAGATCACGGTAGCAACGAGGAACTTTGTAGCGGTTGCATAGGGCGGTGATTTCTGCACCATGGAGATTGGTTGCTAAGCTTGCAAAACGTATTATATCATTAGTTTCTAATTGCACTGCTCGACGCAGTGTGTCAATGATGGCTCTGAGGCGTTTAACCATAGGGGGGAATAATTTTGCCAGGGCACCGCAATTATTGAGTACCATGAAAAATTTTTCGGGATGATCCTCCCGGAGAGCTCGTATTAATTCTTGCCATACTCTTTCCGGTACCAGGGCATCAATTTCTCCGTTGGCGACCATAGATTGCATGAGTTCATTGGTTTTTCGGGAAATTTTGAAATTATCTAACCGAGCGGCAAACCTAGCTGCTCTGAGGATTCTAACGGGATCTTCGCTGAAAGCAGGGGAGGTGTGGCGTAGAATTTTTTTTTTAAGATCCCGCATTCCTCCGTGGGGATCAATGATTCTTCCCGTTGCTGCATCCTCCGCCATGGCATTAATAGTAAGGTCACGGCGCTCCAGATCCTCTTCCAGGGTTACCGTTGGTTGTGCATGACAGGTAAAACCATAGTAGCCCCGGGCGATTTTTTTTTCGGTTCTTGCCAGGGCATATTCTTCATGGGTTTGGGGGTGTAGAAAAACGGGAAAATCCTTGCCAACTTTTTTAAAACCAAGGCGCAGCATTTCCTCAGCGGTGGATCCAACTACCACGTAGTCGCGTTCTTTGATGGGGCGACCTAGTAGTTTGTCACGTACCGCTCCTCCGACAAGATATATTTTCATTATTTTGATCGCCCTTTTACTGTACTTGGATAATTTTATACACCACTGATCTCGGAATAGATTTTACCATGGAAATGAATACCATATCAGTATAAAATAATCCTTGGGAGATAAGCAAATGACAATATCACTGATGTTACAATATTTAATGCCGCAGAGGTTGCTATCACGAATATTTGGGAAGATAGCTAGGTGTCGTATACCAAGTATAAAAAATTTCATTATAAAAAATTACTATAAATATTATAAAATAGATCTATCCGAAGCTCGAGAGGCTAATTACCGTAGCTATGGCAGTTTTGGAGAGTTTTTTACACGCGCATTGAAAGCTGAAGCCAGGCCCCTAGCTGCGGGTGATGATACCCTCCTTGCACCCGTAGATGGTACCATTTATCAGTTGGGTAGGATCCAGAGGGAGCAGATAATCTATGCTAAGGGTAGGGGTTTCACTTTACAGCAGCTCCTGGGAAATAGCGAAGAAGCTCAATACTATGAAGGGGGAGCTTTCATGGTAATCTATCTATCACCGGCAGATTACCACCGCATTCACATGCCCCTGGAGGGAGAACTTCGCAATATGCGTTACATTCCCGGTGAGTTATTCTCCGTTAATCCTTCTGTGATTGATGGTATCCCCCAAGTTTTTGCTAGGAACGAGCGAGTTGTTACTAATTTTTCCTGTGCTCTGGGAGCCATGGCTTTGGTTTTTGTCGGTGCCATGATTGTAGGTAGCATTGAAACCGTTTGGTCAGATGCAGTGGTCAATCATGGAGTTAGAAAAATAACGGATTGGAATTACCAAGATAAAAATATGAAATTTAGGCCCGGAGAGGAAATTGGGAGATTTAATTTAGGCTCCACGGTGATTCTACTTTTTCCCCGGGATATGGTGCGATTTAGTGATCATTTAAATCCTCGCAGCAGGGTAAAAATGGGTGCCGCGCTGGGTAAATTTATTGCCCAATAAAATGCCATTACCATTCCATAAAAAAAAGTTTTTCGGGCAGCATTTTCTCCACGATCAACAAATTATTCATGACATAGTTGATAGCTTTGCCTTGAAATTTGATGATAGAGTTGTGGAAATCGGTCCTGGAGCTGGAGCATTGACCACCGTGCTATTGCAACGTTTAAAATTTTTAGATGCCATAGAAATTGACCAAGAGATAATTCCATTTTTGCAAAATAATTGTCACCACGTAGACAATTTGCGTATTCACCATGCGGATGTGTTGAAATTCGATTTTCGACAGTTCAATGACATTAGGTTGGTTGGCAATTTACCCTATAATATTTCTACTCCCATTCTTTTTCACTTGGTGAAAAATGTGGCATTTATCAGGGATATGAACTTTATGCTCCAGAGGGAAGTGGCCGAAAGAATTACGGCCACTGCGGGATCTAAGGTTTACGGTCGGCTAAGTGTCATGATGCAATATTATTTCGAGGTGAACTTGGGAATGCAAATACCAGCCACCGCTTTTACTCCTGAACCTAAAGTAATCTCTTCCTTGGTTAGGTTCATTCCCAGATCCAGGACATTTTTTAATGGTGCGTTGCTAGGTAACATTGTGCGCGACGCTTTTAGTCAACGTCGTAAAACTTTGGCCAATGGATTAAAAAAATATATTACGGCGAAGCAACTGACGGCGCTTAATATTGATCCCTGTGCTCGTCCTGAAATTCTTACGGTTGACCAATTTGTCTGCATAGCTCGATGGTTGGAACAAAATCCTATAAACTAGGAAAGTAAAATCTAGCTCATGAATCTATAATTTGCATGGTCGCCAGGGTTTTATATATTCTTAGACGCCTTGCTATGTCTTCCTGGGCAGCATTGATTAATTGCTCTGCCATTGTTGGGTTGTCACGCATGAGAATGCGATAGCGATTTTCGTTTTTGATATATTCATTGAATGGAATGCTGGGATTTTCATAGTCCAACTGCAATGGATTTAAACCCATTTTGGTTCTTTCGGGATTAAAACGATAGAGGGGCCAGTAGCCACAGTTTACCGCTAATTTTTGCTGCTGCATGCCACGGTGCATCTCAATGCCATGGGTTATGCAGTGGCTATAGGCAATGATGATAGCTGGACCATCATAGTTTTCTGCTTCATGAAATGATTTAATGGCTTGACTGGGATTTGCTCCCAGAGCAATGGAAGCAATATATACATTGCCATAGGACATGAACATTAATCCTAGATCTTTCTTAGCGCTACTCTTACCTCCGGCAGCAAATTTAACAACGGCTCCCCGCGGTGTAGCTTTGGAAGCTTGACCCCCGGTATTAGAATATACTTCTGTGTCTAGCACCAACACTTTGACATTTTTGCCACTGGCTAATACGTGGTCCAACCCCCCGTAGCCGATATCATAGGCCCAGCCGTCACCACCTAGAATCCAAATGCTTTGTCTTGCTAGGTGATCAATGAGAGATAGTAACAATTTACTCTCTCGAGCATTTATTTTATGTAAACATTTTTTAAGTTGGTGAATATCTTCACGTTGGCTTGCAATTTCCAAAGCAGTTTTTTGCTCATTGCGTAGAATTTTATTAACTAACTCTTTGCGGGCAATTTTTTTTGCTAGTTTTTTTAATAATTCCCTAGCTTGTTCCCGATGTTTTTCTACAGTGAGGAGAAAACCATAGCCGAATTCAGCGTTGTCTTCAAAGAGAGAGGCTCCAAATGCTGGGCCTCGTCCTTCTCCATTGGTAGTCCAGGGAATGGTTGGTAGATTACCACCGTAGGCTAGGGTGCAACCGCAGGCATCGGCGATGATTAATCGATCACCTATTAGTTGAGTTAGTAGTTTGATATAGGGTGTTTCACCGCAACCACTGCAGGCTCCACAAAATTCAAACATGGGGGGCCGGTGTTGCATACTCCTAGGGCTAAGTTTTTCTTCTTCTCGGGGTAATTGAGGCAAGTCATTAAAAAATGCCAGGGATTCCGCAGGGTTTTCCGCTTTGGGGTGCATTGCCAGTGCAACCTTGGGAGTTTTACTGCAAGGGCATATATCAATGCAGGCACCACAGCCGGTGCAGTCTTCGCCATAGATTTGCAGCGTGTAACAGGCTTGGTCTTTTTTATGATTGGAAGTTTCGAGGGAGGCATGGGGAAAATTTTGCGGGGCATGTTTTAGATGGTTCTTGGCATAGGATTTAGCACGAATGGCACTGTGGGGACAGGCCAGGGAGCAGAGACCACATTGGAGACAATTTTCCGCTATCCACCGGGGAGTTTCCAGGGCGATGCCACGTTTTTCCCAACGAGTGGTATTGGTGAGATAGGTACCATCTGAAGGAAGGGCACTAACGGGTAGTTCGTTACCTTTGCCGGCGAGCATTTTTCCTAGAATATTTTTAACAAAGTCCGGGGCTTCGCTAGTAACTGCCGGTGTCAAATTAAGAGTGCCGGTGGCTTTGGCGGGGATTGAAATTTTGTGTAGATTGGCAAGGGCGTTGTCCACGGCGAGGTAGTTTTTTTGCACCACCACTTCCCCCTTGGAGCCGTAGCTTTTTTTGATGAATTCCTTGATTTTTGTAATGGCTTGATTCGAGGCCATTAGCTTACTTAGAGCAAAGAAGCATGTTTGCATTATGGTATTAATGTGATTTTTCATACCCGCGCTGTGGGCTATTTCATAGGCATCTATGGCGTACAGCTTTATTTTTTTAGCGATGATGGTTTCCTGCAATGGTCTGGGCAATCTATCCCATATTTTGTCAGCTTCCAGAGAGCTATTTAGTAGCATAGTTGCTTCGCAAGCGGCATTCTCTTCCAGGGGAATTTTTTCAATAAAATTAAATTGATGAATTCCAATAAAATTTGCTTTCCTAATGAGATAGGGAGCTCTAATTTTATTTTTGCTGAATCTTAGGTGGGAAATAGTTTTGGAGCCGGTTTTTTTTGCGTCGTAGATAAAATATCCCTGGGCATAGAGATTGGTTTCTTCGCCAATGATTTTGATGGAATTTTTATTGGCACTAACGGTGCCATCGGAACCCAGACCGTAGAAAATGGCCTCATATGCCTCATTATTTATGAGGGTAAGATTAGCATCGTAGGGTAAGCTACTGTGGGTTACATCATCATTGATACCTATGGTAAAGTGGTTTTTTGGTGAGGTATTTTTCAATTCATTGAATATTCCCATTACCATGGCAGGGGTAAATTCTTTGGAAGCTATGCCAAAGCGGCCACCAATGAGTTTTATGTTATTTATATTTCCTTGGTTTTCTAATATTGTGGTGGCAACTTCGGTGTACAGCGGCTCTCCCGCCGCGCCTATCTCCTTAGCGCGATCCAATACAGCAATACTGCGGCAGCTATGGGGCAATGCTGCCAAAAAGTGTTGCTTGGGAAACGGCCTAAATAATCTAATTTTAACTAGACCAATCTTTTCATTTTTTGTAACCAGATAATCTATGCATTCTTCGATGGTATCGGTAGCGGAACCCATGGCAACGATTATCCTTTCGGCATGAGGATCGCCATGGTATTCGATCAAGCTGTACTCTCTTCCCGTTAGCTCATAAAATTCCCTTAATGATTCTTCTAATATTTTAGGCAGTCTATCATAGTAGCCATTAATGGCTTCTCTTCCTTGGAAGTAGATGTCACTGTCCGCAACTACTCCTCGGGCCGTGGGATTATTGGGAGATAGTCTACGGGAACGCAGTGCCAAAAGAAGATTATCGTCTACCATGGATCTAATGTGTTCATCCGTCAGCAATTCAATCTTTGCCACTTCGTGACTTGTGCGAAAACCATCAAAAAAATGTAGGAATGGGACGCGACTTTTTAGCGATGCTACCTGGGCAACCAAAGCCATGTCGTGAGTTTCCTGTACATTTGCCGAGGAGAGCATGGCAAAGCCTGTGGATCGCGTGGCATAAACATCGGAATGGTCGCCGTAGATGGACATTCCTTGAAAAGCTAGAGTTCTCGTTGCCACGTGGAATACCGTGGGTAGTAATTCTCCGGCAATGCGAAACATATTGGGCATCATAAGTAGCAAGCCCTGGGAGGAAGTAAAAGTTGTAACCAGGGCACCAGTTTGCAAAGCGCCGTGCATCGCTCCCGCAGCTCCTCCTTCACTTTGCATGGTTATAACCTGGGGAACCGTGTGCCAGATGTTTTGCTTACGTTGCGCTGACCATTGATCAGCTAATTCTCCCATGGAGGAAGCGGGGGTGATGGGATAAATGATGCATATTTCATTGGTACGATAGGCTACATATGCTGCCGCTTCATTGCCATCTAAGGTGGCGTAGTTGTTTGTTCGTTTTTTCACCGGTAACCCCTTGCTCAGTTAATAAAGATTTACTCTATTATCTATATATCTATAAATTTGATGGTGTCATTGATTGTGGCTTTGCTTCTCTATGGATTTGTTCAAATACTATGATGATATCTTTGAAATGATCCTTTAGCCAATTTTTAAGTGCCACGAATTCCGGAGTAATAAATTCTCCGCGAGGGATGATGTTTCTATGTAGAACATAGGTATCGCAGATGTAGAGATCATTGGTTTTTGTGGAACATTTACGTTCCACATCTATCCAAGGTGTGTGAATACTTTTGTTTAGAAACTCTAGATTTTTTGCTCCGACATTTTTAACTATGGTGGTACGTTTGAGAGTACGGGGAAATTGATCTACAATTATTTTTGAAACATAGTCTTGGGATATATTGTATAAGTTTGCCAGGGTCTCACTCGATGCTAACTTTAGAGCTATGCCTACATTGGTTGAAATGAGCTCATTTTCTCTGGTTAGGTTGTAATCTATGGATAGATCCTCTACGAGCCGTGAATCTAGTTTTGGTAATTGCATGGAGATTTTATTTTTTTCATCCAAATGACTACCATCGGCCAGCATATAAAAAATAACGTCGCGAATGTTTTCTTCGGAGGTAATTAGCTTAGCTCCAGTTAGACCAAGGGCCGCTTCATTTTTGAACAGTATGGTTCCCCGTTCACTAATTTTATTATGCGCCCATATGGTCAGTTCTTTTTTTATATGCGCTAGGGCTCTTTTGCTATCGACCGGCGGAATTTTTTCGTAGCTAGGGTTAGCTTTACTTATAACTAGGGCATATTTATCC
The DNA here is from genome assembly GCA_031552655.1 of Gammaproteobacteria bacterium. Classification (GTDB taxonomy): domain Bacteria; phylum Pseudomonadota; class Gammaproteobacteria; order UBA9339; family UBA9339; genus CAZTPH01. The sequence goes on from JAVBML010000052.1 coordinate 8,313, forward strand.
GCAATATCAGGGAAAATTCCTCCCGCCATGCTAACAAAATTTGTTGGATCTATCCAATAGATAGTGCCGCTTTTGCCGGTAATTTTTGTAATCATGTGATTGAAATTGTTGAAGCTAGGCAGCGTTTGATTTTGTACGATGCCAATGCCTCGCATAACTATGGCAAGCTCTGCCTTAAAACCTAGTTTTGCTAGGATAGCGGCGGTGGCCGCAGAGAAGTCTTTGCAATCTCCCATTTGAGTTCTACTAATTTCATTTAATTTGCGGGGAATGTATCCTCCCTCAATGGTGCGCCAATCTCCCATGTATCTAATTTTTGTGGCAAGTAAGGTAGTGACAATATTGATTTGATCCAGTTCGCTTTTTTTCTGGAGGGCTTGACGAAGAATATCTTTAAAATCTCGGGGCAGTTTTTGGGAAAAGTTGCTGGCTAGGTGGGGTTCATATTTGGTAGCAAGTTCCGACCAGTTTTTTAAACTGGATAGGGCTATCCAGGTAAAATCTTCTGGATTTGCGATGGCTTGTTTTTCACTGATAATCATTTTATAAATAGGTTTTTTTAGTTTTATCTCAATGAGATGGCGTTGCCCGCTCTTTGTTTTTTTCGTGGCTAAGTAATTTTGAGGATCATTGATTTGTATATTCAGTGGTAGATGAGATTTAATGATTATTTGAGCTCTAGCAACGTATTCTTCATAGCCAAAGTAGAGTATTTCTCCAAAAAATCTATCCAGGATAGGCTTTTTTATCGTAAGTCGATGTTTGATACAAATGGTTGCTCCTATTTCGGTTTTAGGGAAAGCCAATAGCATTTGTCTCTTTTGGTCAAAGCCACTGGGATCACTGGCCAATGGTTTATCCTCTAGTTGTTCCCTAGCAAGGGGATATTTTTTTCCTTTGTAGACAGTGCTAGCTTCCAGTATCTCCAGTTTTTCATTGCTACCGTTGTAGATTAGGGCCATGCTGGCAAAGCGCTGGCGTCCAACTTCGTTGAGAATGAGGTAGGAGGCATGGGTGAGAATTTCATAGCTACCGTCATTTTTAATGGCTATTTTTTTGGCATATGATGCTTTGATGGGGGCGTTATCTATGGTTGCCCATTTAGCTTCTACTGCGTTCGCCAGGGTAAAGAAAAGGAGGCAGATAATTAGAAAATTTTTCATAAATTAGCACTAAATGTTGCAAAATTATCCAATGCTAGCATTATTTTAATTAGTGCGCTAACCATTATGATTTTCTAGCGTAGAATTCTATTTGAAAACTAAACCAGCGGCATTTTTATCAATTAAAATTTTGTAGCTAGGAGTAAAATTGCCAGCTAAAATGGCCTGGGCAAGAGGGTTTTCAAGGTATTGCTGCATTGCTCGCTTCAGAGGGCGAGCTCCGTAGCTAGGGTCGTAGCCCAGGTCAGCAAGATAATCAATGGCCGCAGGGGTAATTTCCAATTGTAGATTTTGGTCTCCCAGGCGCCTACGTAATCGTTCGATTTGAATATCAGCAATTTTGCGAATTTCGCTGCTTGCTAGGCTATGAAAAACCACAATTTCATCTATGCGATTAATAAATTCGGGGCGAAAGTTTTTGGTTACAATCGCCATTACCATGTTTTTTATATCTTCGTAGCCGCGTTCACTATGTTCCTGAATTTGCTGGGACCCAAGGTTGGAAGTCATGACTATGACACAGTTTCTGAAATTCACGGTTCTACCTTGACCATCGGTTAGGCGACCGTCATCTAGAACCTGTAATAATATATTAAACACATCGCCATGGGCTTTTTCTATCTCATCCAATAGGATTACTGAGTATGGTTTTCTACGCACAGCCTCTGTTAAATAACCTCCCTCTTCATAGCCCACGTATCCCGGAGGAGCACCAATTAATCTTGCCACGGAATGTTTTTCCATAAATTCGGACATATCCACTCTGGTTAGGGCTTCCTCGGTGTCGAATAGGAATTCCGCCAGTGATTTGCATAGCTCAGTTTTACCTACCCCCGTGGGGCCTAAAAAAAGAAAGGACCCGATGGGTTTTTGGGTGTCGGCAAGGCCAGCTCGGGAACGGCGAATGGCATTGGTAATTACCGCGATTGCTTCATCTTGACCAATTACTCTACGGTGTAAGAGTGACTCCATGTGCATCAGTTTTTCCTTTTCTCCTTCGAGCATTTTGCTCACGGGAATGTGGGTCCATTTGGCTATGACTTCGGCCACTTCCTCTTCACTAACTTTGTTGCGTACCAAATGTCGTTCCTGTTTCTCAGCTTTTAGGGCGGTTTGTAATTGTTTTTCTAAGGAAGGAATCTTACCATATTGTAATTCGGACATCTTCGCGAGATCTACTTTGCGCTGGGCATATTCCATTTCTAATTTTGCTTGATCCAATTCTTCCTTTATTTTTTGTGCTTTTTGGAGACTATTTTTTTCCTTTTCCCATATCACATTGAGCTCGTTATATTCCATTTCCAAGGTACTAAGGTTATCTTCTAGAATACTCAGGCGTTCCTTTGAGGATTCATCGCTCTCTTTCTTTAGGGCTTCCCGTTCTATTTTTAATTGAATAATTTTACGATGTAGGCGATCGAGATCTTCGGGTTTTGAATCCATTTCCATGCGAATGCGACTAGCGGCCTCATCAATTAGATCAATGGCTTTATCGGGTAAATTGCGATCCGTAATGTAGCGCTGGGACATAGTGGCTGCGGCTACGATGGCGGAGTCGGTAATATCTACCCCATGGTGTAATTCATATTTTTCCTTTAGTCCTCGTAGGATAGCGATGGTATCCGTCACCGAAGGCTCTTCAATGAGTACCTTTTGAAATCTGCGTTCTAGAGCTGTGTCCTTTTCAATGTATTTTCCATATTCATCCAAAGTGGTTGCGCCGATGCATCGCAGCTCTCCCCGGGCCAGGGCCGGTTTGAGCATATTGCCTGCATCCATGGAACCTTCAGTTTTGCCGGCACCAACAATGGTATGTAGCTCATCTATGAATAAAATAATGTGCCCGTCGGATTTGGTAATTTCATTAATTACCCCCTTAAGTCGTTCTTCGAATTCTCCTCGAAACTTTGTTCCGGCGATCAGCATACCCATGTCCAAAGCTAGCAACTGTTTATTTTTTAGACTTTCGGGAACTTCGCCATTAACAATGCGCTGCGCTAGTCCCTCCACGATGGCCGTTTTTCCTACGCCGGGTTCGCCTATTAGTACAGGGTTATTTTTAGTACGCCTCTGTAGCACCTGAATTGTTCTCCTAATTTCATCGTCGCGGCCAATGACGGGATCAATTTTTCCTTGGGCTGCGCGCTTGGTGATATCCTGGGTATATTTTTCTAAAGCCTGTCTTTTTTCCTCGGTGCCAGCATCATCCACTTTTTCGTTACCCCGTATTTCACTAATGTGCTGTTCTAAAATGGATTTAACAGCGCCTAGGTCTCTCAAAATTTGTCCCAGATTTCCTTGGTCTTCCAGGGCGGCAAGCAGAAATAATTCGCTGGCAATGAACTGGTCTTTTCTGGTTTGGGCTAATTTTTCGCTAATGTTAATGAGTTTTATGGTGGTTCCCGATAGATGAATTTCGCCGGCAACTCCTGAAACTTGGGGCAATGTATTCATAGCTTGTTCCAGTTTTTGTCGCAATTTTAATGTATCTACGCCACTTTTTTTTAGAATACTAAATACCGTACCACGCTGCTCTAGCATGGCAGCCATAATGTGCACAGGTTCAATGAATTGGTTATCTTGAGCTATGGCTTTTGTTTGAGCATCGGCTAGGGCTGCTTTAAAGCTATCGGTGAATCTTTCTATGCGCATAGATTTATTCTCCTGGGATCTTTAGATAGTTACTCCCCACTGAGTAGCATACAAAACTACATGGAGGCAATTTATTATTTATCAAGGGAACCCTTTAAAATTGTGCCATTTTAATTAAGTCCCACATGGGGAAATATATGCCCAGAGCTAGAATTAATACTACGCCACCTAGGATGATAAGCAGCATGGGTTCGAGTGATTTATTTATGCGATTAAGTTCATAGTCAACCTCTGCATCATAGTGGCGTGCAATTTCAGTTAGGGTATTATCCAGACTTTGTCCCTCTTCACCCACCTCTATCATTTGCAGCACTATGGGAGCAAATAGATTGCTGTTGGTTGCTGCCGTGGAAAAACTTTCACCATGTTCTATGCTCGTTTTTATCTTTAGCAATTGGGAACTAAAATGATGATTATTTATGGCACCGCTACTTAGGCCAACGGCTTTTACTATGGGAATACCAGCTTTTAGAATTAGACTGAATGACCAGGCAAATTGTGAAACAAGAATGCGCCTTTGGAGATTACCAAATATGGGCAGTCGCAATTTATGTTTATCCCAGTGATTTTTAATTTTAGGTACCGTTAGTGCCCATTTGATTATAATAAATCCACCAATAAATAGGAGAATAAGTATGTTTTGATTGCGGATGAGAAAATTGGAAGATTCTATGATGAATCTAGTTGCTAGGGGTAGTGCAATGTTGAATTTACTAAACATGTCAGCAAATTTCGGAATAACTAGAAAGTTCATGGTAACCATGGCGACTAGGGCGGCTATAATTACGAACATGGGATAGCGGATGGCACCCATGAAACGTCGGCGATTATCCATGGAAGATTCAATGTGTTTACCTAGGTATATCAAAGTTTCACTTAGATTCCCTGTGTTTTCTCCTATCTTTACCATGTTAATCACTATTTCCGAAAATATTCTGGGATGTTTGCCAAGGGCATCGGAAAAGGTCATACCCGCCGCCACATCGTTTGCTATATTTTCCAGGGCTATTTTTAGCTCGTGGATATCCGTGGACTTTGCCAATCGATCCAGGGCCTTGGTGATGGGTAAGCCAATGTTGTGCAGCGTAGCTAGCTGGCGACATAGATTCATGATGTGAAAGGGTTTGATTTTAGAAAAGCTCAATGCCGTGGCAAAGAGTTTTTTATGACGTGGAATTTTATCGTGGGATTTTTCAATGGTTATGGGGGTGATGTTTCTGTTGATCAAATAGGTAATTACGTCCTCTATTTTTTCTGATTCCAATTGTCCCGTGGTATAGTTTCCGTCATTGGTTCGTCCCCGATAGTGAAATATTTTGGCCATGCTAGTATTCTCCTGCTACGCGCATAGCTTCGCTCAGGGTGGTAATTTTATTTGCTGCCATTTTAAAGGCGTGGGTAAGAAGGGCATTGAAACTATGATTCACTGTGGCAAGACGCATAAAATTATTGGTTTCTCTGGAGCGTAAATATTCCCTCATGGGAGCGCTCATTTCTAACATTTCAAAAACTCCAATCATGCCTCTGTAGCCGGTGAAATTACAATAGGCACAGCCAGTACCATGGCTGAAGGTGCTGGTCCTAAATAGGTCACCAAAAAAATTGGTAAAAAATACCACTTCTTCTTCACTGGGTAGGTAGGAAGTGATGCAGCTGGTGCAAATTTTTCGCACCAATCTCTGGGCAATAATTGTGCGCACCGTTGTAGCTACGAGGTAACTTTCTACGCCCATGTCCAGTAATCTTATGGCGGTGCTGGCGGCATCATTGGTATGCAGAGTGGCAAATACTAAATGTCCCGTGAGTGCTGCCCTGAGCGCTATGGATGCTGTTTCTTGATCGCGGATTTCACCAATAAGAATGACATTGGGATCTTGGCGCAGTGCGGAACGCAGTACCCGGGCAAAGGTGAGATTAATTTTACTATTTATTTGCACCTGATTAAGTCTCTCCAGGGTGTATTCTATGGGGTCTTCTATGGTAATGATATTTTTTGCTACGTCGTTGATTTCCGCAAGCATACCATAGAGTGTGGTGGTTTTGCCGCTTCCCGTAGGTCCCGTGACGAGAATTATGCCGCTGGGTAATTTCATAAATTTTCTAAGTTTGGCCAACATCTTGGAGGGCATGCCGGAGCCTTCGAGATTTAGGATTTTATTGGATTTATTTAGCAGTCGTAGCACTATGGATTCCCCATATTGAATGGGCATGGTGGAGATGCGAATTTCTATGCGTTTCCCATAGATTACCATTGCAAATCTGCCATCCTGGGGTAGACGTTTTTCCGCAATGTCCAATCCGGCTATTAATTTTAAACGTTGTCCGAGAGCAGAGGAAATATGTTCTCTGCCCACGGTGGAAATGGTCTGCTCCTGGAGCCAGCCATCCACGCGTAGGCGAATACGTAGTATGGTTTCCGTTGGCTCAATGTGAATATCAGATGCTCCTATCTGTACGGCATCTTCGAGGAGGGAATTTAGTAGTTTAGTTACGGCGGGATCGTCCTTTTGGGAGCTCTGTTCTCCCGAGAATTTTTTCGATTCCTGGGTTAATTCCGAGGCCAGTTTGTTAGCAAAATCCGTTATTTCGCTAGTGCGTCGATAAAGCTGATTTAGTTTATGTTCAAGATCGCCGAAATCCACTGCCACGGGCCTTAGAGGTTTTTTGAGTAAATCATAGAGAGCATCGGTGGCAAAAATATCCAGGGGATTAGCCATGCCTATTAGGTAGTGCTTATTTTCTTCCTTGAGAAGAATTGCTTGGTAGCATCGAGCAAAGCTTTCCGGTAGTTTTCTGGAAAAATCTTCATCTAGAACATATTGCTTTAGATTAATGGACTCTGGGGAATTGACGAGATTTTTTTTCATGGTACCTGGCGCCCATTCGCAGAATTAATTTTATCCCGTAGAATTTGTTTAAGTTCTGAATCCGCAATGGTTCCTTGGTATCCCTGGAGGTAAGCTTCCCTTGCACCATGAATACTGCCTTGTTTTTCTAGAGCAGTACCTAGGCCAAGCCACCATATGGTTTGCTGAGGCTCTAGCTTGGTTAATTGTTTGTACAGTTCTACGGCGGCAGCAAAATTGTTAGTTTGTTGGTAGCTAAAAGCAAGGAGGGATAGATATTCCACATCGAAGGTAGCATGATCTAGGTGGCGTAGCAGTAGTTTCTCTACTTCGCTAAAAGTTTTATTTTTAATCAGAATTTTTGCCTGTAATTTGACTAACGGTAAATGGTGGGGGTGTTTTTTTAACCCCAGAGCTATAATATCCGAAGCCTTTTGCCAAGATTCTGTATCCATAAGTAAAAGTGCTAGGACAGCATGGGCATCGCCGTGCTCGGGATAGTCACCAATGAAACGATAGAGGTTGTAAATGGCCTCACGTTTTTTACCCTTGGCTACTAGATTTTCGATTTCTTGGTATTGCTCGTTTTGCATTTCTTCGCGGCTTTTTGGTATGCTTCTGCGTGCCATGGTGACATTGCTTAATTGTTCATTGGCTAATATGAGTCTCACTGTGGGAGATAATGGTTTTTCTTCGATTAGTTCTAATTTTTCAACGGTGGTGCCGGGTAGCAGCAATAGGGTTACTTGGATTTGGTTTTCCCGTTGCTTGGTATCCAGAGATGCTATAAAAGTCCTATCTAGGGCCACGGGGAAATTTCCTGGCATGGTAGCATTTTCCAAGGTTATCGTTAGCTGTTGCTCCGATATAAATTCGCTGTAGTAGGAAGTGGTGGAATTCAGCACTAGGTTGAGAATGCTGTGATTATTTATTTGTTGCAGGGTTATATTTTGCAATGCTATGGTTTCCAGTGGGGGTACTGTATGACTAGGTAAATTAGACAGAGCAATGGTTTCTACTATTTCGGGGTTAGCCATGTGAGCATTGTTGGCTATGGGTAGGAATCTATACAATGCCATGGGCCCTAATATACTGCCTAGTACGAGAGTAGAATAAACTAAGTATTTTGTAACGCTAAAACTTTGGCTACGGTATTTTGTTTGAATAATTTTACGCACAGCAGTTTTAGTGGGATTTTCCATATCTCTGTTTACCAATTTATTTAATATCTTGTTCATAGTGGTTTTCAAACTAAGTTGCAATCATATGACTACCAATGGTTAGTAACGTGGCCAATGCCGTTGCCGCAAAGGCAATTTTAATTATATAACCAAGGTTAAATTTTTTTCTCACCGTCACTGTGTCAGCCAGAGCCATTTTTAGATATTTGGTAGTAATCCTGGGGTTGCCATGGCCATAGGCAATTATCATGGCTCTATGACAAAGGACATTGATTAGGCGTGGTATACCTTGACCAGCTTTGGTTAGTAATTTGATTGCCCGAGGTGAAAAAAGAGTTTCATAGCCATCGCTGCATCCCGCAGTAGATAGTCGAAAACCTAAATATGATAGGGTATCTTTTTGAGATAATGCTGGTAGGTTGTAGGCAAATGTAATTTTTTGGGTTAGTTGTCTAAGTTTCGGAGTTCGCAGTTTTTCATCCAGCTCCGGTTGCCCAACGAGCACTAGGGATAGCAATTTTTTTCCCTCCCGTTCCAAGTTGCTTAGCAATCTTAAATCTTCCAGTGTCTGGTTGGATAACATATGAGCTTCGTCCACCACGATTACGACTTTTTTTCCAAGGGTAGCTAGATCTCGGAGACGGTTGTCAATGGCGGTAATAAGTTCATCGCCATCGCGACTGCGGGGAAGGTATATTTTAAGTTTACGCGCAATGATTCCATGGACCGTAGAGCTTTCCCTTGGCCCATGGGTTAGGTAAACTACCACGTAGTCATCTCCCAAGGTATCTAGTAATTTGTAACATAGCATCGTTTTACCTACGCCAACTTCACCGATGATTTTTATGATTCCTTCGCTGTGTTCGAAATTGATCGTGAGCATATTTATTATGTCCTTATAGCTTGCCAGGGCGCAGAAAAATTTCAGATCAGAAGTGAGGGTAAATGGTAATTCATTGCATCCAAAATGTTTTAGGTACATAGTAATTTTTCCATCAGTTATAAATATTGTCAGCCATGATCGAGGTTAAATATCTTCCTATTTCATTTTTATATCATAGGCGAAGTTACCGCGATTTTTTTTGATATTATCAGCTACTTCTCGCAGTTGCGTTTGCCAGGAATCAGTATCCTCCGCAATGATTGGTCTAAGAAGAATTACGAGTTCATATTTTTTAGAAGCTAGGTTATTATTTTTAAATAGACCATTAACTAGAGGTATTTTTTCTGTTCCGGGAGTGGAATTTTGTATGCTGGCACCGGAACTTTCCATGAGGCCACCTAGTACTATGACTTGGCCGCTCTTGGCTCTCACAATGCTATCGGATTCCTTTACGGTGCTGCGAGCCAAGGGTAGATCTTGTTTTTTATTATCCACTTGAAAAATTCTCTTATCCTCTTCCACCTGGCTAACTATGGGGTGAATGTGTATGGTTACGTAGCCATTTTCATCTATCTGTGGCGTGACATCCAGGGAAATTCCCGAAAAGAATGGAGTTAAGGTTACCGTTGAAGTTGAATTGGTATCGCTGTAGCTATTAGATAAATTAGTGTTACTAGTAATGTTTGTGACAAAAAATCTGTCGGTGCCAACCTTGATCACTGCCTTTTGATTATTTATGGTGGCAATTCTGGGGCTCGAAAGTACATTAACATCCCCCTGGGTATTTAGCAGGTCAATGACGGAACTAAAGGCCCCTCGATCCGTTGCCGTTACATGCAATAGTCCATTAAAGCCACCCAGAAGTTCGGAATTGGAAATTTCATTCTCTAGGCCGGTTCTATTGGCGTAGCCCTGGGTTAGGCCCAGCACTTTCCAATTGATACCACTTTGAAATTTAGCATTTAGAGTAACTTCCAATACTTTGGCTTCGATGATTACCTGGCGATTGACAATGTTTTGAATGCCATCTAGGTATTGGCTGATGGTTCTTAATTCATGGGGATAGGCCTTTGCAATAACCACGCCGGATCTAGCATTGACGACGATGGAACGACCCTCCTGGGTGCCCACCAAGGTTTCAAGATTTTGCTGCAGTAAATCCCAGAATTTGGAATTGCTGGTGGTATTTATAATGCCGCTGGGTATGGAGCTGGGCTGACTAGAGCTACTTACTCCAGTGGCAGTGAGAGTATTCTGGATGGTATTGGTGATTTGTCCAGAACCCACGGAGGTTTGGGAATGACCACTGCGATCGAGGTCTATGTAGTTAACATGAAATATTCTGGTTTCTAAGCGCCGGGGAAAAATTTTATAACCATAGGATGTGACTTCATATTCAAAGCCATAGGTATCGCGCACCGCATCCATGGCTTGGGGTATGGTTACTGATCTTAGTTCCAGGGAGATATTACCACTGATTTGAGGTTCTATGGCTATGTTATATTTTGTTCCCTTTACCAGTCCCAGGAAAAAATCTTTCGCAGGAACGTTGTTTACTATGATATCGAATTTTGCTTCCGTTTCTTTGGCACCGATGCTTGGCTTTCTATTTTCTATCAAGGGTAGGGTGAACTTTGGCATCAGTGCCTGGGTAATTTTGTCTGGGATGGTGCCATTGCTGGAGCTAGGGGAACTGTGTTTGGCATTGGCGGCAATGCTCTCCCGCAGCGCACCGTCAATGAAATCTTTGCCATTTGCGCCATGGGGACCACTGATGCTGCAGCCACAATTTATCATGGCAGCTAGCACTGTGGAATGGATGAGGTATTTGATTGGATTGATTTTCATACTCATTTCTCTCCCGTTGATTCCGTTTGATATTTGATTTGATTTCCATTTATGGGAACGAAAATTTCCCTGCCTTGTTCATTCTGCAAAATTATCTTATCTTCCTCTGTGGCTACTATGGTTAGGCCCGCAATCTTATCTCCTATTTTTAAAATGGCGTTGCCAATCATTACCTTGGAATTGCTTTTTGTACTATCCGTAAAAATTGCCCTAACGTTGAGATTGTTTGGTTCGATGCTAAATTCCGATAATGTTTTATAAACATTGGGTGGAGCCGTTGGATCTCTGGTAGGTAATTCAGGGTTTAGGGTTTCACCGGTTATTTCTAGGAGTGGAAATAATGCTAGCAGAAGAAGGAAGCAAAATTTCGTGGAGGAGCTAATGTTTTTTACCATGGCACTATTTCCATATATTTATTTACCTATCATTAATAAGATGAATATGCAGCAATATTTCTGCCATGGGATGGCTAATTACTTGATATTCTAGTTTGTCCCAAAATATTTCGCAGGGTAATCTTTCTACGGTTTTTAGATAGGCTAGGGTTGAGAAGTAATCACCTCTAAATCTAATGCTTAGGCCATGGGAGCCTAATTTTTTAGTGTCATCATTTTCATCCATTGAAGAACTGTGCAGTTCAAGCAGTTTTAGTTGATGGTTGCTTAGCATTAATTCTCGCAGCGTTACCTTTAGATCTCGCTTTAGTGGATTAGTGCCATTAGCTTCGGCGCCACTTTCTAAGTTTGTAAGTTGTCTTCTAAGTTCTGCTACTTGGGAGTTTGTGGTATTAATTTTTGTCGTAGCTAGCCGATGATTATTTTGCATGGGCAGCCATAGGTAGCGGTGCCATGATAAAAGAATAATCAGCAACGTAGCCAGGCAACAGGAAAGTCTTGCCATGAGTGGCAGAGTATCAAATAATTTCCTATATTTAATTAGGGTATTGATCATGGGATCCATTTGTTTTTAATGATGACATTTTAGTTTCCGTGGCTACGGTAAAGTCTATCTCCTGGGTACTTTCATTTTTTTTGATTTGCAAAATACTAAAGGTCTTTTCGTGTAGATTCTCAGCATTTTCCAGGGCAAATACTAAATTGGCTACGTCGGTGGCGCAGAGGGCATGTCCTCTTAATACTATGGTATTTTCTGATTTTGAAAGTATGATATTAGTAATCCATACATTTCTAGGAATGAGCTTGGTAATGCCGTGGAGATATTGATGGAAACCAGTTTTACTACCTATTTTGTGTCCCGAACTATCCATGCCTATGTCGTAGCTTATGGAAGTGTTTTTTTGTTTCATGATTTTAATTTTATTTAGAACATTGCTGCGCGAAATTTCTATCTGTGATAATTTTTTTTTATCCTGGGATAGGGTTGTTCCGTGTATCAATGAGACGACAGTTAAAATTAGTACCAAGGTAATTGCTAGTTGCAATATTAATTTACTAGTTATGGTAGCTAGGTTAGGTAGTTCTATTTCTTCTAGGAGATTAATATTTTGAGTCACTTAGATCTCCCGGAAAGTTGCGTAGAGCTCCACCAATGGCGCCGTGGTATTGATAATCTGTGCCGTGATTCAGGGGCAAAGAGGTCTTTAAAAAATCATCGAGATTTATAAATTCAATGATTTTATTTAAACTGTTTTCAAGTTTTTTTACTAAGTCGGAGTTTAGGATTTTATGGGGAATGGCTAGTAATTTGTTCGGTACCATGATTTCCAATTCCGCTTCGCAGTAATCAAATGAACGTTGTAGTTCTTCACTGAGTTCATCGTGGTTGCCAATTTGCAGCTGCGTTCCATTGGTGGGAAATTTTCTTACCAGGGAGAGCTTGTGATTATTTACAATGGTGATTACACAATTTTGGTTATTTAGATCCAGGATGCCCACGGATTTATTGTTGTCTTGATGATTTAAATCACTGTAAATTAAATTACGCAAAGCGAATTGCCGAATGTCAATAGCGATTAGCTGCAGTTCGCAACTTTGAATTGTGAACGCTATATCTCTTAGCCAGCTACGTTGCACTGCAATGACATATATTTTTTTGGGTGGTACATTGCCTGCGGTCGCATAAAAAATGTCGATGGCTACATCTTCCAGGGGATAGTCGATGACATCCCGAAGTTGCCAACGGATTGCTTTTTTATATTCAGTTTTAGCTACATTGGGAGTGGCCAACATTACTATTTTGTAAAGATCTGGATGCAAAACTAAGTTACATGGAAGATGTTTTAAATCATGGGTGGAAATTATTTGAGCCAAGATATTTCTTAGCTGTTCTCCATCGATGCTTGCCGTTCTTGGAGATTGAAAGGGATGAAATTCACAAAATCGAAACTCATGTTTCTCAGGGTTTATGCAATGCGCAACAGCTAAACCTTGGGGCCCTATTTCTATTGAACATAAACCACTCTTTGGTATGCTAAATAGCCTCATATTGATTTATCCCTAAAATATTAAACTCCAACTTTTAATAAGTATGACATGATTTTTGAAAAATTGAAAGTATATTTATTATGCCATAGCTTGATTTGAGGTTTATTTTTTGTTAATTAACATAGTGTCTGGAAGGATCAAATGGAAAAATGACTTGACTATGTATCAATTGTTATTATAATTTAATAATCGTTTGTATTTTTTAAGTTGCAAATTGAGTAGATAGATTATATTTTTCGTTCGCTGATCCCTGTGAATAAAATCCCAGTCTCTGTTTGGTAAAATAATCTATATTAATTTTTTTGGATGAAGATATGCAAGAGAAAATTCCTCTTTCTGAAGATGTTGCTAATGTGAATAACATTGAACAAGTGGCCATTTCCCAGGATGTAGAGCACCAAGCATTACCCGCCGAGGAAAAAGTTATGGACAAATCGCCCCTAGCTAGTCTCCGGGGTACTCGTACGAAATTAGATGAGCGGAGGAAAAAGGTTTTTCCCGAAATTAAGATTAATAATTTGACGGAATTAAAAACTAAAACTCCCAATGAGCTTATGGATTTGGCACAGCAATGTGGCATAGAGAACATTGCGAGGCTACGTAAGCAGGATATGATTTTCGCTATTTTGAAAGCTTTAGCCCAGAATAATAAGGATATTTTTGGCAATGGAGTTCTTGAAATTCTTCCCGATGGTTTTGGTTTTTTACGTTCCGCAGATAGTTCCTATTTAGCAGGCCCAGATGATATCTATGTTTCTCCCAGTCAAATTCGACGCTTTAATTTAAGAACCGGCGACAGTGTCACCGGTAAAATTCGCCCACCTAAGGAAGGAGAACGTTATTTTGCTCTTCTCCAGGTGGATAAAATTAATTTTGATTCCCCGGAGAATACTACCCATAAAATCCTATTTGAAAATCTAACTCCACTCTTTGCCAATAAGAGAATCACCATGGAAATTGGCAATGGTAGTTCCAATGACATTACCGCTAGAATCATAGACTTGGTGGCCCCAATAGGCAAGGGGCAAAGGGGATTGATTGTTTCCCCGCCGAAGGCAGGAAAGACCATTATGTTGCAAAATATTGCGCATTCCATTACGGCTAACCACCCGGAATGCTATTTAATAGTACTGCTCATAGATGAGCGTCCCGAGGAGGTGACCGATATGTCGAGATCGGTCAAGGGTGAGGTTATTGCCAGCACTTTCGATGAGCCAGCAACTAGACATATTCAAGTGGCAGAGATGGTTTTGGAGAAAGCCAAACGTTTAACGGAACACAAAAAAGATGTGGTAATTCTTTTGGATTCCATAACCCGGCTAGCCCGGGCTTACAATACTATCATGCCTGCTTCGGGTAAGGTATTGACCGGTGGTGTGGATGCCAATGCTCTGCAGCGCCCTAAGAGATTTTTTGGTGCCGCTCGTAACATCGAAGAGGGAGGAAGTTTAACTATCATTGCAACCGCCCTTGTGGATACAGGGTCTAAAATGGATGAAGTTATTTATGAAGAATTTAAGGGCACGGGAAATATGGAAATTCATTTAGATCGACGCATTGCGGAAAAGCGAGTGTTTCCGTCCATTGACATTAATCGCTCGGGGACTCGCCGCGAGGAACTAACTGTGCCCACCGATGATTTACAGAAGATGTGGATTCTGCGCAAAATTCTTCATCCCATGGATGAAATTGCCGCCGCTGAGTTTTTAATAGATCGTTTGAAAACTACCAAGACTAACCAGGATTTTTTTAAGGCAATGAAGAAATCGTAGTTACTGAAGTTAGCCTGTCATAGATTTTAGATTAAATAAAGATGGAGGAGACCATATGTGTGGAATAGTTGGTGCCGTATCCCATAGGAATATTACATCTACCATAGCCCACTGTCTCAAGAGACTAGAGTATCGAGGTTACGATTCCGCGGGCATGGCGGTACTAGGTGCCCAGGATAATTTGCAATGTGTGCGCGTAGTTGGCAAGATGGATTTGCTGCTAAGTGAATTAAAAAAATTCCCTCCCCGGGGGCAGGTGGGAATTGCTCATACTCGCTGGGCTACCCATGGCATACCTACAAAGAGCAATGCGCATCCTCAAATTTCTCACAATACAGTGGCCCTGGTACACAATGGCATTATTGAAAATTATGAAAAATTACGCCATGGGTTAATAAAAAAGGGTATAAAATTTCACAGTGATACCGATACGGAGGTTATTGCCCACCTTATTTATTGTAACTTGAGAAAGAATAGAACTTTACTGGAGGCAGTACACAGGGCCATTGGTGAATTGGTTGGGACCTATGCCTTGGCCATAGTTTGTGCCACGGAACCGGATAAAATGATTGTGGTGAAGTCCGGGAGTCCAGCTATTATTGGTATCGGTGAAAATGAGCATTACGTTACTTCGGATGCAGTGGCCCTGTTGCCCCTAACCAAGAAATTTGTCTATTTGGAAAATGGAGACATGGCCGTTGTTGAGCGCAATGATTTTAAAATCTACGATGCTAAATTAAAGCCAGTTAGACGGAAGATAAAAGTATCGGAGATGTCCGTGGCGGATATTGAGCTAGGTAACTATGCTCATTTTATGCTTAAGGAGATATATGAGCAACCACGAGCCCTTCAGGATACCATGAATGAAGCTCTACTTACCAAGGAGGTTACCGCGAGAATTTTTGGCAATGACGCTGGAGATATATTTGGTAGAACTAAAAAAATACTGATAGTAGCCTGTGGTTCCAGTTACCATGCAGCACTGGTAGGTAAATATTGGATTGAGCACCATGTAGGTATTGGTTGTCAAGTTGAGGTAGCCAGTGAATTTTGCTATCGCAATGCAGTGGTGGAGCCCGGTACTTTGTTTATCACCATATCGCAATCGGGAGAAACGGCAGATACTTTGGCTGCTTTGCATCGTGCAAAAAAATTACCTTTTCTTAGCTATTTGACCATCTGCAATGTTCCCGAAAGCTCATTGGTTAGGGGATCTGTCTTGGTGTTTTTAACCCAAGCGGGTATCGAGGTTGGGGTTGCCACAACCAAAGCTTTTACCTCCCAATTAACGGCTTTGCTAATGTTTACCATTTCCCTGGGAGGCTATCAAAAAATGACCCAGCGGGCAGCCAATGCCCTAATTAAACAGTTAAAATTATTACCTTCTTTGGTTAAACAGGTTCTAAAGCTGGATATAAAAATTCAACAGTTGGCAAAATTATTAAAAAATAGTAATAGTATTTTTTATATTGGACGGGGAATTAATTATCCCATAGTTTTGGAAGGGGCATTAAAAATTAAGGAGATATCCTATATTCACGCCGAGGGTTATCCCGGGGGAGAATTGAAGCATGGTGCCCTGGCTTTGGTTGAGCGAGGTATGAAAGTGGTTGCCATTATGCCCCAAGATAATTTACATAAAAAAATGTTATCTAATTTACACGAGGTTAGTCTTAGAGGTGGTGAGTTGATCATATTTGCAGATAGGGCATTGAAATATAGAAGTCATGGCAATTGGCACGTTTGCCATATGCCCACTGTGGCTGCAGAAATTGCTCCCATAGTTTATACTATACCTCTTCAGCTGTTGGCTTATCACACCGCTTTACTTAGAAAAACCAACATTGACCAACCAAGGAATTTAGCTAAATCAGTTACGGTAGAGTAGGTAAAGAGTAGCCTTGGAGATAAAAATGGCTAAAAAATGTATTTTCTATGTATTGCTAGTTATTTTACTAGTGGCTATGCTGCCTTTGTTATGTGGCATCGTTGCTAAAAAAAAGTGCCGAGGATTGGTGGAGCTTGTTAATCTTTCTCCATTAATTGAGACTAGAGTTATTCGGTATGACAGAGGTTGGTTTTCTTCCCATGCTACCCTAGAGCTTTTTCTAAATGGGTTAGATATTTCCCAGGATTTTCGTCGTTTGGTCGTGTATACCCGCATAAAACATGGTCCATTTGCAATTAACTGGTCTCGTTTTCACTTTGTTCAAGCCATGGCAACGGCTCGCTTTGTATTGTCGCCGGAACAAAGTTTTATGCTAAAAAGGGAATCTGATTACACCATAGCTACGGCACGCATAAGATTTAAAATTAATGGCATCGTTAAGTTACATTTTACAGTGCCCAAATTTACCCATGGAAGCGATGAACAAATGGTGACCATGGATGGAATGCAATGGGATGTTGTTTTTTCTAAGCACTATGGAACCGTGGTATCCAATTTTTCATTCCTGGGGGCAACCGGGGTAATTAGCGGCCATGAATTTAGCTTGGGAGAGATTAAAAGTGATTATCGCGGTGAAAAAGAGGCCAATGGTTTATGGATTGGAGAGAGAATACTGAGATTGAAATCTGGTAAATCCAAGAATGCTAATGGCCACGGCATTACCTTTAAAAATTTTTTTCTCAGCAATAGCATTGCCGCAGCGGGCAAAAATGTCGTAAATTTTGCCCTGGCAGCCACCCTCGATGAGTTGGCTATTAATAATATGGTTTATGGAACTAATAATTTAAATTTTGAAGTGACAAATTTAAATAAAAAGCTTTTAGGTGACATACAAAAATCATTATTTTCAAGTGCCATTGCCTTATCTCCCGGTAGTATTTTTGTGGAGCTACTATTTTCTCTTTTGGGGAATGGTAGTGAAATAAAGATAGTTAACAGTAATTCCTATACCCCCTGGGGTAAATTTTCCCTAGATGCTAATGTGATGTGCGATATTTCGCCGCAAACCATGGGATGGTTAGCAACATTGGCTAGCAGTAAAATGGAAATAGTGATGAAGACAGAGAAAGCTTTTTTGCTCTATGTATTGGAAAAATTTTATAAAAATATATCTTCCGTAGGTGACGCTTTAATACCTGCAATTAAGTCCAGGGAAACTTTGGACGATTTTGCTAAAAGTGGAAAGATATTTAGCGATGATGCAGGAGTATTTAATATTACAATTGAATACAAGAATAAACAGATGTTAGTTAATGGCAAACCATTGGTTATATCGGTAAAATAGTTTATGAATAGAGATTACGTTAGGCGAAGTTCACGCCGTGGCAGGTCGAAAAAAAAGTATTTCGGGGGATATAAAGGATTAATGCTACTATGTGCATTGCTTGACATTGGCTATTGGCTTTGGATTCATGGAAATGGAATTGTAGGAAAAAAAATTGGGGAAGGAGTTAGTTGGGTGATCAAGGTTACCCATGGTTCCTCAAAAAAAGTTGCCGCAACTAGAAATAAACCACAGTTCGAATTTTACAGCATTTTCCCCAGGAATAATAAATCTGAAATCAACGCTGAAAGCTATGAGTTACTGGTTGCCATAGTTGATGATTTTGCCGAGGCAGATGCTTTGAAGGCTCGATTAATTTTGTCGGGATTTAATGTAAATATTGCTCCCAGATATCAAGGCGGTGTAAGAAAATACCAGGTTAGCGTTGGTCCCTATGTAGATTTACAAAAAGCTACGGCTAAACAGAAACAATTAAAGGTAGCAGGTATTAGTAGTAAATTGAAAAAATGTAACTGATTGAGTTTGAATAATATCCATGAATAAAAAATTAAATTTTTTTGCCACCTGCGCAAAAAATATTACGCCCCTGCTGGCAAAGGAATTGAGCGACCTCGGAGCTATTAAAATTAAGGAAAGCACTCTCGGTGTTTATTTTAGTGGTGGTTTAGCTTTAGCTTACCGCGTTTGTCTTTGGTCCCGCCTGGCTCATCGAGTTTTGTTACAGTTAGCTATCTGCAATGCCGAAGATGCTTTAGCTCTGTATGAAGGTATTAAAAAAATTGATTGGCAAGATCATCTTAGAGTAACGGATAGTTTTGTTGTGGATTTTTTGGGTACGTCGACGATTATTAATAATTCCCTTTTTGGTGCCCAGAGAGTTAAAGATGCCATAGCGGATTATTTTATAGATCACTGTGGGTTACGTCCTAGTGTTAATAAAGTGCAGCCCGATCTTCGGATTAATGTTCATCTCCACGATGAATTTGCTACGGTTAGCCTAGATCTTGCTGGAGAGAGTCTACATCGTCGAGGATATCGTCAAATTTCGGGAATAGCTCCGCTAAAGGAGACCCTCGCCGCGGCAATTTTATATCGTAGTAATTGGCCTCAATTCTGTTTCCAAAAACCGCTATTTGATCCCATGTGTGGTTCAGGTACAATTTTAATTGAGGCGGCGATGATGGCTCAGGATTGTGCACCGGGTATATTTCGTGAGAAATTTGGTTTTAGTCACTGGCTAAATCACGATGCGATGCTATGGAAAGATTTACAAAATGAAGCCAGGGAACGTCGATTGCAAGGCATGCGTAATTTTGCTTCCACGGTTATTTGGGGTTCGGATAGCGATGCAAAAATAGTCGATCTTGCTAATGAATTTATGGAACGGGCAGGTTTTGGCGATGCGATTAAAATAGAGAAGCGTGATGTTGATACCATTATGCCTCGATTCCACACTCTAAATAGGCCTGGTCTTATCATTGCCAATCCTCCCTATGGTAAGCGCATGCAAGGTAAGCACGGCGAAGATTTGACAACTCTATATCGTTGTTTGGGTAAACAGTTGCGGGAGCATTTCATCGGCTGGGAAGTAGCTATATTTACTGGTAATCCCGAACTGTGTAAAAACCTTTACCTACGTCCCCAGCGACAATATAATTTTTTTAATGGCACCATTCCCTGTAAACTAATATTGTTTAATATCCGCGAAGATAATTTTTGGCATGAGTGTCAATAATTAGTAAAGGGGCACCTTCGGCTTTGGATTTACACCGTTGATTTTATTTTAGGTCCTTGGTTTTTTGAAGTATTTTTTCTCCATTCGTAAAAATTCAGACAATAGTTTATCTCCGGGGATGTGGTAGTAATTTTCTAGGTATACAGCTGAGAACAACTAAAGAAATATAGACAAGTACTAGGGAAAAATACTAGGTGGAAAATAAAGGATTGCCAGAGTAATTTGTAGTAGATGGAAGAGAACAATATGGACGGCAAACTTTTTCGTCATGTTATTATCGGAGGAGAATGACAAGTGAAAAAGTATAAATATAGTGACAAAGATACGAGCAATGGGAAGTCTTTTTATGATATATTTACAGGTATCAACGATAAAAAGGTACGCTATGAAGTGATCGAGTACCAATCGTTGATGGTGTATCCCTGGTTCAAAATATTAATTGGCGCTGGATGTAGGATAGATATTCGTTGGATTAAGTCCAAGCGGGATTATTTGCAGGGCATAAATGTAGGTATGCGCAATGCAAAAGTAAAGCTTTTAGATGGCAGCAATAGCATCATAAAAAGTGGTCATATTTTTACCTATGATTTTTGGTATCCCGAAGCCATAACATTATATTGTATCCCCATTAAATATCATCCCCGCGGAAGGGAACAGGGAATGCAAAGTAGGTGGATTGGCTTACATAGCTTCTACCGAAAAAAACTGGCCACGGGATTAAATAGTTTTCCCGTATTAGATGAATCTTGGCTAGGAACCTATGGCTTAGTAATAGAACGTAGAAATGAGCATGGCTATAGACTTTATTTTAGTTGTGGCTATAAAGAATATGCTAATGTTACCTTTGAGGATTTAATCGTAGATGTATTTATTAGTGGGGAATATGCAGCGGAGTTTCAGTGCAGCAAGTTTAAATTCTAATCTGAAAATATGGAGCAAAGTAAGGTTTTGCATTGTTACCGAAAAGAGTTGATTTAGGATGTGGAAAAATAGCGGATGTAGGCATGGTAGCACTCTAAAGCTGGAAGATAGATTTTATAGCTAACGTATTTTACGGTAGTTTTTAAAATTATTTACTTCGTTCCTATTTTTCCGACTACTAATATTTGTTTTTTAGAAAATATCTTGGTTCCTATCCTTGTGCAAAGCTCATTGATTATGATATAGATAATACAATGCTTAGGTAGGTATATGAATTAATGGTAGAAGATAATCATATTTGTTTATTTTGCCCTATTGATAGTGGGAGTAAACATATACCCTATTTTAGCATTGAACGCTCAACCCCCGCTGTGGATTATTTTAATTTTAATTATGGTCAAGGTAAATTCATCGATATGCGTAATCGATGTTTGGTTTTTGAGTGTGCTCAGATAAAAACCGAAGCCGATGAAAAGAAGTTGCGATCCCATGATCTTATCGTTGCAAGACCAGGTAAATTTATTTTTGCCAGTGATAAAATTATGGATTGTTTAAATCATCTAGTTAATCGAGATATTCAGGTGTTGACAGCGGAGATTCGTGTAAGAAACAAAGTTCTCAAAGGGTATCACCTAATTGATGTTATTAATGTAGTCCATGGAGTAGATAGAAAACGATCAACCTATGTCCAGTTTAGTGGTTATTTAGATAGAATTATGCCAAAGAGAGTAGATTTTATGAAGGAACACGAAATGGCACGTGAAAAGGAAAAGAGTGGAAATATTTACATAGTACCTGCTCTATGTCGAAAATTATTAAAATTAAAGAAAGGTGGATTAAAAGGGTTGGAGCTTTGCGTTGCCATTGAAAGTCGGGAGAAAAATCATGGAGTTGAGTATGTTCCCTACGTGCCAGATTAACTTACATTGCAATGTTTCACCTCTGCTTGCTGTCCCATAATTAATTTTTCTATCCTATTTTTTAGTATTACTGAATCGTCGGAAATCTTAGAAAAAGAGAAATCCAAGATAATTATTTTGTTTTTATTTTTTTCTCCCCGGAGTATCGTTACCCTACTTTGTGGTATAGAAACTAGTTTGGCAAAAAACTTTACTAGCTGAATATTTGCTTTATTAGCTATGGGTGATGCGACAAGGGTTACTTTTAATCGACCACCGTGTTCACCAACTATGCTATTTTTTGCAGCTCTACTTTGCACTGCTATGGCCAAGATTAATTTATTTCCTTGCCATTGGTAGAAGATATTCTGCATTGAGATTTTTCCAAGCAAGTGCCATGGAGTCGAATGAAAAATACTCCACGCACTTAGTGAATGCTAACGCTGCTAGCCAAGGAGAACGAAGTGTAGGCTAGAAGTCCGAGGTAGGTGAGGGTTTTTAGTAGAGCAAAGCGAGTGCTAAAAATCTATACTAAGCGTTAAGTCATAGTAGCGTATTCCAGCTGCGGGACGGCCGAG
>JAVBML010000083.1:0-20053 GCA_031552655.1 Gammaproteobacteria bacterium
TTTCTCTGTTTTCTAAATCAATGAGAAATTGATGGGCATTTCTACTGAGATTTCTAATTTCATCTAGTTCTTGGCTATAACCCGCTGCGATTACTCCTCCATCTCTAATGAGCACGGGAGGGTTTTCTATGATGGCTTTAACTAGGAGATCAAGGAGCAAGGGAAAGCTCTCTATTTTTTGCAATAAATTTTTTGTGGCCGTGGCGGTAGAATTAACTAATAGATGCTCTATCTGTGGCAATTGCGTAAGGGCATAGCGCAGCTGCACCAAATCCCTGGGCCTAGCGGATTTTAGGGCGATGCGAGCTAAAATTCTTTCTAAATCACCGATACCTCGCAATAGGCCATGGAGTTGCTCCGTGGTGGAGAAATGCATCAATTCATCAATAGCTTCTTGGCGCTTTAGCAAAGTACTTTGGTCACGCAGGGGACGCATTAACCAGCGATGCAATAATCTAGCTCCCATGGGAGTAGCTGTTTTATCTAAAATATCAACCATGGTGCCCTCGGTATCTCCCCGTAGATTATATGTCAATTCTAGATTTCTTTGGGTTGGAGCGTCGAGGATAATGCTATCCTCCTCTCTTTCAATTTGTATTCCCGTTATGTGAGGTATTTCAGTGCGCTGGGTATTTTTTACATATTGTAAAAGAGCGCCACAGGCGCCAATGGCAATGGGCATATCTTCACAGCCAAACCCTTTGAGATCCTTAGTTTTAAATTGAAGTGCCAATAGTTTAGATGCGTTGATTTCATCGAAATCCCAGCGAGATAAACGTTTTATTAAATGTTGTTTGGAAGAGGAGGTATCATTCCAGGAAAAATCTTCACTGATTAGCAATTCCGCTGGATTTAATCGCTCCACGGCCCTTGCCAGGGATTCTCGCTCATTGCTTTGGAAGATGATTAGTTTACCACTGCTGATACTGAGATATGCCACACCGAATAGTTCGCGACGCTGGTGTATTGCCACCAACAAATTATCTTTTTTACTATCTAGAAGAGCTTCATCGGTGGCGGTTCCTGGGGTAATAATTCTTACCACTTTTCTTTCCACGGGGCCCTTCGCCGTGGCGGGATCTCCTATTTGTTCACAGAGTGCGATGGACTCCCCAGCTTTAATTAATTTTGCTAAATAACCTTCAACGGCGTGATAGGGTACTCCAGCCATGGGTACCGGGGAACCTCCAGATTGGCTGCGGGAAGTTAAGGTTAGAGAGAGCAGTTTAGATGCTCTATGGGCATCTTCGTAAAATAATTCATAGAAATCTCCCATGCGGTAGAATAATAACATATCCGGATGTTCAGCTTTAATCTTTAGGTATTGCTGCATTCCGGGAGTGTGGCTAGAAAAGTTGCTATTATTTTCCATCTAACCAACCATAGCCTTTTGTTTCTAATTCCTGGGCTAGTTCCTTGGAGCCAGATTTTACTATTTTTCCCTGGTACAGTACGTGAATATAATCGGGAACTACGTAATTTAGCAATCTTTGGTAGTGGGTGATAAGTAGCATCGATTTTGTTGGAGATTTAAAACTATTAATTCCCTTGGCAACTGCCTGCATGGCGTCGATATCTAGGCCAGAGTCCGGTTCGTCCAATATGGCAAATTGTGGATCCAGGACTAGCATTTGCAGTATATCATTGCGTTTTTTTTCTCCCCCGGAAAAGCCAAAATTTAGTGGTCTTTGTAGAAAATTTTCATCTAGTTCTAGGATTTTGCTCTTATTTTTTACCAGGGTTATTAAGTCCATGGTATCTAGTTCCGGTAAGCCTCGCTTTTTGCGTTGACTATTAAGAGCCATTTTTAAGAAAAACATATTGTTAACACCGGCAATTTCCACGGGATATTGAAAGGATAGAAATAAACCGCTGGTTGCTCGTTCTTCGGGTTGCATGGCTAGTAAATCTTTTCCTAGGAATTCCACGGTCCCCGCAGTTACCTGATAATTTTCCTTACCAACTAATATGCTAGCTAGGGTACTTTTACCGGAACCATTGGGCCCCATAATTACGTGAATTTCACCGGGATTTATATCTAAATTAACTCCCCGAAGAATCTCTCTATTTTCTACCTTAACATGTAACTCTTTAACTTTTAACATCACTCTTACCTTCTAGACTAATTTCAATCAATTTATAGGCTTCAACGGCAAATTCCATGGGTAATTTTTGGAACACCGATCGACAAAAACCATTGACGATCATGGTTAGAGCATTTTCCTTTGCTATGCCTCGTTGGCGACAATAAAATAGCTGTTCTTCACTGATTTTTGTCACCGATGCTTCATGGGCTACGGAGGAAGTTTGGTTGCTTACGGAGATTTTAGGAAAAGTATGGGCTCCGCAGGTGTTGCCAATGAGTAGGGAATCACATTGGGTATAGTTGCTGGCATTGGTGGCCCGGGAGGTAATTTTAACTAATCCTCGATAGGTATTTTGGGCGATACCAGCGGATATTCCCTTGGAGATTATGGTACTTTTTGTATTTTTCCCTAGGTGAATCATCTTCGTGCCCGTATCCGCTTGCTGCCCATTGTTTGATACCGCTACGGAGTAGAATTCACTGATAGAGTTGTCTCCTCGCAGTATGGTACTGGGATATTTCCAAGTAACGGCGGAACCAGTTTCTACCTGAGTCCATGAAATTTTAGAATTAACCCCACGGCATTCGCCACGCTTGGTAACAAAATTATATATTCCACCTTTGCCATCTTTACTTCCAGGATACCAATTTTGTACCGTGGAATATTTTATTTCGGCTTGATCTAGGGCTATAAGCTCAACCACTGCAGCATGCAGCTGATGTTCGTCCCTAACGGGTGCTGTGCAACCCTCAAGGTAACTAACGTAGCTACCTTCATCTGCGATAATTAGAGTTCTTTCAAATTGACCAGTTTTGGCAGCGTTAATGCGAAAATAGGTGGATAGTTCCATGGGACACCGGGTGTGTTTGGGAATATATACAAAGGAGCCATCGCTGAATACCGCTGCATTTAGGGCAGCGAAAAAATTATCTTCGTTGGAGACCACCGTTCCTAGGTATTTTTGTATTAAATCTGGATATTTTTCTACGGCTTCGGAAAATGGGCAAAAGATAATATTTTTTTCTTCAAGTTTTTTTTTGAAGGTGGTGGCAACGGATACGCTGTCGAAAACTGCATCCATGGCCACCCCAGCTAGTTTTGCATGTTCATGTAGTGGCACCCCTAGTTTGCGGTAGGTCTCTAGAAGCTTGGGATCGACATCCTCTAGGTTCTTTGGGCCATCAGCGAGAGATTTTGGAGCAGCATAGTATATGAGATTTTGGTAATCTATGGCTTGGTACTTAATTTTTGCCCAGTGGGGCTCGGCCATGGTAAGCCATTTATTATAAGCTTCCAATCTCCAGGAAAGCATAAACGCTGGTTCCCGCTTTTTGGCGGAGATTAGTTTTATTATTTCTTCGTTGAGCCCCGGGGATAAATAGTCGGTGTCGACATCCGTGGTAAAGCCATATTTGTATTTTGCATCTATGTCGCTATTTGGTCTATTTTTGGACATGGGAAGAATTATTTATTTTAACTAGATCTTTTCTAGCTTACTGTCTATTTACTTGGGAATGATTATACTGAACTTTATTTTAAAATTAAACTAAATTTACTCCCGCAGTCTGAAAAATTTAGCTGGCCATGGAAATTGTTCCCAGCGGTAAGAGTCATAATAAAATGCATGTGGTATTTAGTTTGAAATTTATATATATTATTACGGTAATTTTTAAAATCCCTTGAACAGCTTTAGGTAACATAAGAATATGCGCATAGAAGAAGATATTAAATTAGATTTTAAGGATGTGCTAATCCGCCCCAAACGGAGTACATTGAGATCTCGCATGGAAGTTGATACCACCAGGGACTATAAATTTCTTCACAGTGGTCATCAGTGGAAAGGGACTCCCATCATAGCCTCTAATATGGATCACACGGGGACTTTTAATATGGCTCGGGTATTAGCGAAGCACCAACTTTTGACTGCCATTAGCAAGTTTATGGATCTCCAGCTTTGGCGGGAAGCTGTGACACTAAGCCCGGAGATTCTAGACCATGTTTTTGTAACCATTGGTAGTGGAGAAACCGATTTTGAACATCTGAGGGAAATTGTAAAGGAAATTAACTGTCCCATGATTTGTCTAGATATTGCCAATGGCTATTCGCAACATTTTGTGGATGCCCTTAAAAGAGTACGGGCAGCCTTTCCTTACAGCGTTATCATGGCGGGAAATGTGGTTACGGGGGAGATGACTGAGGAGCTTTTGCTATCCGGGGCTGACATTGTGAAGGTTGGCATTGGTCCAGGTTCCGTGTGCATAACTAGAAAAAAAACCGGCGTGGGCTATCCCCAATTGTCAGCAATTATTGAGTGCGCAGACGCAGCCCATGGTCTACGTGGCCATGTTTGTGCCGATGGGGGATGTACTTCTCCCGGTGATGTGGCTAAGGCGTTTGCGGCGGGCGCTGATTTTGTTATGCTGGGAGGGATGTTTTCCGGTCATGACGAGTGTGCCGGTGATATTTTTACAATAAATGATAAAAAGTATAAACGTTTCTATGGTATGTCGTCGGCAGAGGCTATGCATAAATACTCCGGTGGAGTAGCAGAATATAGGGCTAGCGAAGGTAAATCGGTTAATGTGCCCTATCGGGGAGGGGTTGAAAATACGGTACTGGATGTCTTGGGAGGTTTAAGATCTACCTGCACCTATGTGGGAGCGAGAAGACTTAAGGAACTTTCCCGGTGCACTACCTTTATTAAGGTTACTCAACAATTGAATGAAATCTATGCTAACCAGGAAGTAGAAGATTTACGCTAGCTGCAAGATAAAATGGCCGAATTGGGAATAATAATTACCGTGCAGGGGTTGCAGTTTCCATTCCATGGCTAATTTGATCGCCATGCATTTAGTGGCGTTAATTTCATCCTAAATGTTTATTGCCACGGACAATGGTTGGTGACATTGCTAATGTGAGATTTCACTGTGAAATTCAGGCATGCTAGAGACTGGAGTGTTTTAAAACCGTGCAGTCATCCATGGTATTTTTAGGAACATGAAAAACTTCCTTGGATAGTGGTTTATGATATTGATAATTTTTATCGCGGCAAAGGAATGTGATTTTAATATTGCTATCAGGAGTATGCTAGCTTAGCAAAATTTACGGAGAGGAAATTTTAGAGTAAAATACTAACTTAGCAACAATGATGTGGAGCAGGTAAAGCAAAGATGAAACGGCAGATAATTTTCAGTGGGGTTCAGCCCTCCGGTAGATTAACCTTGGGTAATTACCTGGGGGCACTAAGAAATTGGAAAGAATTACAATACAGCTATGATTGTTTGTTTGCCATCGTTGATTTACATGCCATTACGGTACGTCAAAATCCTAAACTCTTTAGATCCCAGTGCTATGATAGTATAGCTTTGTATCTTGCTTCGGGTTTGGAATCAAAGTTAAACCACATTTTTTTGCAATCCCATGTGCCTGCCCATGGGCAGCTTGCTTGGATTTTAAATTGCTATACCTACATTGGTGAGCTTAGCAGAATGACTCAATTTAAGGATAAATCACAGCGTCACCAGGCAAATATTAATGCTGGATTATTTACCTATCCTACCCTAATGGCGGCGGATATTTTACTTTATAAAACTAATCTTGTGCCCGTGGGAGCAGATCAAAAGCAGCACTTGGAACTTGCCCGGGATCTAGCCATGAGATTTAATGGTATCTACGGGGATATATTTACTATACCGGAGATATATCAACCACCATTGGGAGCCCGCATTATGTCGCTGCAGGAACCAAATAAAAAGATGTCAAAATCTACCACGGATCTCAATGCGACTATTTTTCTATCCGATGCGCCCGATGAAATTGTTGCTAAATTTAAGCGCGCAGTTACGGATTCCGAAAATGAGATATATTTCGATGCTAATAAAAAGCCGGGAATTTCAAATTTATTGACAATTTTTGCCATGGTTACTAATCGTTCCATGGAGGAAATAGTTGAGGAGTTTCGAGGGTATGGCTATGGAAAATTTAAATCTTTGGTAGCGGATAGCGTGGTCGAATATCTAAGACCGCTCCAGGGAAAGTATAACAAACTACGGGGAGAACAATTATATCTAGATTCCATTTTGCTGGAAGGAGCAAATTATGCTACGAAGCTATCCCAGATTACCCTAGCCAAGGTTTACGACAGTTTGGGATTTATAGTTTACTAATTATGCATATTGTTTAGTTGAGAATTTGAAGATTATATATGCCAAGTTCCTATTTGTTCTATGACATTGAAACTTCGGGGCTGAATAAATGTTTTGATCAGGTAGTACAGTTCGCAGCAATACGTACGGACATGAATTTAGAAGAATTGGAGCGGCATGAAATATTTGTTAGATTAAATCCTGAAGTTGTACCCTCTCCCCGAGCTTTTTTGACCCATGGAATATCTTTGGATCAATTGCACAGTGGCCTATGTGAATATGAAGCTCTAAAAAAGATTCACCATATTTTTAATATTCCTGGAACCATAGCCATAGGATATAATAATCTAGGATTTGATGATGAGTTTTTACGTTTTTCTTTTTATCGAAATTTGCTTGATCCCTATGGTCATCAATACGCCCAGGGGTGCCACCGCATGGATCTCTATCCCATGGTCGTGGTCTACTATCTTTTTAAACCCAGTGTCCTTTCGTGGCCCAAGCTTGCTGATGTTCCCACCCTTAGATTGGAATATTTAAATGGTGCTAATGAGCTAGTAATTGGAAAGGCTCACAATGCCATGCACGATGTTTTGGTGACCATTGTCTTGGCGCACAAATTAAAGGAGATGGAAAGTATGTGGATCTATCTTAATGGATGTTTTAATAAAGATAGAGATTATAATAGACTAGTGGGGTTTCCCCGGAGTGACCATGGGTGGCGGGAAGGTTTGCTAATCGATGGGAACATGGGAGCAGCTAGACTATACCAAACCCAGGCTATGCATCTGGGGTTTCATAGGCACTATAAAAACCAAAGTCTGTGGTTGCCCCTGGATTATTTTTCCTTGGCCAGTGTGGATGAAACAAATTTTCGTAGCCATACTTTCGTCCAGCGCAAGCGCTTCGGTGAAAATCCTATCCCGTTGCCGTTGGTAAAACGCTTTTGCCATCATCTCACCGAGGAGCGATGGGAATTAGCTCAGATGAATAGACTTTGGATAGACAGAAATCGTGATTTTTTTATGGAAATTATCTCCCATCACAGGGAATATAAATATCCAGAAATACCAAATCTTGATTTGGATGCTGCTCTCTACCAAAATGGTTTCATTAGCCATGGAGACCGCCTAGATTGTGATCATTTTCATTCCCTAGATGGGGTCGCTAAAGTAGTAGCGCTGGAAAGTTTTTCCAATGATAATCTGCGTACCCAGGCACTTAGAATTTTGGGACGTAACTATCCCCAGCTTTTGGCACGGAATAAGCAATTAGCAGCAGCATATCGGACTTCCGTTAGAAGTTTTTTTTCCGACACTGATACCATGGTTAGCTATAAAAATGAACCGCGTTTGACTAAAACCAAGGCTTTGGAAGAAATAACCATGATAAAAACTGAGAAAAAACTGAATACTGGGGAGATGGATCTACTTAGTGAGCTAACTAAATATATTCAATCTTTATAATTTCCAGTTCGATTACTCCATTGGGAGTAGTGGCTTTAGCTATTTCTCCAACTTTTTTGCCTACGAGGGATCTGGCAATGGGAGAGTTGATGGATATTTTTCCCATGTCAACGTCGGCTTCATCGTCCCCCACTAATTGATATTTACCCTCAACATCGGTGTCGATATTTACGACATGTACCGTGGTACCAAATACTACGATGCCATTTTGTGGTAATTTCAGCACATCTATGACGTGAGCGTTGGCTAATTTACTTTCAATATCCCTAATTCTAGCTTCGATTAATCCTTGTCTCTCTTTGGCTGCATGGTATTCAGCATTTTCCCTCAAATCTCCATGGGCACGGGCTTCCCCTATGGCACGCACCACTTCCTGGCGGTCCTGGGTAGTGAGTCTTTCTAACTCTTGGCGTAGTTTTTGTATTCCCCGAAGGGTCATGGGTACTTTTTGCATATCTGATTATTTTACTAGATTTTTTTACTTTGACAAATTGTTTTAAAGGAAGATCTGGTTATTACCATTAAGATTCAGTAATTTTTAGAATAATCATTATGGCACAATTAATGGTGCATAGATAGCAATACTTCGCTATGTAAATTTTCGCTAAAAAAAATTAACATAAATATTCTTCCTTCTAGGGCCATTGCTTTGTGGAAAAGGTGATTGTACCTAAGGATTACGGGGTTTTAGGGGCAAAAAAATCAACCATGATCATTACATTAGTCAGAAAAAGTTACTATGTTTAGTTTTCCAAGTATTAGAAGAGAAATCCAAACTTCCCTGAAACTCGGAATTCCTCTCATTGTATCCGAAGTTATCTATGCACTAAATAGTTTTTTTGCTACGGTGATGGTTGCCCATCTTGGTAAAGAACAACTAGCGGCTAATGCCCTCGTGTGGAATATATATTTGGCCAGTACGATCTTTTTTATTGGTATATTTAGTGCCGTGGGCATTGTGACAGTTCAAAGCTTTGGCGCTAAGGATAGAGATGGAGTGGCCATTTCCTTTCGACAGGGTATGATTATGGCCCTTATATCTACGATACCCATGGTGCTTATTATTGGTATTGCTCCCATATTTTTACTGTGGAGTGGTCAAGATCCCGCCGTGGTGTCATTTGCTAAGCCATTTTTTTATTCCCTAATCTTGCAAATATTACCTTTAAATGTGGTGACGGTAATGCAGCAATTTTTAATTGGCATTAATAGAGTTCGCATTGTGATGTTTACAAGTATCTTGGCAGTGCCCATGGAGTTGTTTTTTTTCTATGTTTTTCTATTTGGTAAATTTAATTTTCCCGAACTGGGTTTGGCGGGGATTGGCTACGGTTTGGCTATGTCCTATGCCATGCTAGCTCTTTTTTTATTTGCCTACCTATTTTTATCAAAGGAGGTTAGGGGCTATGAATTGTTTAAAAAATGGTGGATTGTGGAACCGCGGTTCTTTTTTGAAATATTTCGCATTGGCTATCCCCTTGGTTTTATGTGGTGCAGTGAAGTTTTATTTTTCGCCGCCGTGGCAATTATGATGGGTATTCTTGGTATTGATGTTTTGGCAGCTTTTCAAATTGCGGATCAATATTTAATGATAGCTTTAGTGGTTCTTTTCGCTCTGGGTCAAACGGTTGCCATTAGAGTTGGGAGCGAAGTTGGTAAAAACAATCGCCATGGATTGGCACTAGCTGCTATTGTGAATGTTGCTTTGGGAGTTAGTATTCTAGGAATTTTTAGTATTATATATTTAATGTTTCCGGAGTGGGCAATTAAATTGGATGTGGATACCAGTGCCGTTAAAAATTTAGCGATAGTTGCCGAGGCACTAAAATTTTTCCCCCTGATTGCTATACTATTACTTACGGATTGCATTCGCATTGTACTCAATGGAGCACTTCGTGGACTTAAGGATACTGGTTTTCAATTGATTGTTAGTTTATTGGGTTACTGGTTCATTGCTTTTCCTCTGGGTTATTTTTTGGCTTTTAGGTGCAACCTAGGTGGCAGTGGCATATGGTGGGGTATTATTATTGGATTGTTTATCAATGGTATTATGTTGGTTTTACGCTTTATAAAGTTGTTAAAAAATGTCGATTTACTAAGCATGGTGACAAGAAAGTAGGCTACTTGAAATCCAAGGGGAATTTAAATTTATTTATTGGATTATCATCGGAGATAGTAATTATATGGCGCTGAATAAAAAAATAAAAAATTTTGTCAAATTGATGGCAGTGTTCATGGCATCGGTAATATTTATCATGGTTGCAGTTATGGTTATTTTTATGACGACGATTGATCATGATAAAATTAAGATGGAGATTACTAAATTTATATCTCGCAGCATTGGTGTCAAGGTAAAAATTACCGGTGAACTAAAAATCATGATTTTTCCCACCGTTGCCGTACGTGCCAATAATTTAGTAGTGAGCAGTGGTAGGGAAGCTAGGGATGATTATTTTATGAAGTCATCGGAAGTGCTTTTCAAGGTTAATATACTACCTCTTCTCATCGGCCAAGTTACAGTGGACCATGTTTTTATTAAAAATTTAGATTTACAACTTAGCAGAGATGGACAGGGTGGTGCTAATTGGCAGTGGCTAACGGCCATAGCCAAATCTCGAGGTGCAGTGGCTGGTAGTGTCCAGGAAAAAAATATTCGCGCCATTAAATTTTTAGTTAGAGATTTTACGATTAAAAATGCCTGCGTGACCTATCGAGATCAGAGAAATAATAGAAGATTGGTATTTAGTGATGTGCATTTAGAGTGCCATGGAGTTAACTTTGGAGAACCTTTTTTTGTTCGGGGTAAATTTCATCTAATTGACACCGCATCACAGCTAAGCAGTGAATGTAAATTAAATGCCTCCATTGGCCTAGATTTAGATGGACAAATGTGGAAAATGGAAAATTTACATGTATTTTGCAAATTAAAAACTGGAACCATGGCTCGGCAGGTTGTTTTAAAAGGGCAGATTGGTGGTATTAGCTTGGCCATTCAGAAAGAATTTTTGCAATTGTGTGACATCGACCTAAATTTCGCTGGCATTGAAATCAAAGGTTTGGGAACGATTGAAAATAATAAAGGTAATTGGGAAAACCGGGGAGAGCTAAAAATCACCAATGACGATGCTGAAGAGATCATGCAATTTTTAGGTATCGAAAAGTATTTTCGAAATCCATCTTTGGTGCGCCTTAGGGCTACGGTTGTTGCTGACCATCGAACTCTGAGCCTCACTTCCTTCGATGTAAATTTGGGCAATGGTGTGTTGAAAGGTCAAGCAAGCTATGGCAATGAACGACTTAATTTTTCCCTGGAATTAAATCAGTTGGATTTGGCTAAAACTATCAATGTGAATGCTTTTCAAGAGCATACTACGACCACTCCGCAGTGGGGTAAAAATGAGTTGCAAATAAACCCACAGTGGCTTAACAGTAAGATGCAATTGCATGGTATATTAAAAGTTGGTACCGTAAAATTTGCCGAGGTAGACATTAGAGATGTGGTTATTCCTTTGATAGCTGGCAGTGGTGTTCTCGAATCTTCGGGGGGAACATTTAAGCTTGCTGGAGGTCATGGTCGCTACGACGCCAGGCTAGACTTAAGTAATAATTTGCCTAAATTTCAATTTAAATTATCTGTGAGAAATATTATCATGCAACATCTGCTAATGGCCGTTGCTAACTACGATAAGCTTGAAGGCTCCCTTGGTTTCACTTTGGATTTATTTGCCCGGGGAAATAAAATAGAGGAATTACGGGGTGATATTCATGGCAATGGAAGTATTTCCGTTGACAAAGGTGGGTACCATGGCATTGATATCCCCTATGAAATTAGGCGGGTACATGCTTCCCTTAGGGGCAAGCCACATCCCGCTAGATCTAATGCTCCAATAACTCGCTTTGATTATTTAACCATGGATTTTGCAATTAGAAAAAGTATGCTAGCCAGCGATAATTTTAAGGTCAATGCCCCGGATTACAGGATATCCGGAAGTGGTAGCGCAGATCTTTATAATCAGATGGTTGATTTTACGTTGAGTGCCCAGAGTAATAGTGACGATAGTTTTTTAATCCCCATTAAAGTGGGAGGAACTTTTAGGAAACCGACCATTAGATTGGATGCCGCTTTGATGGCGCAGCACATTGTTAGTGATACGGTGCAGAATGTGGCTAGAAAGTATATAAAAAAACATGATGTTGTTAGGGAGGTAAAAAGCATTTTAAAGATAGCTAATATTTTTAATTAGCAATTATTTTAACTCGCTATTCTATTTATATTGCTATATAATTCCCAGTCCATAGATTAATGTTAGCGGAGGTTGAATTCATGGTTACAAAAATCACAGATATTAAGGCGCGGGAGATTTTAGATTCCCGAGGTAATCCTACCATAGAGGCAGATGTTATTTTATCAACGGGTGTGTTGGGACGTGCCTGTGTTCCTTCGGGAGCTTCAACGGGTTCCAGGGAAGCCTTGGAGTTACGTGACGATGGTAAACGCTATCTGGGTAAGGGGGTTTTAAAAGCTGTGGCCCATGTTAATCAGGAATTGCGCAGTGCCCTTTTGGGTTTTGATCCGTCTAAACAGGAAGAGATTGATAGAGCCATGATAGATCTCGATGGCACGGAAAATAAAAGTAAGTTTGGTGCCAATGCTATCCTAGCAGTATCCATGGCCGTAGCCAGGGCGGCGGCGGGGCAAGCTAATCTACCTCTGTATCGTTACCTAGGTGGTGAGGGGCCTTTTACTCTTCCTGTGCCCATGATGAATGTTATCAATGGTGGGGCCCACGCTGATAATAATGTGGATATTCAAGTATTTATGATTCTCCCCGTGGGAGCACCTAGCATTGCCGAGGCGGTGCGCTATGGTGCCGAAGTTTTCCATACGCTGAAGAAAGTTTTAAAGACGAAGGGGATGAATGTGGCAGTGGGAGATGAGGGTGGTTTTGCTCCTAATCTAGGTTCCAATGAAGAGGCACTGGAATCCATTTGCCAGGCAATTGAGAAAGCAGGGTTTAAACTGGGTGAGGATATTTGCCTAGGTTTGGATGTGGCTGCTTCGGAGTTCTATGAAAATGGTTTATATCATCTGAAATCTGATAATAAAAAATATACCACCGAAGAGTTTGTTAATTATTTGGCAGGATGGGTTGCCAAATATCCGGCATTGATAACCATAGAGGATGCTTTGGCAGAGGGAGATGGACAGGGATGGCAATTAATAACGGATAGATTGGGACAGAAAATTCAGCTAGTGGGGGATGATTTATTTGTTACTAATCCCAGGATTTTTAAGGAAGGCATAGAGCATGGAATTTGTAATTCCATTTTAATTAAGCTAAACCAAGTGGGCTCCATTACGGAAACCTTGGAAGCCATTAAAATGGCTAAAGATGCTGGCTATACGGCTGTGGTATCCCATCGTTCTGGGGAGACCGAGGATACCATCATTGCAGATTTAGTGGTCGCTAAATCCACGGGACAGATTAAAACTGGTTCCCTGTGCCGTACGGATCGTGTGGCAAAATATAATCAATTAATTCGCATAGCAGAGGAGCTGGGTTCCTCTGCTCACTACATTGGCAAAAAAGCTTTTCCCAGAAGCTTTAGTTAATAGTTGAATCTAGGTTTCATCACATCGGGATGAAACCTAGATTTTTTTGCTAATTAGACAAAATGAAGAGTTTATTGGTAGGCTTAGTGGTCGTTGTTACAATGTTACAATATCATCTGTGGTTTGCCGACAATGGAATTTTAAATGCTAGGCACCTTAAGCAGGATATAGCGGAGCAGCAAATTAGAACTCAGAGATTAGCTAGAGACAATGAGATTTTGGCAGATGAAATCAATTGTCTACGAAAGAGTAGCGTAGCAATTGAAAATCGAGCACGCAGTGATTTGGGAATGGTGAAAAAGGGAGAGATTTTTTACCAAATTATTCATTAATCTTTGAGTGCACCATGCATACTTCTATTCCCACGAAATTAGTTGGCCCCATTAATATAGTTAGCAGTGAGCTGGTTAGTCTTCTGAGAGTTCCTCTGGCAACCTTCGAAGCACCGCTGTGGTTTTCCGTGAACCGCGGAGCCCGAGTGTCGAGAAAAAGTGGCGGTATTAGAGTAACGGTGGTTCAGGAGTCCATGACTCGTTCCATTCTGCTGGAGGCTCCGGATGCAAGTGAAGCCGCTAAAATTGTTAATAGCTTGGAAGAGGCTAGGGAAAGATTGCAAGATTTGGTTGCCACCACTAGTCGCTTTACTAAATTAATCACTTGGCATTCCCAAATTGTTGGAAATTTAATCTATCTTCGATTTTCTTTTACCACGGGCGGTGCCGCGGGACATAATATGAGTACTAAGGCTGCCGAAGTACTGCAGCGATGGTTGCTTGGGGAATATCCCGCTTTGAGATATGTATCCATATCTGCTAATTATTGCGTGGATAAAAAAAATTCTGCCGTTAATGGTATTCTTGGTAGGGGTAAATATCTCATAGCAGAGCTGTCTATTTCCAGAGATCTTTGTCTTGAGTTGCTACATACTACCCCGGAAAAAATTGTGGATTTAAATATAAAGAAAAATCTTTTGGGATCGATTATCTCCGGTGGCGTAAGAACAGCCAATGCTCATTTTGCTAACATGCTTCTAGCTTTCTATTTGGCTACGGGTCAAGATGCCGCTAATATTGTTGAAGGTTCTCAGGGAATTACCCATGCGGAGCTAAAAGATGGGGAGCTCTATTTCTCAGTAACCTTGCCAAATATTATTATTAGTGCCGTGGGAAATAGTAAAATCTTAGATACCATCCGGTGTAATTTAGATGCTCTACAGCTTACGAAAGGTGGTGACCTGGCCTTAGAATCCCGTTGCTTGGCCATAATTGCCGCGGCAATTGTGTGGTGCGGTGAGCTATCTCTTTTGGCTTCCCAATGTGTTCCCGGGTCATTGGTGCGCAGCCACATTGCCTTGGAGAGGTAAAATTTGTCTTGTAAGAGTAGATCTACTTTACTAGCCTAGTCCGGTGTTTTTTTATCTTAGTTATTATCCCGGGGAAATTTTTATTTATGTAGGATTTTTTTTAAATTGTGTTAACCTAGTAAGTGCTAAGAAGATAGTTTTTGTTCTAGATAGTCATAATGGTAGTAGAGTAGTTCATGGTTGTAATAGGAGCTATTTTGCTGATATTAACAAATCTTATTTAAGAGAAACTATATGTCAAAAGTATTTTACCAGCATTTATCAAATGAAATAGTAAAGCTTAGGGAAGCAGGACTATATAAGGAAGAACGCGTAATCACTTCACCCCAGGCTGCAGTTATTAATACCAAGGAGATCAGCTCCGTAATTAATATGTGCGCTAATAACTATCTAGGGCTTGCTAATCATCCCCAATTAGTTGCTGCCGCTAAGGAAGCTTTGGATATCTATGGTTTTGGTTTG
Source organism: Gammaproteobacteria bacterium (assembly GCA_031552655.1). Classification (GTDB taxonomy): domain Bacteria; phylum Pseudomonadota; class Gammaproteobacteria; order UBA9339; family UBA9339; genus CAZTPH01. The sequence continues at coordinate 15,138 of JAVBML010000083.1, forward strand.
TCGTCGGTGCGCTTTATTTGTGGTACCCAAAGTGTTCATAAAGAGTTGGAGAGACGACTTAGTCAATTTTTAAAGATGGAAGATACCATTCTTTATTCTTCCTGTTTTGATGCCAATGGTGGTTTATTTGAAGCTCTATTGGATACCGAGGATGCCATCATTAGTGATAGTCTTAACCATGCTAGTATTATTGATGGTGTTAGGTTATCTAAAGCAAAAAGATTTCGCTATGCTAATAATGATATGGCAGAGTTAGAGCTTAGATTAAAAGAAGCAGCAAGCTGTCGCTATAGAGTTATTGTGACCGATGGTGTTTTTTCCATGGATGGTATCATTGCTAATTTACCAGCCATTTGTGATTTAGCGGAGCGCTATGGAGCTATGGTAATTGTGGATGATTCCCACGCCGTAGGATTCATCGGTGACCATGGTCGGGGAACCCATGAGTATCACCATGTTATGGATCGAGTGGATATTATTACGGGAACCCTTGGTAAAGCCATGGGCGGTGCCTCGGGTGGTTATACGAGTGGTAAAAAAGTGGTGATAGATTGGCTAAGACAAAAATCTCGCCCCTATTTATTTTCCAATACCCTAGCTCCCGTGATTGCCGCAACATCAATTAAAGTGCTTGATTTGTTGGAAACCAGCGATGACCTTAGGGCAAAGGTAAAAAATAATGCTAGCTATTTTAGACAAGGTTTAGAAAAACTTGGTTTTAATGTAGTTCCCGGTGAGCATCCCATTATACCTGTGATGTTAGGTGAAGCTAAGTTAGCAAAGGAGATGGCAGATTTATTGCTCAGGGAAGATGTGTATGCCATTAGCTTTTCCTATCCCGTGGTACCCCAAGGTAAAGCACGCATTCGTACCCAGGTATCTGCGGCCCACGAAAGGGAGCATTTGGATCGAGCGTTGAATGCCTTTGCTAAGGTAGGAAAGAGTTTAAATATCATTAAATAACTGCTAGTCATTATTTGGAGAATTGAAATGAAAGCCCTTGTGAAATTAAATAAAGCCCCTGGTTTGTGGCAACAAGATGTCCCCATGCCTACCATAGGACCCAATGATGTTTTAATTAAGATTAGAAAGACTGCCATTTGTGGTACCGACGTTCATATTTACAATTGGGATGAGTGGGCGCAGAAAGTTATTGCTGTACCCATGGTCGTTGGCCATGAGTTCGTGGGTGAAATCGTGGAGTTAGGATCCGAGGTAAAGGGATTTAAGGTAGGAGATAGGGTCTCCGGGGAGGGTCACATCGCCTGTGGAGAATGCCGCAGCTGTAAAAGTGGACGAGCCCATTTGTGTTGTAAAAATGTGGGAGTAGGAGTTACTCGCCAGGGTTGTTTTGCCGAGTATTTGGCAATTCCTGCAGTTAATGCCTATCCCATTCCACCCCAGGTTTCCGATGATTTGGCAGCTATTTTAGATCCCCTAGGTAACGCTACCCATGTTGCTCTTTCCTTCGATTTGCTGGGTGAAGATATATTAATTACGGGAGCTGGTCCCATTGGTATTATGGCAGCGGCCATCGCTCGCTACGCTGGGGCGCGACATGTAGTGGTTACTGACGTTAATGAATATCGCCTTGATTTAGCACGTAGCATGGGAATAGCCCATGCCATTAACACTCAATCTGTTAATGTGGAGTCGGTTATGCAAAGTTTAGGTATAGCCAAGGGATTTGATATTGGTTTTGAGATGTCCGGAAATGCCCAAGCTTTTAATACTATGTTAGCTAATATGACCCATGCAGGAAAAATAGCGTTGCTGGGTTTTTTACCACAGTCTACCAACATTGATTGGAATCACATTATCCTAAGAGGATTATTGCTCAAGGGTATCTATGGCCGAGAGATGTTTGAAACTTGGTATAAAATGATTGCGATGCTACAAAATGGCCTTGATATGGATCCCATTATTACTCATCGCTTTTCTGTGAATGATTTTACCCAGGGATTTGAAATTATGTGTTCCGGTAAGAGTGGTAAAGTTATTTTAGATTGGACTAACTAGTTTTTCATTCTCAGCAAGGTATTGCTTTTAGTGAGATGATACCTTGCTGAGAAATGGCGTTGGATCTTTCTCAAGACATAAAAATTTTTAAGTGGGTCTAGGTATTTTCAATCCAACCGCAGAACATGGGAAAATATAGCCCAGTTCTTATGGGATGATTACTGTCGATAATTTCCATGGCATTTTTATAATTTTGCATTTGCCTAGCATGGTAGCTAGCTTCCTTAGTTAAAAATTGACAGAGTTCATTATTACCCAGTGCCGATGTTTTATAATCTATAATCCAGCGCACACCATTGTTATCTATAAAAGTGCGATCTATAACGTAGTTTACCGAGATACCGGAAACCACGGTGGAAATTTTTAGCTCATTGCTAGCGTAGGAGTGATTATTTAATATCCATCTACCACGCTCATCATTCAATATATTTACCATAGCTTTTCTGATCATCTCTATTCCATGGGTAACATTGAGATAACCCTCTTGCTTCAATAAATTGCTCCAGTAATTTGTTTCCGAAACTATTTGATCTGCGGTAGATTTTTCTAAATCTATTAGAGATAGAATTTGGTGAATGACAATGCCTAGAATACTATCTTGATTATCTAAGAGTTCAAGTTTAAAATTATGTTCCGGGGTTATGGATTGCATTGGCATGGGATGATTCCAGGAAGATACTAATCTTGTTAATTGTGGTGTATTGCTGGGTTCAGAAACTACGTCGATATTTTGCTCCGGCGGTGATTTTTTAAATGCTATCTTAGTAGCCATGGGTTTTAACTGTTCTAGTAGACTACCACTGGGGAATTTTGGAGGAGTAATGTTGTCTGTTATTCCTAGAAGGTGTGCTGATTTTTTTGCTCGCGTTATGGCAACGTATAGTAGCCTTCCCGTCTCATAAAAATTGCGTTTCTGCTCAAGTGTTTTAAGATAATTATAAATCTGATCCTTGGTTTGGGAGCTGCCCAGGGGTGCTAAAATTAGGCCACTCTCCCCATGGAGTTTGGGTCTTTCACACCATAGTAATAGTTTATGCTCATCAATTTTTGTAGTGCGATTTATGGCAGGTATTATCACGTGATCAAATTCTAAGCCCTTAGCTCTGTGAATGGTCATAGCGATTATCTTAGCTGCTAAATTGTTTGTAGAGGTATAGAGGCTAGAGAGCTTAATTTTTAATTTTTCTATGCTTAGATTGTTGTCTATTAATTCGAAATAGACGTCAGCATCTTGTAGTTCTTTTAAATTATGTGCCGTTGCGGGACCACCAATGGCGAGCCAACATTTTTTTACTAGCATGCGCCAATTTAATTTTCTGATTAATTTAATAAAAGGAGCTATGCGTGTGATAAAAATAGTCAGTCTTTGGTAGCCACTCTGTGACAGATTTGTTTGGCAGGATGGATCGGAAATGGTATGCCAAATGGTGTGTTCTTGTTTCCGAGCTATTTGATATATATCGCCCAATGTTAATCCACACCAGGGAGCACGCAGGATTGCTATCCAAGCTATGGCATCATTTAGATCAAAAAGTGCTCGCGTTAGGGAAAAAAGATCGCTAATTAATAAGTTTTCTTCCATGTGTTCTAGTTCCAAAGCTTGGTAATCCAAATTACTTTTTTCTAGCTCCTTTATGATATATTGTAAGTGGGATTTTGCCTTAACTAGAATGGCAATGCTGTCGTGGGGATACATTTTTTTGATGCTTTTTATTATGTCCGCGGTTGCTTTTGCTTCGGCGCTGGGAGTACCATTCTGCAGTAGTGACAATGTTACCTCAGCGTCATTATCAATTGCCGTGGCTTTGGAAGCTTTAAAGGGAACTTGACCTAGAGCTACATCCATATTTTGGGGTATTATTTTTGTAAAGATCTCATTTATCCAATTAACAATGTTCGTGGCGGAGCGAAAATTAGTATCTAAAAATATAGGTTGAGGTTTTAAATTGGCAATGCCATCTCTTTGTACTTTTAAAAATAGTCCAACTTCTGCGGCTCGAAAGCGATAGATAGACTGCATAGGATCTCCCACGAGAAAAAGAGTATGTCCATCTTCTTCGTGCCAACCGGCAATTAATTTTTCGATTAATCTATAGTGGGCTATGGAGGTATCTTGAAATTCATCCACTAATAAATGTTGGATAAAGTAGTCTAAATTTAACGCCAGGTCCGTTGGATTTTCGCTGTCTTCAAGTAAATTGATAGCCGCCATGGTGATTTCGATGTGATCCGCTATTTGTTCTTGACTAAAGATAATTTTAAGATGAGCAGTTAGCAGAGGAAGTAATTTTAGTAGGGATTCAATGATTTTCCATTGAAAATTTTGATAATTTATCGGAGGAGCAAGACTAAGATTTTCTAAGCTGAGACGTAATTTTTCATGGGAAGCTAAATTTTGCAACAGTGTTTCCATCCGTAATTTAAGCTTTCTTATTTTACATTGTTTTTCTCTGGCTTCTTTGTTGGTAGCATTGGGAAATCCCTGTTCCGTCGTTATTTTTTTTCTCCAATTAAATTCCTTGGTTAGGCATAGTAGAGCAATGCTTTTAGCAGCTGCTATGCTGCTTGCTTCGATGGTTTCTGCCGCTAAAATTTCCTCCAGGAAAGCTGGTGGATCCTCGTGCACTGTATAAATTTCCCGTAGAATATTCTGCAGCTCTTGATATAAATCCGTAGGAAAATGTGCTATGATTTGACCATGGTATTCTTCTTCTATGGTAGCTAATTCCTTCTCCATTTTTTTTCGCAATTCCTCCATGTTTTTTAAACCGACGATGTGAGGTAACCATTGATCTCTTACGCGCAGCATGGCTAGAAATAACTTCGCTGCTCGATTCCAATCGTTGTCTAGGTATAGAAGGAGGTTTTTTAGATATTCCGCATATTCTGGGTTTTCA
>JAVBML010000039.1:0-3682 GCA_031552655.1 Gammaproteobacteria bacterium
ATATTCTGGGTTTTCAAAGTCCCGCAGAAGATTCTCGGCAGCCATGGCATAGTACATGTCGGCTTCGCTGTTTTGAATAATTTTTCCACGGGTATTACCGCTCACTAAAAGGGGAGTTTGTTTTACAAGGTAATGGCAAAAAGCATCTATGGTTTGAATACGTAATCGATGAGGTGATTCCAGTAAATTCCATTTTTTAGATTCATTTTGTGCTAGAACACTTTTTGCCAAGGAGGTGGTAGGGTTTTTTAATGTACTAATAATCCTTGAGCGCATTTCTCCCGCAGCCTTACGGGTAAATGTAATGGCTAAAATTTCTTCGGGATGGGTTACTTTAGCTAATAGTGTAAGATAACGTTCGATGAGCAATGCCGTTTTGCCGGAACCAGCGGGAGCTTGCACTATAAAAGATTTACTAACATCTAGAGCTAGGTTGCGAATATCACGATCGGTTAGCATAACGATTGGTTACCTAACTTTTTGCATGGCCACCATTCCGGATCTTCCGGCAATGGCTCCTTGAATCATGCAGCTATTTTGATATTTGCGAGCATGGGCAATTTCTCCAAGACTTTTGAATTGAATATTTTTAATTTTAGCTGCTACCAATAGTGTGCGAAACCAAGCTAAATATTTCATCCCTTCAAGTTCAGGGTGAATGGTTAAAACATTTGGCTCATCTGTTTTTAATAGGGAGATATAATAATCTTTTAGGGTAGCTAGGGAAAATTTATCTCTGCCCAGGAGTTCATCTAAAGTGGGTAGGGTGGTGGGAATTTGTAGTGTCTTAAACTGTTTATTTTTATATTGGGGATGAAAGGGAAAATTTCCTCGACAATCACTGGCATAGTTTAGATTGGCGTCATCGTAACTTTCCAATGTATGTTCATTAATTTGCCATCCCGGAGCGGCAGCGATGGTAGCCGCCGAGCCAAATATTCTTTTGAATTCTTCCCGTGCCTTTTTAAACTCAAAGAAAAATTCTTCCTTTGTCATGGCACTTAGATTATCTTGCCATTTTTGGTGATCATAGGCATGAATTCCAACTTCAAATCCCCTCGCTTTTATGGATTTCAGTAGTTCTTCGTGCTTTTTGCCAATGTGTGGTCCAGGAAGTAAAGTACCATTAAGTAGGGTTCTAATGCCATAATTGCTGACCACTTGGGTACGCAGTACTTTTTTTAAAAATCCTTTTCGAAAAATTCTTTTAATGGCTCTTCCCGTATTATCTGGTCCCAGGGATAAATAGAAAGTTGCAGGAATTTGTAGCTCTTCTAATAGAGATAGTAAATTTGGTACACCTAGGCGAGTTCCTGCCTCCGTATCTACATCTATTTTTAAAGCTAGTGTGATAATGTGTTGCATATCTACTTAAATAATTATCCTAAGTAGTGAGCCACCGTTTTCTTTAATGCCATATCTATACCTGTTTTGGGTTGCCATCCTAGGATACTCTGAGCTCGCTTAATGGATGGTACCCGCACCATCATATCTTGATAACCTGTTCCATAGTATTTATTAGCATCAGTGGTGATGATTTTTATTTTATTTGCCCTGGTTTTATATTTTGGATATTTTTTAGCTAACTCCATAATTTTATGGGCAAGATCTGCAATGGTAGTATTATTTTTTGGATTGCCAATGTTTAATATCTTACCGTCACAGCAATTATTTTTGTTTTCAATGATTTTTACCATGGCTTCCATGGCGTCATCAATGTAAGTAAAGCAACGTTTTTGGGTGCCACCGTCGACCAATTGTATATCTTTCCCATGGAATATATTGCTAATGAATTGGGTTACTACACGTACCCCTCCTGGAGGTAAATTGTGAATATCATCCTGGGTTGGGCCAATCCAATTAAAAGGTCTAAACAGTGTAAACCTTAGATTTTTATGTTTACCATGAGCATAGATAACTCTATCGAGAAGCTGCTTAGAGCAAGAATATATCCAGCGCTCTTTATTGATGGGACCCTGCATGAGGGGACTGGTTTCTTCATCAAATTCATTGTCGGGGCTCATGCCATAGACTTCGGACGTTGATGGAAAAATTATTCTTTTGTTGTATTGCACACATTGACGAATTATGGACAAATTAGCTTCAAAATCCAATTCAAATATGCGCAGGGGATCGTTTACGTAAGTTGCTGGAGTTGCTATGGCTACCAAGGGTAAAATCACATCACATTTTTTTATGTGGTATGCTATCCACTCTTTGTTAATGGTAATATCTCCTTCGGTAAAGTGAAGTCGAGGGTTGTTTATGCTGTGACCTAGTTTGCCATTGGCTAGATCCATACCATATATCTCATCTTTAGTGGAGGATAGTATCTTTTTAGTTAGTTGATTGCCAATAAAGCCATTAATGCCCAGTATGAGTATTTTCTTCATTTTTTTGTAACCCTATTATTTTTTTTATTGCGAATCTTGGACGCTGCCTGACCTCTTTGTAAATACGTCCAATGTACTCTCCCATGACTCCGAATCCCATGAGTAATATTCCCACCAAGAAAAATAGTGCGGCAAATAAAGTAAAGACGCCTTGTACCTCGGGGCCTAGAATTAATCTACGAAGTAGAAGAAAGGTCACAAATATTAAACTTAGTAGTGATATGCTACAGCCCAGAACACTGAATATTTGCAGTGGTATTAGGGAATAGCCAGTCATGAGATCAAAGTTAAGTCTGATTAGTCCATAGAGACTGTATTTGGATTTTCCACTGGATCGTCCTTCGTGGCGCACTTTTATTTCCGCTGGCTTACTAGCATAGGAATATGCTAGAGCTGGAATGAAAATTGAGGATTCATTACTTGCAAGGATAAGATCAATGATGCTGCGATCATAGGCACGTAGCATGCAACCATGATCCGTCATTTTTATATTGGTAATTATTGATCTTATTTTATTGATTACTATGGATACATTGCGTCGAAACCAATTATCTTGGCGTTCATGGAGACGAACGCCGCTTACTAGATCATGACCTTGATTAATTAACTCTAGCAGCTTTGGTATTTCTTCCGGAGGATTTTGTAGGTCGGCATCTAGAGTTACTATGGTTTTTCCCCGCACTTGTTCGAAGCCAGCGATGGTGGCCATGTGTTGACCAAAATTACGACTAAGTTCTACTATTGTTATCTGAGATGGTCGTTGCTCGTGGATATTAGTTAATATGGTATGTGACTTATCTTGACTGCCATCATTTACAAAGATAATTTCGTAGTTTTTATTTAACTTATCTAAAGTAGTAACTAGCCTGGAAAAAAGAAGGGCAAGGTTTTTTTCTTCATTGTATATGGGAATTACGATGCTGAGATCTAGGAACATTTTTTCAATACTCGTTTCATTGCTTCGATGGTACGATCCTGTTCTGCTAAAGTCATGGCGGAAAATAGTGGCAGGGAAAAGATATGGTCTGAAATTTTCTCAGCATTGGGAAAAGCACCTTTACCATGTTCCAGAGTTTTTTTATAGTAACTATAGAGATGAGCAGCTTGATGATGATAGCCCAGACCTATATTTTCCTCCTTCATTTTTGCTATAAAAGTATCACGATCCATGGTGCTAACTTCTGGATTAAGTAGAGGGGCATAAATGTACCATGATATTCTACAATCATAGGAGGGCAGCGTAGGTAATATTAGTTCCGGCCAGTCGGAAAGTAGGTCATTATAGCGAT
>JAVBML010000023.1:0-6689 GCA_031552655.1 Gammaproteobacteria bacterium
TCGGCCGTCCCGCAGCTGGAATACGCTACTATGACTTAACGCTTAGTATAGATTTTTAGCACTCGCTTTGCTCTACTAAAAACCCTCACCTACCTCGGACTTCTAGCCTACACTTCGTTCTCCTTGGCTAGCAGCGAATGAACAAAAAATGATTATAATTGCTGCGGAGTTTGAGAGAATATGATTGGTCTTTTTCTTAGGACACCATCCGCTCAGACTTTAATGTCAATCGTAGTTAAAATTATCACAGGAGCGAGAGGGTAGGATATTGAGTAACAATAACTAAGGCAAATAAATATATGATATTTAGGTTATTAGTAGTTGGATGGATGTTAGTAGGTACTGCGAATATAGTGTTTGCAGAAGTTATGCATGGAGCTATAGCTAGGGAAGTAACAAAGCAAGGCGGTTTCCTCGTAGATGATATATCCTCGTGGTATAGTAAATATCAATTGCTGTCAGCCGAAGATAATAAAAATAGTTGGGAGCTGAGGGATGCCTTGTTGGAAGAATTGTTTTCAAGATTAGAGGGAGATAAAATAAACAAAGGAGTCAATGGGCAATTATTCGATGCATTATTACAGCTAGCAGAAGATAGTATAGGAAAAGCAAAAGAGAAATTGCCGCCCCATCGTACCCAAGATAAGTGTTTCCGGGGAAATCAAAAACTGGAAGAGCAAGTAGAGAGGGTGCGAGAGCAATTGGCGCAAAGTGATATATATGGAATGCTAGGGTATATAGAAGAGTTGGTGGGTAAGATAAGAAATGCCCAAAGAGCATTGGAGCGGGAAGAGGGCTATGGGGAGTATGATGTTTATGGTTTTAGTAAAGGAGGGAGTAATTTCTATGACATCGTGAACAAAGATCTATGGAAATTAGCCAAGATAAGCCATGAGCTAGAGAAAACTACGCGAACTCAGGGACTGGAGCTGACAGCTAAAGATCGAAGAGAATTGCTAGCTACCTGGGAAGAAGATAGGGCTAATAATAGTAAAGTGGTGGCAACGGTCTTGAGTGGTTTGGGGCTAGGAGGGGTGGTAGCAGGAGGAGTAGTGGGAGGTGTGACCAAGCTTAGGCAAATGCTAGCAAAGAGAAAGGCAGGCAGCGACGGTGGAGATAAGAATAAAAGTATTCAGGGAAATTATAATGGATCTAGAGATGGATTATTTTGGCACGGTAGTTGTCTTGAATCTGTTGATGATAAGCAGATGATTACGGCTATGCATATAGATGCATTGTCAGATTCCTTGCTAGAGCAGATAAATCAGGAGCAAGAGAAACTTAAGCAGGAACAACAAGTTCAAACAAAAGCAGAGGAAGAGAAACTAGCAAATAATGCTGCAAAGTATGGATTTACCTTGCAGTCAGTTCCCGGAGACGGTAACTGCTTTTTTCATGCGGTGTTGGACCAACTCAAGCGCCTAGAATTAGCCGGGGAATGGAATTTTGGGAGCTTACGGGAACTTGCTGTTAATCATATGCAGGCAAATTCTGCGGAGTATAGCAATAGTCTTGATGGTACTATGGAAGCATATATTACTAACATGCGGCGTTCTGGAACATATGCAGATCATCTGGTAATAGTCGCTTTAGCTCGGGCTTTAGACGTGAATCTGGTGATTATTAGAGATGATGATACGTCTCCCCAAGTCGTCAGAAAATCGCCTCGCGCAGGTGCTTCTACGCTATATTTGGGATACCAGGAGAGAAAGCAGCACTATTATTCACTGGTACCATTGCTCTATGCTACCATAGATATTCCCTTGGATGAAGCGCATGTAGATTCCTGGCAGGATAATCATGTTATCCATATTAATAATCATCTTAGTAACATTACCGCTAAACCACCTGAGCTGGTAGTAACAGAGGTATCCAAGAGTATTAACTGAAGTTTGAATAACAAAAGGCTATGTGTATTAATATATCCCATTCTAAATTAATTGTAAGGCCACGTTATTCAAGACATTATTATGATGTATTTAAGCTTGGAAACTCAAAGGTTAAATATAAAGCATTGGCTAACCTCAAATTGTTAGAAGAAGTGGTAGGATTTAAAAAGCGTTTCTATCCTCGTAACTGGGCGAACTATGACAATGCTTTTCCCAGAACTATTCGCTTACATCCAGCAAAACAAAATTTGTGCTATTTAGAACAGAATTATATAAGATACAAAAAATGATTTTTGGTGAATTAGGTAGGCTGTAAATTTTGATTCTATTGGCGCGCCCGGAGAGATTCGAACTCCCGACCCCCTGGTTCGTAGCCAGATACTCTATCCAACTGAGCTACGGGCGCTCCATTTACTAACTAGCATTGGTTACCCTTGATCATCACTACATCAATGGCACCATGCACCGTAGCATTATAACCAAAATAAAATCCCACTTTCAAGGTAAACTTCTAGACAAAGGTTCCTTTTTTATAGAATAATTTACCCATTACTATAGAGTACAATTTGGTAAACCATGCTAGCAAAGATATCGTTTCACATTTTAACCAGCGAAACTTCCCCCAAAGCCCGGGAATTACACTGCTGTAAACTGATCGCCGCGGACTACGACAGCGATGCCAAAAGCAGAATATATGTACACACAGCAACCTCCGAAGAGAGCAAAAATCTTGATCTATTGCTATGGACCTTTAGTGATATTAGCTTTATTCCCCATGGCATCTACGATCCCCAAAAACCCGAAGCCACCATCGTCATTGGCAACGATGATCATCTACAAATCACCGGAAATACATTGATCAATCTCTCCAATCGCCTGCCACCATTTTATCAAAATTTTAATCATCTCATTGAAATCATAGCCCACGACGAAGAGATGAAATCCCTAGCCCGTAGCCGTTTCAGAAATTACCAAAAAAATGGGTATACCTTGGAAACATTTATGATCTAGGTAAAAAACTTGCATTAAAACTTAATTATGTGCTAGTATTTACCTTGGACGTTAAAGTATGAGGATAAATACATGTATAACAACATAGGGAAGAAGATTTCTTTAGGTATCATTTCTTGTTTAGCCATTGCGGATATTTCTCTGGCCCAGAGTACCATCGACGAAGCCCATAGACTCACGGAGCAAAATGATTTTCATGGTGCCTTCAATTTACTGAAACAAGAGATCGATGGCATGGGAGATAAAACCCATGATCTAATGCTAGGTCGCATCGCTAATCTAATCAATAAACCGGATGAAGCGAGCATGGCCTGTGAAAGAGTAGCCACTCTGGAACCGAATAACGCAGAGGCTAAACTATGTCTCGCACGAGCTTACTACGATCTAGGTCATTATAATAAAGCGCTATCTCTACTGCTGACTCTGGAAGGTAAACAATTTACAATCCAGGAGCACAATCAAATCCAAGAACTACTAACCAGCACCAAAGCCAAAATTGCCCGGGCCAATAGAAATTGGCACATCTACGGCAAATTTGATGTTGGCTACGACGATAATATCACAGCAAAAACCAAAACTGACTACCTAGATCTCTCCATCTTAACCGATGGACCGGACTACAGATTTGGAGTACCTAAAAATGTGGCTAATTACATAATCGAAGACTATGAAAGAAAAACATGTGGGAATCAAGACGTAAGCACTTTGGAAGCATCATACGATTGCAATTATAATTATTTCAAAGAAAAGATAGACGACTACCGTGCCTCCATGGCGAAATATAATAAAAAACGTTCCTCCTCCTATCTCCATCCCCAAATTGGTATCCGTGGTTATCATAAACTAAGTGACCAGGGCGCTCACTGGTACTGGGATACTAATTTGCAGCATCGCGCATACCTCGAAGAAACGGACTATGACGTAAGTAAAGTTAATTTCCTCGTGGGAGCTAATCAACTAATCAACAATTTATATCTACTGGATGGTTCCTTCTACTATCAGGAATATCTCCTCGATGGGAAAAATTATCGCCGCGCTCCGCTGCTATCACTGAGTGTTAGCCGAGCGATAAATACCAATAGTGTGGTTAAGCTATATACGGAATGCGGCTCCTTTGCCTATCACAAACACAAGGATCTCAACGTTTACATTCTGGGGGGTGGTTTGGAATGGCGCTACCTGGATTATAAAAATCTCCTCACTCTCCGCAGCTTTCTCGGTAGACACCAGCCACGATTTAAAAGTGACGGGGTAAGATATAGCGGTAATGACTACTACGGAGCAAGAATCAAAGGCAGACATAAGCTGACTCCTAAACTTAGCCTGGGAGCTGATTTTAGTTACCACAACGTTCGCTTCGATGGTAAAAGATTTGCCCACGCTGATCGTCGTAAAGAGTCGTTCTACGATACCTCGGCGGCCCTGTATTATCATTTAAAACCTGGCTACGATTGGTATGTGCAATGCAATTATAGCAACAACAACAGCAATCTATTTCCCTATAAATACCATCGCACTGAAGTATTCATGGGACTTAGCTTCAAATTTTAATATATTTAATATAATTTTTCTAAAAGGGAGTGATGTACCATGGTTAAAAACATATTGATTTCACTAGTTCTACTAATACCCACCACGCTCTGGGCTGCCCAGGATGTTGGCATGGTAATTATGAGCCGAGGAGATGTCAGAACTGAAAATAGCAAGGAAAGCAGGCCTCTAAAAAGAAAAAGTCGCATCTTTCTAAAGGATACCATTATCACCAAAAAAGATAGCCAGGCGCAACTAAGAATTAATGATGGTACCATCATTTCCATTAAACCGAACACCAAATATTCGGTGGATGAGTTTAATTTAGATAAGAAAAATCCTCGAAATAATAAATACGTGGGAAAAATTATCGAAGGCGCCTTAATTAGCTTAAGTAGCCGCGGTGAAGATACTACTCACAGAAATCATACAATCAAAACTCCGGTGGTTTCCATTGCCATTCGCGGAACTCTTTTTGAACTAAATTCAAAAACAGCCAAGGCAACTCAGGCAGAGCTCAAAAATTCCCAAAATGCAAAGCAAGCTCTCCTAGCCTGTAACGATGTCTTTGCCAACAGTGGATCTACCGTTGTTTTAGATGGCGCCTTGGAAGTTAAAGACAGTAAAGGTAAGGTTATCTGTGACATTAGTGCTCACGGCCCTAATAATAGTTGTTCCTGGACTACCCTGGGCTGTTTCCGCAGTGAAGTATTTACTCCCACCATGTTACCCATAATACCACCCGTGGATAGCCACCAACCCACTGCCCAGGAACCCACCACTCCTGAAACTCCTCCGCAGCTAGAAGACACAATTAAAGTACCCGAGGAGATCATAAACCAAGATGCGTATGAGGGAACATAATAGAAGCTATGGAATAGATATATTGAATGATGTTACGGCAACTAAAAATGCAACATCATGGCAAGGAAAATAGGCAATGGCTCCACAAAAAAAAGATAATCAACTGCTCATTATTATTTTAGCATTAATACTTAGCAACGTTGGAGACTTTGCCATAGCTGAGGCCTTTGATCAGCAAAGCCAACTAACCCGAAGCACCATAAACCAGACTTCCGAACAACTTCTACTATCCACCCTTGCCATGGATATCCGAAAATCTGGAAGTAACCATGAAACTGATGGCAAATTAAAAAACAAAAGGAACCAATTAATAAAATCACTGCTGCGGGATGTCGACGTAGATAAATTTCTAGCCACCGTCGCCAGTCAAAAATTCTATGCTGACGATAGCAAGCGGCGATTGATTAAAATTCAATACCCCGAAGAACTCATGCTCCTAGCTATCTCCCAAGGTGCCCAGTGTTCTAAAATTAAATTAGATCATTTTTATCTACCGCCCTCGCCGCAACTTTTGGAAATCATGTTAAAAAATCACTGTGATCCCAATGCCTTACTTAAGCTACTACTGGAACATCACATCCATCGACTGTGCCCTCAGCAGCGGCAATTAGTTCTATTGACCTTAAAATACGGTGCCGACCCCAATGAATTAATCTACCACGGCTACTACCCCACCAAACTTTTCAACAATATATATGTTGCTCCGGAAATATTTGATCTACTATTCAACAACAAATACCAACGCCTTGATCCCGAAACATTTGGCAAATATTTAAAAGCCCGGGGAAGGGAGTATTTCAAAATAAATAAATTAGATAAATTGCTCGATAATCCTAACTTAGTCTATGAACTAAAATTTAAAAATCTGGACGCCCAAAGATCCCAGCGGCAAAAAATTCCCCGCCTCATTCATGGCATTTGGCTCACCAATGAAAAAATAAAAAAAGAATTGGCATCCGATGACATCGCCAATATCATCGCAACCCAGAAATTATTTCGCCAAAGCAATCCACAATGGCAATACATTCTTTGGATCAACGACGATAAAATTCTAGCTAAATCCATCCGTCAGTTAAAAAAACAGGGCATAGTAATAAAAAACATAGCTGCCCTAAAAAACAGCTACCCTCTCCTATACAGCTCGATACAAAGTTTGATTGCTGATAACAAATGGGGCATTACCTCGGACATAGTGCGTACCTGCGTGGTACATAAATTTGGCGGTATATATGCTGATCTTGATTATATCTTCATCAGGGATCCAGAGGAGGAGATTCACACTTACGATTTCATAGCCTACGATTATGATGATATTTTCATCGACAGTTTTATGCTTGCCGCCAAACCACGGCATCCCATTTTAGATACCCATCTGAAACTTATCGAAAGAAATTT
>JAVBML010000010.1:0-3249 GCA_031552655.1 Gammaproteobacteria bacterium
GATACGTGTCCAGGATTTGGATCCACAGCAAAATATATTGCCACATCCGTACGGGAAATAGATTATGATCTAAAATCAATGGCCGCTTCATCAACGAAGGTATTCGTTTTAGAAGTTATGGGTAGACACGCTGGCTGGCTAGCAGCAGCTTCCGGTTTAGCTAAGGAATCTCCCGATGATGCCCCTCATATTATCCTTTTTCCTGAGATATTATTTGAAGAAAATGTCTTCCTAGATAGGGTAGAAGAAAGTGTAAAGAAATATGGACGCTGCGTAATAGTGGCATCCGAAGGGGTACAAAATAGGAATGGTTTTTTCCTATCCAATGTAGGATGCCTAGATGCTTTTGGCCACGTACAGCTGGGAGGAGTTGCGCCCACAATAGCAAAACTAATTAAAGATACACTAGGATATAAATACCACTGGGCCGTGGCAGATTACTTACAAAGATCAGCGCGACACATTGCCTCCAAAACAGATTTGGAGCAGGCCTATGCCCTAGGAAAAACAGCTATGGTCTTTGCCCTGGAAGGGAAAAATGACATCATGGTAACCATTTTGCGCAAATCCAATAAGCCCTATCGATGGGGTATCGGTTGGGTTGATTTAGCAGAGGTGGCCAATCGGGAAAAAAATATTCCCGCAGATTTCATAGCAGCAGATGGTTTCCAAATTACCACTACCTGTAGAGAATACATGCAGCCTCTAATCAAAGGGGAATTACCTCCACTCTTTAAAAATGGATTGCCTCAATTTACTAAATTAAAGAACATTCTCCTCGAAAAGAAACTTGGCAGTGACTTTTAAAATCTCATTCAAAATTTATTGAAAGACCGCTGAGTAAAATTCCCCATCAATTATCTTCAAATTTAAATCGCACCATCAGGTCATTATAAAAGTGTACGATGACGAATAAGAAAAATTGAAATAGAATCAAATGCAATATGAAATTCACAATAAAAATTGCTATCTTAACTACTTCGCCGGAAAGATATCCCAGGGGAGTAAAGAGTATCATGGCAAAAAGCAATGCTATGAGAAACATAGCAAGGCAAAATGTTACCAATTTTAGTACACATTTCCACGAAGAAAGAACTCCAAATAATTTCCTAAAGCTACTAAGTATTTTACTGTTCTCCTGGGTAATAATCTCCATGGGATACAAAACATTCAGGGCTAAAAAATAATATACCATGGGCACAAAAGCCACTAAAAATAGCAATTGCAAAATTGCTTTCAGCGAATTAGTAAGTTCTGAAAAATTCGCTGAAAATCTCACGGAACAATAAAAAAGCACAGCAAAAATAGCAAGCTGTAGTACCACTAAAATAAACAACCACGGTAGTTTATGAAGGGCTCGAAAGCAAGACTTGGCATAGCTTTTAATACTACCAGATGCTAAATCGTAGCACATGGCCATGGCACTGGTAAAACAAAATATTTTTAATAGTAATATTAAAATAAGCGAAGCAAAAGCAATTGCAGTCAAATTACCATTAAAATCTATGGTAATCAATGTTTCAAAAATACTGAGAGCAGAGAAAATGGTAGCCAAGGGTAAAATATCGATGAAAAACTTTTTAAAATCTCCATAGCCATTTAAAAAAATCCTACTAATTTTTTGCGGTACATTTAAAAGCATTGCTATCTCCCTAAATATGAAACCACTTGGTGCCCGGGGCCGGAATCGAACCGGCACAGGATTTAGTCCCGAGGGATTTTAAGTCCCTTGCGTCTACCTATTCCGCCACCCGGGCAATGCAAAGGCTGGGGTCGGAATTGAACCGGCGTACACGGTTTTGCAGACCGCTGCATAGCCACTCTGCCACCCAGCCAAAATAAAATCACAATATTACAAAAGAATTATAAAATGTAAATTCACTTGCTACAGTAAAAAATGGAGCGGGAAACGAGACTCGAACTCGCGACCCCAACCTTGGCAAGGTTGTGCTCTACCAACTGAGCTATTCCCGCATAATCTAGTTACAAAATCTTGGCTATTATTAATGGTTATTCTATTTTAGTCAAGTCCGGCCAAGCAGTTCTAAGATAGATGTACATCGACCAAAGAGTCATAGCAGCAGCTAAATACAATAGACTCAATCCCACTATCAAATACCCATAACCAACTTCACACTCTGGACAATAGTACAGCAACATACCTATGGCCACCATCTGCAGCAGAGTTTTTATTTTACCTAAATAATTAACCGCAAGGCTAGCTCTTTTACCAAGCTCTGACATCCATTCTCGCAGAGCGGAAATGGTGATTTCCCGGCAAATTATAACAGCAGCCGGAATTGCAATGTAAAAAGTACCAATTTCTGCAACTACTAAAATCAATGCAACGGAGACTATTAGTTTATCAGCAACGGGGTCCAGAAATGCTCCGAAGCTTGTTTCCTGATTAAGATTTCTCGCTAGATAACCGTCGATAAAATCTGTAAAAGCAGCCATGGCAAAAATTCCCGTTGCCAAAGTGTGGCCAAATTTTCCCGGCAGATAAAAAGCAACTACAATGGCAGGAATCAAAAAAATCCGTATAAACGTCAATAAATTTGGCAAACCCATCATTTTCTCCATGAATATACCTTAATTGTATGTCATTAGTTTCAACTATGCAAAAACTATTACATTAAGCTCATGGTACCATTACTTTTTATAATCGAAAAATTGCCTCAGTAGTAACACCTCTTACCTGGGCATTATTGGTCCAGACAGGCAAACATACCTACATCTTAGTTATAAAAAGAATGCACTCCGGAAGAACAAAAATTACATAGCGCTTCCACTAATTTATCGAAATTTAAATCATGGTCAAACCACGTAGCATCGTGCCATCTTCTTAGCCAACTCATTTGACGCTTAGCAAATTGGGCCGTAGCAATGGGCACCGATACCTTCATTTCATCATAGGAGATATCGCCGGCTAGATATTGCCAAATCTCATGGTAACCAATGGCTTTCATTGAGGACATATCAATGGTCAATCTACCACTGCTATATAATTTCTGAACCTCTTCCACGAAGCCAGCCTTTAGCATCATTTTAAATCTATCCCCTATTCTTGGCCGTAGAACCTCTACTCCACTTCCAGGAGCAATAATCAAATTAACAAACCTATGGGATCTATTTTCAACCAATTGTCTATGAAAACTACTTAGAGGTAATCCCGTAAGTTCAAAGACCTCCAAAGCTCTTTGAATACGTTGGCTATCGTTTTTGTTTATTTTTATAGCACTTAGGGGA
>JAVBML010000042.1:0-6643 GCA_031552655.1 Gammaproteobacteria bacterium
TAGCCATTTAAAAAATCACAATCTATGACTACGCCGCAACGTTCCATGCGCGATAAAACTTTTACCAAGGGCAGCTCTAAATTTAAACATAGATCTTGCTGTCGGTTTTTTTCAAGTTCACTCCAGAGTATTTCATGCAACTGCAAAACTAAATCAGCATCGAAGGCTGCATAGGGTAAAGCCTGTTCAATGGCTAGCTGACTAAATGGTATCTGCTGAGCACCTTTACCAACCATATCTTCATAGCTAGCAATATTCCTTCCCAAGTATCTTAGGGCCAAAGATTTTTTATCATAGTGACCCTGGGAGCTATCAATTACATAGGCTTCCACCATGGTGTCATGGATCTTTCCCCTTACTTCCACACCACAATTAGCCAGCACACTGATATCGTACTTTATGTTTTGTCCCAATTTACTTTTATCAGCGTCAATAAAAATTGAACTTAACTCTCTTAACACATAATCCCGGGATAACTGCCTCGGTGCCTCTTCGTAGCTATGTGCCAACGGTATATAAAAAGCTCCCTCTCCTACCACGGCAAAGGATATACCCACGAGTTCGGCATTCATTATATCCAAACTGGTAGTTTCCACATCGAAGGCAAATTGTCTAGCTTTTTGAAGAATAGTTACGAGGGAAGAAAATTCATCGGCCTCTAAAATTACTTTATAGTTATTTTCCATCCGCGGTATGGCGTTGTCCGTTGATAAATTTTTTAACCAATTTCTAAATTCCAACTCAGTAAATAGTGATATCAACTCATCCGTACGTTGTGATTTTCTACTAAGATCTTCCAGTTGCCAATGCAAAATTAGATTATCTTTTATGGTCACAAGTTGCTTAGTTAAAGGAAATTTATCCATGGCCATCCTTAAATTATCACCTGCCTTTCCTTTTATTCTATCTAAATTGCCAATGATATTATCTAACGTATCATACTCACCTAGCCATCTAGCAGCAGTTTTAGGACCAACGCCGGTAACCCCGGGAATATTATCGGAAGTATCACCAACCAAAACAAGATAATCCACTATCTGTCGAGGAGTAACTCCAAATTTTTCCCTAACTCCAGCCACATCCAACTGCGTATCATTCATGGTATTTATCAATTTAATATTTGGCCCCACCAACTGCGCCATATCCTTATCACCGGTTGAAATAATGGTAGTAGCTCCCATACGTTCTGCCATTTTTGCTAAAGTTCCTATGATATCGTCAGCCTCGATACCTGGTAAACTAAGTAATTTAATGCCCATGGCTTCAATTATTTTAAAAAGCGGCTCAATTTGAATTTTTAAATCATCGGCCATGGGAGGACGTGTAGCTTTATACGCTGGATATAAATCGTGGCGAAAATTTTTCCCCTTGGCATCAAAAACCATAGCCACATAGTCAGGAGAATATTCCGCTAAAATCTTCCGCAGCATGCTAATCACACCATATACAGCTCCCGTAGGTTTTCCCCGAGAATTAGTCAGGGGAGGAAGAGCATGGAAAGCTCGATATAAATAGGATGAACCATCAACTAAAATTAGTAATTTATCTTCAGTACCCATGCGATATTCTAACCTCCATTGGATCCCGGAGGCAATATCTTACCATGATATAATTTCAAACTATTATTCCAACATAAATGTTCCATGGCTAAAAATATTGATTTTCTATCATTCCAAAAACATGGCCAACGTTCTCCATGCCAATTTATGAAAACCACTGTGAAAAAATTTCATTGAAAAAACAATTAACCCTGAGCCCCAAGGTAATGGTACTATATAGTGGAATTACTCTTCAACCAACCATACTTAAAAATTTATCCGTATCAGTCTTTAAGATAACCCTAAGGTAACTTGGTACTTTCTCATTAATAAATTCTACACCCGACATCAAATATAATTGTTCATAGCCAGCTTGGTATAATTTAGCTGCTAGTTTCACTCCATTGATTTTATGTTGAAAATTATAGTCCATAAAAATTTTAGTATTCCTAGAATATTGGGATAGGTTATTTAAAAAACGTTGGGGACTAAAGTAGGTATCAACAACTTTGCCTCGAGCTTCAAAAATAGATTTTACAGTGCTAAGAAATAGGGTATCATCATCAATAAAAACTAAATCGACGGCAAAGGATTTACTATTTTTGCTATTTGCATCCAAGGTTATTTTTTAAATTTAATTACAATTTCATTCATTAGAAGCTTGGGTAAAATTTTTATTTTATTTTTCCGTGCCAATTTATAAACCGCAGCATTATCATAGTGATTAGTGACCAAGATCGAACGCTTAATATTACTTTTCTTTATCACATACAATCCATTAAGTTGCTGCTTAAGTAAATCAAAATCCGTTAGTAGTACTATTTTTTGCTTGGGAGAATAGTTATTAATAAAATCCATTGTCCCTTGGCTAGAAGTAAAACATTTCAATTGTATGTTTTTTTTATAGATTTTAAAACGCTCCTTCCAGATATTATGTACGGAAATATCATCATCTAAAATAACCACCACATCGCCTCCATTTAGATTTATCTCCTTTGCCACCCAGTGAGGAGAATCAATTAATGGAAATTTTAATGTCACCTGGGTTCCGCGTTCTATTTTAGATTTTATTCTAATCGTACCATCATTATTATTTAGTGCATCATGGATTTGAGTATAGCCAATGCCATTGCCATCTTTTTTACCAAAAGTTATTGCAACATTGTTCATGATTCTATTAATAACTTGCGCGGGCATACCTTTACCATTATCCTCTAGCACTATTTTAGCAAATTTACTATCCACATTGAGCTTCAAATTAATCGTCCCCCGTTTACCATCCAAGGCATCCACCGCATTATTAATAAGGTTAGACATCATGCGTCGAAACATCATGGGTTCCACACGAATAGCAATGAAATTACATCGCGCATAAAAACTATGGACAAAATTTATGGGTAAATCTCTATATTGGTATTTTTTTTCTCCCAGAATTTGCGATAGTTCCAAAGATAATAAAACAACTTGTTTTTTTTCCCGGGGCACGGTTTTAAAATCTTCTTCCCTATATTTATTCAATAAATTATTAGCTATACTTTCAATGCTTAGCGCGGCCCCCTGTAAAGCAATGCGCACCGATTCGGGAATTTCCTGCGTAGACAACTTTAAAATCATTAAAAGACTGGCCAGGGGTGAACGAATATCATGAACTACCTGGTCCACTAATTTTTTGAATTTTTCCTGTTCCTTTCTATGTAATTTAGTTCTTTCCAATTCGTATTCAACTTCCGCCTTGCCTTGCTTAATACTTTCCGCTTCCGTTTCCGCTGTCACGTCAACCGAAATACCAATGGTTCCTATAACATCACCATTGTCATCGCGCAACGGTGCTATGGTAGCATTAAGATATTTCATTTCTCCCAGTCTATTTTTAATCATCTCCGGTGCTGACAGCGTGGCCCTATTTTTAATGACCAACCTATGGTGCCTAACTATGTTTTCGGCCATTTCATGGGGATAGACATCATAGGGAGTTTTATTGGCAAAATCCTTTTCAAAGGAAGTGGCTGCTACACCTTGAACCACCAAAGAATTTACTCCCAAGAAACGTTGCCTAAGGTCAAACCAGTAGGCCGGCGTTGGTAGAATTTCCGCAACCCTTTCCAGGTGTTCCAATATTTTTTTCCTCTGCAACATTTTATCCATGTAACCAACTATGGAAGGTTTAATAAAATTTTTGATGTAGCCACCAAAAATTTTATTAGAAACTGGTTCCCATTGAAAATTTAGTTGCCTTAAAATAAATTGGGTTCTATTTTGCAAAATTTGCGTAGAAAAAGCTCCGAGGGAATCACCACCATCTAACCACCCTTGGCGTAGAATAAAACTAATAACTAAATCACGGTAAACATTATCATTCAAATGTTTGACAATTTGATCTATAAAATCATTCAACGACATAATGTTAACGGCTAAAGCATCACCATCCGTAAAAACATCAGCTACATTAAAGAGATAGGGGTTAAATATATGATAAATACCATTACTTAGTTGCTCCTTATCAAATAATTTAATAATGGCCTGGGCAGCATGATCCGTAGGGGTTAGGTCCACGGTACTAATTTCTTCGGCAATGCATTGTACTTCAAATATATATCTAAGCCAATTAAAAAAAGCATTATCTTCAACATCTCTTTGTACCCGATGATCCTTGGACATAAAAGCTAAATTACCGGCACGATAAATATTACTTTTTATTCCATGGGCACGGTATTTCACTACTTGCTGTTCACCTAGTAACTTAGTTTTTACATAGGCATCACTATCATACTTTTCCAGATTGTCCGGTAAATCATCCTCGGTATATATATAGCTACTATCGGAGATAAATTTAGAATTTAATACCGAACAGGTGGAAATATAGTGAAAATCCTTATTTTTAGTTAATTTTGCCAATTCAAGTAAATTGATCGTTGCGTTCACATTAGCGGATTCCAATTTACTATATTCTCCATGTAATTTAACTAAAGCGGCGCAATGTATTATGGAATCAACCTTGGTCGCTAAATTTTGATAGGCCGTTGCTGATAAATCTAAATTAGATTTTTCAAGATCGGCAGTCAATACAAAAACCCGAGTACCTAATTCAACATCCAATTTCCTATTGAAATAAAATTGATAAGCATCATTAACGCGAGCCACCGCTTCTTTATGCGATGTGGCCCTAATTAATAAATAGATATCATAGGAAGTAGTATGTAATAGTTGCTGCAATAAATTACATCCTAAAAATCCCGTGGCTCCCGTTAATAGGACATTGCTAATTGGTTTTTGCGAAAATTCTATGGTACAAATGCTATTCCTAAGATAGGTAGTGGTTTTATCTCGCATTTGCTGGCTAGGCATATCAAGTTGTTGCCGTTTATTCTCATAAAATAATTTAATTTTTTCTAATTTATGTTTAATAAAATCCTTCGTTAAACTAATACTTTCCGTCTCCGCAAGCTTTTTAGGAGTTCTTAGGTTAAAAATATTGGTAATGTTAATATCAAAATTAGTTTGCAATCCGGAGACCAATCTAATTGCCGCTAAAGAATTACCACCGAGCTTAAAAAAATCATCCCGAACTCCTACTTTGGCTAGACCAAATATTTTAGCAAAGGCATCGCAGATTAATTTTTCCCTTTCATTACTCGGCGCCTCATAGTTATGACTTCCCTCAAATTTTGCCGGCGGTAGGGCTTTTATATCCACCTTACCATTGCTACTTAGCGGTAACTGTTTCAAGTAAACAAAGGTACGTGGCACCATATATCCCGGCAGTTGTTTCACCATGAAATCATATAGTTTTGATTCATCTAATTTACCATCGGCCACGTAGTAAGCTACAATGTATTTATCCCCCGTGCCATTTCCTCGAATATCTAAATATTCACCTACCAGGGCCAATGCTTGGCGAATTCCTGCATAATCTAGTAGTTTATTTTCTACCTCACCCAGCTCCACGCGATAGCCTTTAATTTTAACTTGAAAATCATTGCGCCCCACATATCCCAAACTGCCATCACCATGGAAATATACCAAATCTCCCGTTCCATATAGTCTGCCATAGCTAGCATCTAATTTTTTATCTTTTTTCTGGAAGGGGTTAACAACAAATCTAGTATCCGTAGACTTGGCTTGGTGTAAGTATCCCCGCGCAACTCCTAAACCGGCAACATAAAGTTCCCCAATGGATCCAGGAGCAACGGGAAGCATGTTCGGTGAAAGTACATAAAGTTTCACATTACCCAAAGCATGTCCAATGTTGTTAGCACCATTTTTTCTATACAAATTCATGGTGGCACACACAGTGGTTTCCGTGGGACCATAAGCATTAATTACTCTGACTCCACTATCATAATACTTATCCAAAAGTTTTGCATCGGAAGTTTCTCCAGCCACTATCAGGGTTTTTAAATATTTACTAGGAATATCAAGACTTTTCAATAAACTGGGGGGCAAAGTAGCTATCTGTATCTTCGCCATGGTAAATAATGTAAGCAATTCATCCAAATGCCTCCTTTGGGTTTCGGAAGCAATATATAGTTCATGACCATGGCCGAGGGCACAAAAAATTTCTGAAACCGAAGCATCAAAGGTAATGGAAGCAAATTGCAAACAACGCAAAGAACGCTTCGTAACCAAACCAAACATTCTAGCTTGATTAACTATGAGGTTAGTAACTCCACGGTGTTCAATCATCACTCCCCGAGGATTACCCGTGGTGCCAGAGGTGTAAATAACATAGGCAAGATCCGAAGCTTGACCACGAAATGCAATATCTCCCGTTGCTTGCTGCTCAAGATAGCGTAAAGTTTCTTCATCATCGATAACTATAAGTTGTGGTAATTCCTTCTGTGTCTCCCTGATGGTCATCTCTATTTGGGATTGAATATGCCTCTGGGTAATAATTACCTGCGCATTGGTATCCTTAAGAACGTAGCTGATTCTTTCGCTGGGGTGGCTATAGTCAAGGGGCACATAGGCTCCTCCAACCTTTAATACACCAAGTATAGCTACTATCATTTGCTCATTTCTACCTAAACATATGGCCACAAAATCACCGGCTTTGACGCCATAGGTCTGTAGATACCTAGCTAATTGATTGGCCTTCGCATCTAACT
>JAVBML010000072.1:0-8486 GCA_031552655.1 Gammaproteobacteria bacterium
CCAAGGAGAACGAAGTGTAGGCTAGAAGTCCGAGGTAGGTGAGGGTTTTTAGTAGAGCAAAGCGAGTGCTAAAAATCTATACTAAGCGTTAAGTCATAGTAGCGTATTCCAGCTGCGGGACGGCCGAGGCCAATTAACTTGGCGCGTTAAGACGAGTACGTTTAGGGGTCACGATGGCCTAAACGTTTCATGAGTTAGCGGCACTCCTGTAATTAAACAAAATATTTTGCTCCCGCCTATTGTGATCGTTCAAGGTCGCTTTATATATAGCTAGTTGCTGCAATTGACTAATATACTTTCCGGATAGCAATTGCTCATCCAGGCCACCTAAAAGATCTATACTAATACTCGAACTGGTTAATCCCAAAATATTTCCAATGTAATTGCGCCAAGTATTTTCTGGAAAATTTACAACCTCATCCAAGGGAGAATATTTAGTAGAAAACTTAGCCACTCTTTTCAGAGAATTTACCACGGCCTCGTACTCAATCTCTCCTGGCTCCAATGGCATACCATCCATTTTCTTAACTTCAACTCCAATTTCCGGCGTAGAAAACCAATCACAAAAATCCATTTCACCGAATAACCGATCTCCATTGGTAGTCAGCACAACATCATAGCTTTCATCGGAAATCAATGCACTGAATTGGTCAGCCCATGATTTTTCATCATCGATGTTCAACTCTTCTAAACATTTATCTACAGCTGCGAAATCAATGCGACGCACGCGGCTAAATTTAAAAATCACCTTCGAGGGATCAGCTACGCTTGGTTCCCGAGTAATGGTAACGTTATAAAATTTATCGGCTAAAAATTGTTTCAGGGTAGTTACTACTTGCTGGCCATATTTTTGAACTGCATACAGCTCGCGGCGAGCATAGCCTCCAAGCCTATGTCTCGTAGCTAGATAGGCATAACTTCCAACCGCAATTCCCCCCATCAGCGGCATCATAGATCAACCTCCCTATTTCACTTAGATTTTCCAATTATCGCCCACGGGCAATATGCTAAATGCGATTACTGCTACCCAATACGTAGGACAACTTATGCTTTACCACCTGTTTTATGGCATCGCGAGCTGGAGCTAAATACTTACGGGGATCAAAATTAGCGGGCTCATTTCCTAAGCTTTTCCTAACCATGGCAGTCATGGCCAATCTAAGATCAGAATCTATATTGATTTTACATACCGCCATGGTAGCCGCTTTTTTCAATAACTCCTCCGGGACTCCCCGAGCTCCGGGTAAATTACCACCAAATCTATTTATAATCTCCACATACTCCGGTATTACGGAAGAAGCTCCGTGGAGCACAATGGGAAAATTAGGCAATCTGCGGGCAATTTCCTCTAAAATATCAAAGCGTAGCCTTGCTTCACCTTTAAATTTATAAGCCCCGTGGCTAGTACCCATGGCAATGGCCAAAGAATCTATCCCGGTTTTTGCTACAAACTCCTCCGCCTCAGTAGGATCCGTATAAAATGCATTATCATCCGTAACCTTAATGTCATCTTCAACTCCAGCTAATCTTCCCAATTCCGCCTCCACAGCAACTCCCCGGGGGTGGGCATACTCAACAACTTTACGGGTAAGAAGTATATTATCTGCCAAAGATAGGTGGGACCCATCGATCATCACCGAGGTAAAACCACCATCTATGCAAGATTTGCATAGTTCAAAGGAATCACCGTGATCAAGGTGCAAGCATATGGGTAAGTCCGTCTCCACAATGGCAGCCTCCACTAGCTTCATTAGATAGGTATGGTTTGCATATTTTCTTGCCCCCGCAGATACCTGTAAAATTAGTGGGGCACGTTCCTCTTGCGCTGCCTCGGTAATGCCCTGTATAATTTCCATATTATTAACATTGAAAGCACCGATGGCATAGCCACCATCGTAGGCCTTGGTAAACATCTCCTTGGTAGATACTAATGGCATAAAATCCTCCCTATTTAAGTTTTGTGACTAGCTTTGATAGATATTTTAGCAAAAATTAATCTCATTGTAAAAATTTATTGCGAGCATTATTGACAGTAAAGGGGCTGCATTATAGGTTAATAGCTATCTACTTATCATTTTTCGCGGATACATATGTTCGAATTTAAATTGCTCTTCGATGTACCATTGTTACTAACCCTAGTGACCCTACTTAGCGGTCTTCTGGTACTACTGGACCTAATATATTTTACCAAACAAAAAAGAAATCGTGGAAAATTAACGCTGGTATTCGATTGTGCAAAATCATTTTTTCCAATTTTTTTATCGGTTTTACTAATTCGCTCGTTCCTTATCCAACCCTACAGAGTACCCACGGGCTCCCTGGAACCCACAATTATGCCCGGCGATTTCATCATTGTTAATCAATATGCATACGGCCTTCGTTTGCCCGTGTTTAATAAAAAAATATTGTCCATTGGCTCACCAAAACGGGGAGATGTGGCGCTATTTCGCTATCCCGTTGATCCCGCAGTTATATTTGTTAAAAGGGTCATTGGCTTACCCGGTGATCGCATTAGCTATCGCAATAAAACTTTAACTATCAACGGTAAAGTGGCAGAACAAACGGATCTAGGCGTGGAACTAGAAACTGCCAATGGTTTCTATGCTCCCGTGCGAGCTAAACTTGAAGACCTAGGTGAAGTTACTCACAAAATATACATTAAACCAAACCGTAAAGAATTTGAAGAATTTGAATTAGTCATCCCGGAAGGTAGTTACTTTATGATGGGCGACAACCGTGATAATAGCAACGACAGTCGCGCCTGGGGAGTGGTACCGGAAAAGAATCTCATTGGTAAGGCATTTGGCATTTGGATGAGCTGGGATCACCCCAATAAAAAAATTCGCTGGCAGAGAATTGGTAAAAAGGTCTACTAGCAATGAATTATGAAGCGTTCTTTGAGAAAATAGGATACTACTTTCGCAATCCTGAATTTCTCGAGCAAGCTCTTAGACATCGTAGTCTGGGGAAACATAGTAATGAACGCCTTGAATTTCTAGGAGATTCCATTTTGAACTTCATCATAGCAGATGAGCTGTTCTATCGCTATCCAGAAATGAAAGAAGGAGATCTAAGTCGCCTCAGATCCAATTTAGTAAATGGTGAAGTATTAGCTACCCTTGCCCAGGAATTGGAAATCGGTAGTGCCATAAAATTTGGGCATGGAGAACTGCATGGCCAAGGCCAAAAAAATAGATCTATTCTTGCCGATACCATGGAAGCCATCATTGGGGCCATATATCTAGATAGTGGTTTCACCGTAACCCAGCGCCACGTCTTGCTGTGGTTTGCTTCCAGGCTTAATAATATTACGGAAATCAATAAAGATCCTAAAACAAAGCTACAGGAGTTAATGCAAATGAAAAGAAAACCATTACCACTATATGCCGTTATGGAAACCACGGGGGCAGCTCATTCTAAGATTTTCAAAGTTTCATGCAACGTAGATAGTATAAGTGAAATCACCATTGGCAGTGGCGCCAACAAAAGAGCAGCCGAGCGAGATGCGGCCACTAAAATGCTCCATAAATTAAGTGAAAAGCTAAATGAACACTAGGGAAATTACTCACGTAGGATATGTTGCCTTGCTAGGCCGCACTAACGTTGGCAAATCTACCTTGGTAAATAAAATACTGGACACAAAAATAAGCATCACTGCAAAAAAAGCACAAACTACCAGAGATAAAATCCTAGGAATCAAAACCACTATTTCCCACCAAACTATCTACGTAGATACTCCGGGTCTCCACAAACATAGCGGCAATAAGTTAAATTCTCATATGAATAAAATAGCCCTGGGCACCATGAGTGATGTTGACGTAGCAGTACTAGTGACCGCAGGCACCATGTGGACCTCCGAAGATGATTGGATTTTACAAAGAATAAAGGTAACAAAAATTCCGATCATACTTGCTATCAATAAAGTAGATCTCATAGCTAAAAAAAATTTACTTCTCACACACATAGAAAACATCAGTAAAAAACATAATTTCGTCGCAATCATCCCCCTATCTGCCTACAAGGGAATCAACATCGCCACCCTTGAAACCACCATAGCTACCCTACTTCCTCCAGGACCCTTTCTTTTTCCTCCTCATCAACGCCATGAACGCAATGATAAATTTTGGATTGCCGAAATTATACGAGAAAAATTAACTAGATACCTCGGCGCTGAGCTGCCCTATGCCATCTCCGTCGTTGTTGAAAATATGGAAAAAAAACAGCGCCTCTATACCATTACAGCAACCATCTATGTCGAACGCCCCAGCCAAAGAAAAATCATCCTCGGTGTTGGGGGAGAAAATTTAAAAAAAATAGGTACGTTAGCTAGAAAATCCATGGAAAAACATCTGGCGGAAAAAGTATTTTTACAGCTCTGGATAAAAGTAAAAGCCAACTGGACCAAGGATGATAAATTGCTACAACTATTTGGCTACGGCTCCTAAATACCACCGTCTCTTCCAAAACTTCACTTTCATCCGAAAATATGATCTTCCATAGCTTGCTTTTTTAAAACAAATGTTTGAGAATAGATTCACCATACGAGACCGTAGTGGTTTGTGGCAACATTTACTACTACAACAGATGGTAACATCTCTAGCAATCGATGGGTATAATAAACAAAACAAGGAGCCAAGATGAAAAAATTAATTTCCATTGCTTTATGTATAGCCGTTTTTGGAGTTATTGGTTGTGCTACTAAGAATAAAACTACCGTAGCTACTAACCATGACTACGCCACTGTCACAGCGGAACACAAAACTAAATGTTCAAAGTGCAAAGCCAAAAAATGTCACAGCGGTAAATTTGGCATTGAAAAAACAGAATTGGATACTGCCAAGTAATTTTTTAATTCTGCATAATAAAAGAGCCGACATTTTGCGGCTCTTTTATTATTGTCTCAAAGGATCTATGCAGAAAACTGCTGTGCTAATTGTTTATCGAAATTTCCAGGAAGGCTCAGCGCATAGCTAAGAATTTGTGAAACCGCATTTTCAAATTTTCTTTCTAGTTTCTCTGCAAGCTCTTCCTGGGCTCTGATCTGTTCCATGGTAACTTCATATTTACTTTTGAATTCCTCGGTTAATTTCCGATGCTGTCTACGCACTTCTTCCAAATAGGGAGCTAAGGTTTTAAATATTCTAGCTTCCTCTTCTGATTTTTTAAAGGAACGACTCAATATTTGCCATAGTAAATAGTGAACTATAATCTCCTGGGGCGTTGATTTTTTAGCAAAGGAGATATTTACTTTTTTCAGCTCCTCCTTTTTTTCTACAATGGAACGAGGATTATCATTTGCTAATTCCGTAATCTCCTCCTGGGTTAAAATAATACCGTGGCTATGCTTCAATTGTTCCACTAAATTTTGCGTTGACTGTTGATGATATTTTGCCCAGGATAGTTCATTTTCTGCCACCAGTTGGTCAACGCTCTGTAACAATTTACCAAATTCATCATTGATAGTTAATAATTCATGTTCATAGGAACTCAGCAAAGTTAAGTTATGATCTAATTTCTTATCATTGGCAAAATCAGGGGCTGCATCATCTGTACCATCATCCACCATTTCATTTACTTTTTCGTGATCTATCATGGATTCAATGACGTTTTCCTCAATATTTTCCCATTGTAGCTTAGTTCTATTTAATCTTTTTGTCATTTCCAAGGAGACCCGATGGATAGCAGCAATGACACGAAATGCATTAGCTACTATGTTGCTATGGTGCTCCTGAGCTTCTAAAACCTGAGATGGCGATAGAGTTAACTTTTCCCGTTTCTCGTTTTTTTCATGGATATCACTGGTAGAACATCTAAGAATACATTTCCATAAATTAGGCATATCATTTCTAATTAGGGATAGCATTACTATGGTTTCCGTAGAAATAAACTCCTGCATAGTCTCTCCATAAACTTTTTATTCATTATATACTTTTCTTTTACAAAAAACCACTCCCCAATTCATTTTTTATCGCTTCGAAAAAAACAACCCTCACTAATTCAAGGAAAATTAACAATTATTTATCCCATTTATAATTATATGCTATAATAAATTGTGTGGATATCGTACGTCACGAAATGTAAAATGTAAGGGGCACTAATAATGAAAATATCACAAATGCTAATTATATATTTATGTTTAGCAGTAAATATAGCTGTTTACGCTCAACCATGTGCAAGTAAAGAAGACCAAAATAATGTTTTATTAGAAATGGTATCGCTGGGACATCAGGCTGGAGTAGAGCAATTGTTGGCAACGGGACGCTATGATGTCAATTATGTTAATGATAATGGAGATACTGGATTGAGCATAGCAGTGAGACGCAATGATCTTGAGATGATGCAATTCTTAGTATCTTCAGGAGCTGATATAAACATAGGCATGGGCCGTGAACACCTAATTTCCACTGCTCAACTACATGGGAATCAAGAGATGCTAATTCAACTAGAGAAGACGAAGGAGAGTTTAAATTAATTTTTACACAAAAACTAAGGAGGTTACTATGGCGAATGAATTGTCAAATAATAATGTTTTATTAGGAATGGTATCGCTGGGACATCAGGCTGGAGTAGAGCAACTGTTGGCAACGGGACGCTATGATGTCAATTATGTTAATGATAATGGAGATACTGGATTGAGCATAGCAGCGAGACGCAATGATCTTGAGATGATGCAATTCTTAGTATCTTCAGGAGCTGATATAAACATAGGCATGGGCCGTGAACACCTAATTTCCACTGCTCAACTACATGGAAATCAAGAGATGCTTAATTGGTTAAATAGCATTAACAAATTGTATGGTATAGGTTAATCACTAGGAAGCATATATTAATAAATTTCAAGGATGAAAAATAATGTTTAGCACCCCAATATCTCCTGTCGACAAAATAACAATTGGATTATATGGTCTAGAAGGGAAAGTACTAACTGCCGTCGGTGAACTTAGTAAGTTTTTTGCTGACGAAGCGGGAAATATAATGCAAATAGCAAATAAATTTACCAAAGCTCGTAGAGACTATAAATCTAATTTGCAACTTGATGAAGAACAAGAAGTCCCTAGCCTTAAAATAGTGGTATCAGTATTACTAATTCCAAATTGGGAACAGGGTAGTAATTATGAAAACTCTACAGTGGAACGGAGATCATTTATTAGAAAATTTCAAGAAAAATTAGGCCCATTAATAGGGGTAGAAGATTTTTATGAAATGTCCTATGCACAAGAGAAAGGGTACCTGCAGGGATTATCATCTCGAGGAAGCTGTGCCGATATGATTAAATCCCATGCCATTATTGCAAATAGTGACATCAGACATTTACAAATGGATAGTAATACTAAGATACCAAGTTTTAAAACATTTTATGCCGCAACGTTTAGTGCCCTAGCTCCATCATCGGGAGTAATGCTGATGCTCAATGCTGGCGCCTATGGAACCGGCTATGTAGCCGCGATGAATAAAGTGGTATTCACGTTCCCTAGAAGTAAATTCGCCGCACATTTAAAAACAGTACATTTAAAATATTGCCAAGAACATGCACACGAACTAGGTGAGGAAAAAACCAAAAGAAATTCTATCTATTCCCAAGTTTTTGCTAAGGCACTATGTGATTTAGGAATCACAGTTAAACATGAGAAAACAATAACAAGACAAGATCAGCAGCCTATCACTGTCACCACGTTTAACATGGCAAATATAGCAGACAAAGCGCTGACCGGTACATTTGGAATAACATCACTCATGATCACTGCAGTGAATCAATCTTGGCAACCCAACATGGAAGATTTAAATGAGAACGATCCATATAAAATATTACAAACTAATTATAAAGATTTTTCTATATTAGTTGGTGATGCCTTCTTTGACTTAGCAGCTTTTAAGACTACATTAAAAAAATATACTGAACCATTCAATATCCAAGCTCCCTCCGATGAAACAGAAAATATGCTTTATCAAAGTCTATTAGCTATTTCTAGTAATCGTCTAGAAAGGAGTGCAATAAAACAATATGTACTAGAATTAAACCAACGGTTAGCAGCTGACGCAGTAAACGAAATAATTACCCAGCAAAATGCTCATGATATAATTACCGTAGTAGCAAATATTATCCCCAAAACTGCTAGAGGGCAGGAACTAACTCGAGAATTATTTCGATGTCCAATCAACGAACTACCACAGTACTTGTTAAAGGATTTTTCAGAAAACTTTGATTTAAAATTAACCGAGAAGGAAAAATATCTTAGCGAGTTAAAATCAGATCCAGAAACCTATAGATTTAATAATTAATAAAAACGTATTTTAATTCATCGTAATATTTATTTTTAAGCATAATATATGCCTTGATTATATGAAATATGGAAATTAAGACTTCGGTTGACAAAGTAGTATAATTTTGCGTAGTTAAACATAAACCGAGGCTACTTATGAAACAAAAAGAACTAAGTGATATCAAACGTAAATTACGTCTACTAGAACATGCTAAAATCCTGGGC
>JAVBML010000078.1:0-3072 GCA_031552655.1 Gammaproteobacteria bacterium
TAAAAATCTATACTCAGCGTTAAGTCATAGTAGCGTATTCCAGCTGCGGGACGGCCGAGGCGAATTAACTTGCTGCGTTAAGACGAGTACGTTTAGGGGTCACGATGGCCTAAACGTTTCACGAGTTAGCGGCACTCCTGATAAAAAATAGCACCGCCAATTAAGATAATTGTCACAAAAACTATGCTAATACTCTTAAAGTTTATATTTTTCATTCTATTCCTGTCATTTTTACCAAAATTAAAAGAAAAAACAATTATTCCTCAGTATCAATATCTTTACTTGTACTACCAAATTCTTTAATGGATTTACTGGCCATTTTTGGAGGGCTAATGGTGGCATTTCCTCCAATGCAACCGAATTCACAGCACATAATCTCTACTAGATTGCAACCGGGACATGTGCCATTGTTAGCGTAAGCTGCCAATTCCCGGATAGTATCTTTATTCAATCCGTTGATAATTTTTGGCTTAGCTGGTGTATTAGTTAAGGTTGCCACGGCCGCTGCTACGCCACCGGTAACTCCAAAACCTCTACCTTGCTTTGAACTTTCTCGAGTAAATGTACTGGATTCACAATCCATAATCTCTATCCCTCGTCCAACCAACAGAGCTCCTAGTTCTTCAAAGGTCATTAGATAGTCAATGGCAACATTGTCATTAACCTCTTTCCGCTTGGCCACACAGGGACTAATAAATACCAATATCGCTGTTGGAAAACGTTCCCTTAGCAATTGAGCAATATAATATAAGGGAGTTTTAGTTGTAGAGATAAAGGATTTCATTTCTGGCAGATGTTTTTCTACTAACTGATTATAACCGGCACAGCAGGAAGTAGTCATAAATGGCCCCTGATTAGCCATTCTTTCATCGAACTCATGGGCCTCATTTTTTATGGTAATATCTGCTCCCTGGGCTACCTCATAGACATCGGAAAAACCCGCTTTAAGTAAAGCACCTTTTAGCTGATGAATGGTACCAGGAAATTGCCCCACCAGCGATGGAGCAACCATGGCAATTACCTTAGCATCGGATTTTAGCTGTTTTAATACCTCAATTAACTGACTTTTTTCATGTACTGCTCCAAAGGGACAAACGGTAATGCATTTGCCACAGGAAATACATTTATTAAAATCTATCCTCGCTAGGTTACCGCTATGTTTAGCAATGGCACCAACGGGGCAAGCCATTTCACAGGGCACCGTAGTCTTTATAATGGCATTGTAGGGACAAGCGGTAATACATATTTTACATTTTTTGCATTTACTTTGATCAATAACCGATTTGCCATTTATAATGCTAACGGCTCCAAATTTACATACCGCTTGGCATGATCTCGCAACGCATCCTTGGCAAGCATCAGTTACAAATACTTTACTTGGTTCACATCCTTTACAGGCTGTATCTATGACCGTTAGCACCTCCTGTTCCGGCTTTTCTCTGTGCAGAGCGTTTTCAGCATGGGACGTCAGGGATATGGTATCATCGCTATCTTCCGTGGAAAACCCTAGACCTGCTATTATTCTATCTCTGATAATAGCTCTCTCCTTGTAGATACAGCAGCGATAGGGTACCTGGGCTCCCTTAGGACGCATGCCATAGGGTATTAACCTAATTGCAGCACCAAAGTCATCGGAAAAAAATGCCCTGACGATTTCAATTAAAATTTCTCTTTTAATAAAAATTTCTTTACTATTACTACGCATGGTTTATTTTTTTATCTATGGCTAGCAAAACCTTTTCAACGGTCGCTTCGACAACAAATTCATCATCTATTTTAACATAGGGAGCTTTTGATTCAGCCCAATTGATAGCACATAACCTTAGGCATTGGCTACTCACCACTTCCACCTGATCACCATAGCGCTGGGGAATGATATTACTTAACCCTTGTAATTGTGCTGCTCCCATTACATAGCACGTTGTGCCCAGGCACACTTGTACCTTTATCTTTTTCATCTGCTTCTCCTACCCTGTTTACATATATTGAATTATAACTTTTTTGGCATATTTGTCTTCTAGTAATTTAGCTATTTTTTTTACAATATTTTTTCTAATTTCAATTTCAATGGGAAGACTGGGATCATAGTGTGCCTGGTTTATTTTTGCACCTACCATAAATGTTATGCAGTCACTACCATTTACCAAAAACTGAAATAATTCTCCCGCGGCATTACCTTTTATCTCGCCCCTTTCCAAATATTCGCAAGTTTTCGTTAGGGTTAAAATTCCTTCGGTAACTAAGTCAATATTTTCCATTTTAGATGGTAAAGGTAGTTCACCAACGATAGCACCAAACCCAGTAAATATGGGAATATTTAATTCGCGGGAAATTAGATTAGCGGTAGTTCCACCACAAATGGCTTTTTTCCCCTTAAATTGTTGCAGCATATTTGCATAGAAATTATCCAATGATGCCTCATAGGGAGGCCCCGTAAAAACCAGCGATGACCTAGGTTCTCTAAAATAGACCACCATGGCCGTCATGTCATCCTGGGCTTTGCTATGATTTTCTAAACTCTGAGCCATTTTTACAATTAGGTTAGATAGCCGACGACCAGATATATTAGGTTCTTCCCTAATTTTATCTCTAGTGAACTTAATTAACCCCGATCTACGTAAGCCTAGTTTCAAATGATCGGTTCCCAATGCTGCTTGGGTAATGCCATCGGAACAAAAGATAAAGCGGTCTCCCAGCTGTGGTCTAATCGTATATAAATGCATTTGGCGGTGGGGAAAAGCTTTGGAAGTAATTAATTCAAAATCACTTTCTTCCACGTAACCATCATCTCTAATCCAAATAAACTGTGGGTTACCCTCCTCCACTATTTTAAATTCACCTTCATAATTGTAATCCACCGCTGAAAAGGTAGCATAGCTTATTTTTCTTACTTTACAGATGGGAAGAGAATTCATAACAATTTCACAGGCTCTCTGCATGGCAGCTTCATGTTCAATAAATTTTAGTAGCATAGTGGCGGTCATGGTAGCTAAAATATTAGCCTTAATACCGCTACCTAGGCCATCCGATAGAACGGCAATAAATCTGTGAGAATCTTTAAATCTTTTGGAA
>JAVBML010000065.1:0-14187 GCA_031552655.1 Gammaproteobacteria bacterium
TTATATTTGGAAAAAAAACATTATAAAAACTATCATGGAGGAAAAAATTTCATTGCCCCAACACATTTGGACTAAGGTAAATCTAAGCTGGATTCTGTTTCTAGTTTTTATGGGAGCTATAAACCTATATATAGCCTACACATTCAGTACGGATATCTGGGTAAATTTTAAATTATTCGGAACCCTGGGTGGAGTGATTGCATTTAGCATTGCACAATCCATCTATATCTCAAAACATAGTAATCAATAAAATAACGAGGCTAGATTTTTACACCCCTGGTAGCTCGGAGAAAGTCGATAAATAATGGATGTCCTTCTCGAGGGTTAGATGAAAATTCCGGATGAAACTGTACTCCCACAAACCAGGGATGATCCCGAAGTTCGATCATAACCACTAGCTTATCATCGGTGGAATTAGCTGCTACCACTAGACCAGTTTCTACCAAAGCATCTATTAATACTGGATTTACTTCATAGCGATGGCGGTAGCGTTCCCGAATAATTTCACCCTGGTAGATTCTATGTCCCAGAGTACCGGATATCACCTGGCAAGGGTAACTGCCTAGGCGCATGGTACCTCCTAAAGCTGTCTGGCTAGTTCTCCTAGCAATGTTACCACCACCATCCACCCATTCCGTAGCTAAAGCAATCACCGGATATTTAGTATCAGAATCAAACTCGGTACTATTGGCACCGCGCATCTTTGCTACATTCCTAGCAAATTCTATAACCGCTATCTGCATACCTAGGCAAATACCCAAATAGGGAATGCCGTGTTCCCGAGCATATTTTGCAGCAATAATCATGCCTTCGATACCTCGGCGCCCAAAGCCACCGGGTACCAACACACCATCAACATTTTTTAGCGCTTTGGATCCCAATTTTTCCAACTCTTCGGCGTCCATGTATTGAATATTAACTTTAGTTTGTGTGTGCAATGCTGCGTGCTTTAATGCTTCATTTATTGATTTATAGGCATCCACCAGATCCACATATTTACCGACCATGGCAATGGTAACTTCTCCCGTATGTTCCGTAGATTTAGCTATAATAGCATCCCAAGTTTTAAGGTTAGCCTCCCTCAATGGCAAATCCAACTTTTCCGTGACAATCTTACCCAACTCCTGATCTCTCATTAGTAGCGGTATTTTATATACATTATCCACATTGGGTAGTGAAATCACTGCCCGTTTATCTACATTAGTGAATAGGGCTATCTTATCTTTATCGGACTCATTTATGGCATCCTGGGAGCGACAAATTAAAATATCAGGCTGTATTCCTATGGAACGCAACTCTTTAACCGAGTGCTGCGTTGGCTTCGTCTTTA
Source organism: Gammaproteobacteria bacterium (assembly GCA_031552655.1). GTDB lineage: Bacteria > Pseudomonadota > Gammaproteobacteria > UBA9339 > UBA9339 > CAZTPH01. Next base: position 1,331 of record JAVBML010000065.1, read on the forward strand.
TTTCACCTACCGCGGCTATAAAAGGCACTAAAGTCAAATGTATGTATAAAGTATTTTGTGCACTCAGCTCTATCCTCAGCTGGCGAATGGCTTCTAAAAATGGCAATGACTCAATATCGCCAACGGTCCCCCCTACCTCCACTAAAGTAATATCATTGCCCTGGGCAACCTCCTTTATTCTAAGTTTAATTTCATCCGTAATGTGGGGAATCACCTGCACCGTAGTACCAAGGTAATCTCCTTGGCGCTCCTTACGAATCACCTCGGCATATACCCTACCAGCAGTAATATTATTGTTTTTAGCCATTCGGATACCAATGAAACGTTCATAGTGTCCGAGATCTAAATCCGTCTCTCCACCATCCTCGGTAACAAATACTTCGCCATGCTGAAAGGGACTCATGGTACCGGGATCGATGTTAATATAGGGATCCAACTTAATCATGGCTATTTTAAAACCATGGCTACCCAATAAAGCTCCCAGAGAAGAAGAAGCTATACCTTTGCCAAGAGATGATATAACTCCACCGGTTATAAAAATATATTTTGCCATCGCTATTTTACCCACATTGCCAATCAATAATTGGGATATCTGATATCCACAAATGGAAGTACGAAAATTCTATCATAATCAAAAATAAACCATAGATTTTTTTAAACAAAATTGCTACGACCAATAAAATTCTTTACAATTTTAATATAACTCCACTTTAAAAACATAGCGGTAACATGTATAAACCACTTAAAATCAAATGGTTATGCTATTATATCATGGCCCTGGCCATGTTCACTGATTCCTTGGCAACTCCCAGTGTAAAGCTACGAGTTAGTGGCCTAGATGGCAAACTCCTAGAACACACTCTAACTCATCTACAAACAAAGCTAGAACTTTTGGAATCAACTAATCCCGCCGATGTGGCAAAATTTTACCGGGAAGCTCCCGGAGAAATAGATAGAATATTAAAACTCCATGGCTACTTTCATGCTAAAACCACGGGGAATTTCAGTGCAAATAAAAACCATGGAAAATTACACTTCAATGTAAAAAAAGGACCTCCCCTGGTAATCACAACTTTGGAATTAAAAATATTCGGCGAAGGTGCCCAGGATATCAAACTAAATAAAGCCCTGGCGCGCTTGCCAATAAAAACTAGTAGCATATTTGAAGTAGACCAATATAATGATGCTAAACAATTTCTCTTTGACTCAGCGGATAGCCATGGCTATCCAAAAGCTTCCCTAGTTTTTAAGGAAATAAAAGTAGATTTAGAACAAAATAGCGCTGCTATTACATTACATCTAGATACCAAGGAACGTTGCTACTTTGGCATAACTACCTTCAATGACAGTTTTTTCAATAAAGAATTTCTACTGAAATTTATACAATATAAGCCAGGGGAACTCTATGCAAACAAAAAGCTCCGGATCCTATCCCTCAGCCTCGGTTCCTTCTTTCAACAAATCGAAGTTAAACCCATCATCGACGATGAAAAAGCTAATATTCCCATAGAAATAACATTGACACCTAGAAAATCAAAACAATATACCATGGGAGTTGGCTATGGCACGGATACGGGTATCCGAGGTTCCTTGGAAATAAAAAATAACTACGTAACTAATAGTTGTCACAGCTTTATGTCTCAAATACAAGCCTCCGAGGTTCAAAACAATCTAGAGGTACACTATCTTATTCCCGGCAAGTACCCACCCACGGATCTCTATGATCTAAGTGCAACGGGAGAAACATTGAATTTCAAAAAAGGAGATAGTACCCTGGGAGCCGTGGGAGCGAGTTATACTACTAAAATAAAGGAGTGGCAACAGACTCTAAAAATCATCCTACAATATGAACGCTATAACCTTCGAGGCCACCCCTATGAAACCTCAAAGCTTATACTGTACAGCATTTTGTGGTCCCATGGTAAAAAAGACAATCTCATTAAACCTCGCCAAGGATATAGCATAAATATAAATGTAACGGGAGCTACACAGTATTCCCTAGCAACTACTAATTTTATGCAAACTACGGTAAAAGCAAAATTTATCCAATCTCTATCACAAAAAATGCAACTTCTTCTTAATTCATCCTTGGGATTCACAGCCATAGATGACATTACGCAACTGCCACTATCGTTGCAATTTTATACCGGTGGTACTCAGAGTGTTCGCGGTTTTAGCTACAACTCCATAGGACCAGGTACCAACCTAATTTTAGGCAGCACCACCCTAAGGCACCAAATTTCACCTAATTTCTACTTGGAAACATTCTTTGATCTAGGAAACGTTGGCAATGATCTACTAAAAAAACCAGCGCAAAGTGTGGGCTTAGGATTGGTTTGGCGCACAGCTATTGGTTCCGTTGAATTAACCTATGCCAAGGCCATTAGTAAATCAGGATCTCCAGGAATGATTCAACTTAATATTGGACCCGAACTCTAAAGTAACACCCATTCATTGGCTATAAAATCCCACTTATTATTCAAACTAACTACTAATAAACCTGCGATTGCCATGAATCGACATGATAATACCAAATGATGCCATAAATATTATTAGGGAACTTCCGCCATAGCTAATGAAAGGCAGAGGTACACCAACCACAGGTAAAATAGAACTTACCATGCCAACGTTAACAAATAATGAACAAAAAAACGAAAGCGTAAGGCTACCAACCAACAGCCTACTAAAGGTATCCTGGGCATGAATACTTATGTATAGAGCTCTACCGATGATAATACTAAAAATAGTAAATAATGCTAGGCACCCAATGAAACCAAATTCCTCACCATAGACCGCAAAGGCAAAATCCGTGGATGCTTCAGGTAGAAAAGAAAGGTGCGACTGAGAACCTTGTAGCCAACCCTTACCAAACATCCCACCGGAACCGATGGCAATTTTTGATTGAATAACGTTGTACCCCCTATTAAAGGGGTCACTTTCGGGAGATAGAAAAATAAGAAGACGTGTCTTTTGATAGGCATACATACATTTCCAAATAATCGGAGTAGCAGCCGCAAGGACTAACATAAAACCACTCACAATTCTCCAACTAACTCCCGCAAGAATAATTACAAAAAAACCGGTTATTGCTACCAAAATGGCAGTACCCAGATCCGGTTGCTTAGCTATAAGCAGTACGGGAATAGATATAATCAGCAGACATCGCAGTAAATCTTTGAAGTTCAGTGGAAATATTTTATCGCGAAGATACCATGCTAGCATCATGGGCACCGCAATTTTCATAGCTTCGGATGGTTGAAAACGAAAAACTCCTAGGCGTAACCAACGCTGCCCTCCTTTACTAATTACACCAAATATTAGCACTGTGATCAGCATTAAAACTACTATACCGTAGAACCAGGGAATAATATTTTGGTAGCGACCCACGGGTATTTTAGCAAATATCAACATTACAATAAAAGCAACGGTAAAGTTCAATAGTTGCTTTAGAACCACGAAGAAATTTTGATTGCTGGTACTATAGAGCAAACAAAATCCAATTATGGCAAGTACTATAATGCTAATAAATAAGGTAGGATCTAGATGTAGAGATTGCCAAATTTTACTCACAATTCTGCTTTTAGATTTTTTACTATCGGTGGCAATAAAATGATAATTCACAGAATAAATTTAATGCATAATTCCCAGGATGTAAATACGATGTCACCCTATCAATTTATTAATTTCAATAAAAATCTAGCTTTCTAAAATCTCTAAAATACTTTTAAGACCAACCAGGAGACGTTTAATTAATTGATTTTGCTCCAATTTCCAACTATTGTCAGCTGGAATACTAAGCTGCACCTTGGCACCTTCGATGGTAAAACCCTGGTGATATAATAAATTTCTAATGCGACGGATAGTTAAAAGATCGTTTCTCCCATAGCGCCGCCTTCCTCCCTGCCTTTTATCAGGCAATAATATGAATGAAAACTCCTTCTCCCAGTAACGCAAAACATGGGGTTTAACAAGAGATAATTTACTAGCTTCTCCAATGGTAAAATATAATTTATCGGGAATGGAAGGTAAATCTTTAATCTGTTTTTTTTGTCGATTATCTTGCCTAGGCAATTCCTCAGCTAGAAATTCGCTCCGTTGATTTTGCATATCTTTCAACCCTAGCTTTTAATTTTTGACCGGCTCTAAATGTTACAACTCTTCTAGCGGTAATTGTTATATCCTCGCCGGTCTTTGGATTTCTTCCAGGCCGTGATTTTTTATCCCTAAGATTAAAATTACCAAATCCTGACAATTTTACATTTTCACCGCTCTCCAGTAATGCTCTTATCTCTTCAAAAAATAGATCCACAAAATCTCGGGCTTCTTTTTTATTTATTCCTAATCTATAAAATAAACTTTCAGCTAAATCAGCTTTCGTTAGAGCCATAGTAGTATTACCTTCTTAAATTCGCATCAAATTCATTCTTTAACATATTAATTATATTACCAATTATTGTTTCCACTTCACTATCCATTAAGGTACGATCAACGCTTTGAAAAAATAATCTCACCGCAAGACTGTGCCTATCGGAGCCAAGATTTTCACTGGAATAAATATCAAATAAAACCACATTTTGTAATAACTTCCCAGAAATGTCCACAATTTTATCTCTAATTTGTTGCCACTCTATTTTTCTAGATACTACTATGGCAAGGTCTCTGTGGATTCCTGGAAATTTAGAAAACGGTTTAAATTTCATGTCTAATTCATTGATAAAATAAGATAATTCCAATTCAAAAATAAAAATCTGTCTATCAATAGCCAATTTTTTGGTAATGCCTGGATGCAGTTGTCCCAGTAAACCAATTACCCTATTTCGAAAAACTATTTGTGCAGACTGCCCGGGATGTAGAGCAGAATAATCAGTGGGTTGATAAAGTAATTTATTAATATCTAAAAATAATCGTAGAATAAGCTCCACATTATTCTTAAGATCAAAAAAATCAACGCTCCCCTTACCATTACCCCACTGTTCAGAGTAACGGTCTCCACAAATAACTCCCCCTAGCACAAAAACTTGTTTCAATTCATTGTCATTGGGTATGAATTTTAATCCCGACTCAAATAATCTTATGCGCTGCCGTTTTCTCTGTAAATTATACTTTACTGCTCCTACCAAACCTGGAAATAGAGAAGTTCTCATGGCACTAAGATTTGATGCAATGGGGTTCTCGATAAACAGTGGTTGCACCGTCGTATCAAATATTTTTTGCATAGCTTCATCAACGAAACTATAGGTAATGGCCTCATGGTACTCTAGATCTTCCATTAGTGAATATATGCGGCCCAGTAATTCCGAATTACTTTCCAAAACACTGGGAGAAAGATTGGCAGCAATTTTTACAGTGGGAATATTGTCGTAGCCTGCCATTCTAGCAATTTCTTCCAGCAAATCCTCTGCAATAACCAAATCAAATCTATGACTCGGAACCGTAACCCACCAACCATCTGCAGTTACCGTAACCTTCATACCTAAATATTCTAAAATCCCAGATATTTCCTTTTCATCCATGGCCATGCCAATAAAATCTTCCATGGCTTTTTCCCTTAGGAAAATAGGATTACCACGGGGCAAATATTCCTCAGCCAGTAATTCCATGGATACCGTAGCCACACCACCGGCAATTTTAAGAATCAAGGAAGTGGCCAGATCCAATGCCTTGCCCTGCAATTCGTAATCCACTCCTCGTTCAAAGCGATGAGAAGAATCCGTTTTTATGTTATAGCATTGAGATTGTTTTGTGATTAATTCTCTATCAAAAAAAGCACTTTCTAAAAAAATATCTGCCGTACCATGGGATACCCTAGCTTCACTTCCCCCCATGATACCAGCTAAAGCTAGCGGTCTATTTGCATCACTAATAACCAAAGCCTCCCCATTCAATGCCACCGTTCTACCATCGAGTAGAACAATTTGCTCCCCCTCTTTAGCCCATCTAACCACTATGCTTTGGTCTACTTTGGATAGATCAAAGGCATGCAAAGGTTGGCCCAAGAGCAACATCACATAGTTAGTAACATCCACCGCTAAATTGATGGAACCTATGCCAGATTTTTCAAGGTGTTCCTGCATCCAAGATGGAGTGGCAATTTCATTATTAATGCCCCGAATAATTCTGCTGCAATAACGAGGACAGGCATTTTTGTCTTCCACTAGAACACTAAAGTTATATTCCAGGAAAAAATCAAATTTAGGGATTTCCGAAGCAACTAACTCAGTACGATTAATAGCTGCCACTTCCCGAGCTATACCTAGAATACTTAGGCAATCACCCCGATTAATAGTAATCTCGAGATCAATGATCTCATCATCTAATAAAAGATAGTCCGTAACTTTTATACCAATGGGAGCATCACTGGCAAACTCTATAATGCCTTCATTTTTTATTGGTAATTCCAATTCACTAAAGGAACATAGCATGCCTTCGGATTCAATACCTCTTAGTTTTGCTCTTTTTATTTTAAAATTTTTAGGTAACCTAGCACCAATTGTAGCTACAGCAACTTTCAGTCCAACTCTAACATTACTAGCACCACAAACTATATTAAGGTGATCAGCACTACCAATGTTAATTTTACAAAGAGTTAACTTATCGGCATGGGGATGAGGAGTTATTTCCATCACTTCACCAACTACAACTCCTGTAAAATCTGCACCAACGCTGTTCTGCGAAGCTACTTCTAAACCAGCCATGGTTAGCTGCTCCACTAAGGTTTCTACATGGAGCTTAAAACCTAGTATTTCCTCAAGCCAATTTTTGCTAAATTTCATATAGCTATCTTAAAATCCTGTAAACTGTTCTAAAAACTGTATATCATTGTCAAATAATCTTCTAATATCATCAATGCCATAGTAACTCATTGCTAAGCGATCGAGGCCAAAGCCAAAAGCCAGTCCTCGAAATTTTTCATGGTCTATATTTACCGCTTTCAATACATTAGGATGAACAACTCCACACCCCCCAAGTTCAAGCCAACGCCATCCATTAACTGTCTTCCATTTTATATCTATTTCAGCACTGGGTTCCGTAAAAGGAAAATATGAGGGCCGAAAACGATACTCCACCTCATCTTTAAAAAAATATTTTACAAACTCAATAATAATCCATTTTAAATTGCCAAAGGTTAATTTTTCATCAACCATTAGCATTTCACATTGATGAAACATAGGCGCATGGGTTGCATCATTATCACGGCGAAATACTCTGCCGGGACAAATTATTCTAAGGGGAGGAGCCATGGTTTCCATGGCCCTAATCTGCACCGGGGAAGTTTGGGATCTTAGCATCCTACCATCGGAAAAATAAAAGGTATCGTGGCTAGTTCTTGCCGGATGATAGCGAGGAATATTAAGGGCTGTAAAATTATAAAAATCGTTTTCCACCTCGGGCCCATCTACAATGGTAAACCCCATGGCATTAAAAAATTTTTCGAAAACACGCCGTACCTTAGTGACAGGATGACTAGACCCTAAGCCATGTCCTCGAGCCGGTAGTGTTATGTCAATGGTGTCCCCATTTAGACTATTTGCTATGGATAATTCTTGCAAGGATTGATAGCGCTCTCTGAGAGAGGTAGCTATTTCTTCCTTAGCAAGATTAATAATCTGTCCTAGGCGAGGACGCTCCGCCGGGGGTAAATCTCCCAATTGTCTTAGCAAGAGAGTTAATTGACTATTTTTACCGCTATGTAAACTTTTAATTAACTCAAGGTCATGTAAACTATTAGCTTTTGCTATGTGATCCAAAGCGTTTTTTTTTACCAAACTTATATTATCAACTAAGGAATTTATAGCCATAACTCTAATAATCAACCTTTACTGAGATTTTTCAGCCAGGAACAATAGCAACAGTATTTTTCTAATAAATTTATGCAGTTTTTACCTTGGTCACCACGGCAGCAAAAGCAGCTTTATCTTTCACAGCAATGTCAGCAAGAATTTTACGATCAATAGCAATGTTAGCTTTTTTCAGTCCCGCCATAAATTTACTATAGGATAAACCATGCTCATTGGCTGCTGCATTTATGCGCACAATCCACAGAGAACGAAATTGTCGTTTACGTTGCTTACGACCTTGATAAGCATACTGTCCGGCCTTAATAACAGCTTGCTTTGCCACGCGATAAACTCTGCTACGAGCACCATAGTATCCCTTAGCTTTTTTAAGAATTTTTTTGTGACGAGCTTTAGCTTGTACCCCACGTTTTACTCTTGCCATATTTTCTCCAACAAATCAAATCATTAACAAATTTAGTCAGCTAACATTACCTTAACTGCCTTAATATCTCTCTTGCTAACATAACTATTTTTAGAAGCCAAGCGAGATTTTCTCTTACTGCTCTTTTTCGTCAAAATATGATTGCGAAAAGAGCTACGGTGTTTGTAGCTACCACTGGCAGTTTTCTTAAAACGCTTGGCAGCACTTCTATTAGTTTTCAGCTTTGGCATTATCTAAACCCCATATTATAAAAATTAACTTTTTAATTAACCAACTTTTTCATTCTTTTTACTCTTACCGGGAACCACTATCATGGTCATTTGCCTACCTTCCATTTTAGGCGCCTGTTCCACTATCCCATATTCTCCCAGATCTTCTTCGGCGCGACGCAAAATATCTATCCCCTGTTGTTGATAGGATAGCTCACGACCTCGAAATCGAATAAAAATCTTAACCTTATCTCCGGCGGATAAAAATCCTCGGGCTTGCTTTATCTTCACTAAGTAATCACCTATGTCCGTTACGGGCCTCATTTTTAGCTCCTTAATCTGCACTTTTTTAGATTTCTTTTTCAGCCTTTTCCTTTGCTCAAATAAATACTTACCAAAATCCATAATGCGACAAACCGGAGGCGATAGCTGGGGCGCTATTTCAACTAGATCCAGGGCAACTTCCTCGGCTTTTTGCAATGCCTCACTGATATTAACAATTCCCACCTGACTACCATCACTGTCAATTAGCCTAATTTCCCTAGCGGTAATCTGATTATTAATCCTTGCTCTCTTAGCCACCGATGTCCTCTGCTGATTATGATTATTATACAAGTGCCACTCTCCTCCCCTATATCTTGTTTCGCAAATTTGACATCATAACCTCTGTTACCAATTTTTCAACTGAAATTTGACCTAAATCTTTGCCATTGGCCATGCGAACAGATACCGCATGCACTGCCATCTCTTTGTTACCTACTACTAAAATATAGGGAATTTTGGCTATGCTATGTTCCCTAATTTTAAAACCAACCTTCTCGTTGCGCATGTCACTAATTACTCTATAGCCATGCTCCCTAATTTTAGCAACAATTTGTTCCCCATATTCCCGCTGCGCATCGGTGATATTTAATACCACCGCCTGTATCGGTGCTAACCAAAGAGGTAAATCACCCCCCATTTCCTCTAGCAAAATCCCAATAAATCTCTCCAAAGATCCCACAATTGCACGATGTAACAATATGGGAGCTTTTTTCTCACCGGCTTCCGTAATGTAGTATGCTCCTAATCTCTCAGGCATAAAAAAATCTACCTGTAAAGTGCCAGCTTGCCATGTTCTACCAAGACTATCGTGCAGTGAAAACTCTATCTTAGGACCATAGAAAGCCCCATCTCCTGGAGAAAGTTCCCAGCTTATTTGGTGCCCATTTAGCACCTCTATCAAAGCATTTTCCGCTTTATCCCAAATGGCATCCGTACCAATACGTTCCTTGGGACGTGTGGATAGTTTCACCGTAACTCTATCATCTTTAAAGCCAAAATCTGCTAAAACACTAAGTGCCTGGCTAATATATTGGTGAGATTCAACGGCAATTTGTTCCTCCGTGCAAAATATGTGACCATCGTCCATGGTGAAACCGCGCACACGCAAAATACCATGGAGTGAACCTGATACTTCATTGCGATGACAGTAGCCAAATTCACAATACCTAATGGGTAAATCTCGGTAACTTTTTAAACCTTGCTTAAAAATCTGAATCTTCCCTGGACAATTCATGGGTTTCACTGCATAGGTTCTATTTTCAGATTCCGTAATAAACATAGAACTCTTATAATTTTCCCAGTGACCAGATTTTTCCCACAGAGTACGATCCAAAATTATGGGAGTACTCACTTCCTGGTAGCCAAATTTAATTAATTTATCTGCTAGATACTTTTTTATCTCCGAGAGGATAGTCCATCCCTTGGGATGCCAAAAAACTATCCCCGGAGCCTCCTCTTGGAGATGAAAAAGGTCCATTTTTTTTCCAATTATTCGATGATCTACCGACTTAGCTTTTTCCAATTTCTCTAAATATTCTGCCAACTCCTCTTCCGTTACCCAGGCCGTTCCATATATGCGCTGAAGCATCTCATTTTTAGCATCTCCTTTCCAGTAAGCTCCAGATAGCTTTGTTAATTTAAATGCTCTAAGATATCCCGTACTGGGAACATGGGGACCGCGACAAGCATTGGTAAAATTTCCCTGGGAATAAAAAGAAATTTCTTCGCTGGGTAAATCTTCAATCATCATAACCTTATAATTTGCACCAAGCTTAGCAAAAAACTCCCTAGCCTCTCTGCGACTTTTAATGCTTCTAACTATGGAAAAATCTGCCCGGGCAAACTCACGCATTTTATCTTCTATTTTTAGCAGATCATCTTCGGTAAATCCCGGTGGATAGTAGAAATCATGGTAGAATCCATTTTCTATGGCTGGACCAACGGTAGCCTGGGCACTGGGAAAAAGCTCAGCCACCGCTTGAGCTAACAAATGTGCCGCAGAATGACGTAATATTTCAAGCCCCTCATTCTGACTGATTGTAATAATTCTAAATTCACTATCGCTACTAATCACCTGGGAAAGATCCACCATTATGCCATTAACAGTAGCTGCAATGGCAACGCCAAGCAGTTTTTGATCAATGGCACTAATAATTTCCTGGGCAGTGGGGTGGTGATCAAAAACTAGCTGCCTAGAATCTAAAAGACTAACTTTTATCATATAAAATCTACTACAACATTATCATTGCAAAAATCTGGTAGGCACGAGTGGTTTCGAACCACCGACCCCCACCATGTCAAGGTGATGCTCTACCCCTGAGCTACGTGCCTGAAAAACGATACATCAAAATACCATACCCCGGAAACACAAGCAAGCGATGATCTACCATGAAATCAGGCATTAATTTTTTTCATTTTCTTACCTAAAAATTGAGCAATGGCTTCCTCCAAATGGGAAATGCCGATATTCTCACTGGCCGATAGCCAAACCCTAGATGGCAAGCCATTAGCACCATAATCCAAGCGACTTTCAAAATTATCTAGTTGATCTATTTTATTCATTACCTCAATTTGGGGAACCTCATGGGCACCAATTTTAACTAGCACATCATTAACTACATCTATTTTTATATTCCTATCGGGATCCGCAACATCTATAACATGTAATAAAAGATCCGTTTCCTTAACCTCCTCCAAGGTGGCATGGAAAGCTTCAATTAATTCATGGGGAAGATCGGCTATGAACCCCACCGTATCCACAATAACTACATTTCCTACATCGGCTAAGTATATTCTACGTAGAAGAGGATCTAAAGTTGTAAACAGCATATTGGCCACCGAAGATTTTGCCGTGGCCACTAACCCATTGAACAGTGTTGACTTGCCAGCATTGGTATAACCTACCAGGGCAATGGTGGGAACATTGGATTTTTTTCTTAGCTTTCTATTCTGCATCCGTTGATTTTTCAATTTTTCCAAGCGTTTCTTTAGCGAAGATATTCTTTGCCGCAGTACTCGACGATCAATTTCCAACTGCTTTTCGCCAGGCCCTCCCCTAAGGCCTATACCACCACGCTGCCTCTCCAAATGGGTCCACCCTCCAACTAATCTAGTTGCTAAATGTTCCAAGCGAGCAAGTTCAACTTGTAATTTTCCCTCAAAACTTCGAGCCCGTCGGTCAAAAATATTTAATATCAACTTAGTGCGATCTAGAACTATGCGTTTAAAATATTGTTCTAAATTTCGCTCCTGCAGTGGAGAAAGACGATGATTAAAAATAATTACATCTATTTCAGTCAGTGCACAGTAACGCCCTATCTCTTCCACCTTCCCTTGGCCTATAAAATATTTTGGACTGGGACGCTCCTTTCTGCACACCATGGTTTCCACTATGGTCATGGCAGCCGCCTGTGCTAGACTATGAAATTCTGCCAATTCCACTTCGAAATTGGGAGATTTAGTAAAATCAACGTAGACTAAAACGGCTCTAATATTTTTATCCATTGCCGCCCAATTAAATTAACTCCAGACTTATTTCCAACTCATGCACATCCACCTTAGCAACTAATACCCTAAGGGGGTCTCCTAGACAATAGGCTTTATTCGTTCGTCTACCAACTAATCTTTGCAGCGATTGATCAAAACAGTAGTAATCATTTTTAAGGGAAGTAACGTGAACTAGACCCTCAACAAATACTCCTCTCAGTTCAACAAATAAACCAAAATTGGTAACTCCAGATACTATGCCATCAAACATTTTACCAATTTTGTCGCGCATAAACTGACATTTATGCCACAATTCAATGCTACGACTAGCATCATCGGCTCGTCTTTCGGTAAATGAACAGTGGCTAGCAAAATGCTGCATATTTTCCCGTTTGTAATAATATTTACCAGCGCTTTTATTCCGCAGCAAATGCTTAATCGCCCGGTGATTAATTAGGTCCGGATATCTTCTTATGGGAGAGGTAAAATGAGCATATTCACCGTAGGCTAACCCAAAATGACCCACATTAACTGGCGTATAAACTGCCTGGCGGAGTGATCTCAGTAGAACCGTCTGCACCAGATGTTCTTCGGAAGAATTCGCTATTCTGGCTAATA
>JAVBML010000043.1:0-39721 GCA_031552655.1 Gammaproteobacteria bacterium
CAACAAGTTCTTGATGACTTAATTAATGAAACTTTGCTGCTTAATCTTGCCGGGAGAATGGGCATTAAAGTGGATAAAAAACAGTTGGATGTGATGGTAACGAGCATTGCCAAGGGCAATGGCATGACATTGGAACAACTAAGGGAGGAAGTAATCAAGAGAGAAAATATAAGTTTCGAGGAATTTCGGCAGCGGTTACGTAAGCAAGCACTAATTCATGAAGTGCAGCGGCAGATTTTAGGTCCAGATATTTCCATTGATGAGCGAGATATTATCGAGGTTCAAAATAATCCGCCTTCATTGGTAGGAATGGAGATTCAGTATCAATTAAATGATATTGTTTTTACTGCCCCGGAAAATGTTAGTAAAGTTCGCCTAGGAACAATTAATAAGTTAGCGCTAGAGTTAGCTAAAAAATTAAATCAAGGAGTCAATGTTAGATCGGCTATTGCAAAGATGGAGAAGCAGTTACAACCTGGAGAAAATATAGTTCTGGGCGATGACATGGGTTGGCGTCGCATCGATGAACTTCCTGAGCTGTTTGCTCCCGCCGTAGCTAAATTGAAAAAAGTTGGTCAGACGATTGGTCCCATTATAGCTCCCAATGGTTTGCATCTACTGCAACTAAGGGAGATCAAAGATGGAGAAAAAGTAAAGCTTAGCAGGGAACAGGCAAGTGACATCGCGTATTCTAAAAAAATAATGAAAAAAATGGAACCATTTCTTAGAGATTTGAGGAGCAAGGCATATATCAAAATCAATTAGAATTATTTAATTTGCTGAAGATGTTTTTGCTTTGGCAAGCACTGGTTTTATGAAATCCTGCATTTATGGAATAATTTGTTCTTCACCGACCGTAGCAAAATAAACCCTTTGGTTAAGCACTGGTAAAAAATCGCGAATTTTTTAAGAATGCAATTCCATAGCAAAAATTGTCATTAAAATGAGGGTAACTATTTTTTTAGCGTTGCATACGATCCTTGCCAGTTTTTGAATTACGGCCTAGGATATTATCCTAGGGATAAAAACAGAGTTGTTTGCCTTGGTTGATGGTTTTATTTTATCTCCATGAAAAATTATTACCTGCGTGGTTTTACTCTAGTTGAATTGCTGATCGCTATTGCCATTGTGGGAATTTTGGCTGCCGTGGCCATGCCGACCTACCAAAAATATATTCGCAAAGCTTACTATGTGGAGATTGTCCAAGCGGTATTACCATTTAAGTTGGCAGTGGAAGAATGCTATCAATTAACCGATGATATAAGAGAGTGCTACGGTGGTAAAAATAATGTTCCTAGGAACATTGAGGATAATACCAGTGGTCTAGTTAGAAGTGTGATGGTTAGTGCCGGTGGTGTAATTGTGGTAACTCCAGCGGAACTACATGGTATTAAGTCCACGGATACCTACGTGATGACTCCTCAAATTAGTAACCATGGACAACTGCGATGGGAAAAAAGTGGTGGTGGTGTCGAAGCTGGCTATGCTAACTAAAGTGATCGCCGTGGAGAGTAAAAAAATCGAAGATAATTCCGTGGTAAAATTAGTGGATAGCATAATGGATCGTGCCATAGCAAAGCAGGTGTCGGATGTTCATTTTGAACCCCATGGTGACCATGGACGAATACGTTTTCGCATAGATGGTATGCTCCATGAGGAGCATAAAGTTAGTATGGCTCTATGGCAAGGGATCGGTGCTCGATTAAAAATAATGGCAAATGTAAATATTGCCGAAAAGCGCATGCCCCAGGATGGTAGATTTACAGTGGGACAATTTACGAATAGATATTATGATTGTCGCTTAAGTTCGTGCCCTACGATTTTTGGTGAGAAAATTGTTGTGAGAATTTTAAATCCGTCCAATGCCATTTTGCAGCTAGATGAGTTGGGATTTACCGATGAAGCCATGGCTCTATTCAGGCAATGTGTATATTCTCCCCAGGGCATGATTTTAGTTACCGGGCCTACGGGTAGTGGTAAAACGGTTACTTTGTATAGTGCTCTTGATTTGCTAAATGTGGCAACGAAGAATATATCTACCATTGAGGATCCCGTGGAGATCAATTTGTCGGGTATTAATCAGGTGGAGGTAAATGTTAAGATAGGATTAGACTTTGCAGTCATACTACGGGCACTGCTGCGCCAAGATCCCGATGTTATTATGATTGGTGAAATTCGCGATGAAATCACAGCAAAAATAGCAGTCAATGCAGCTCACACAGGACATTTAGTATTGGCAACGTTGCATACAAATTCCGCCGCTGCTTCATTAACTAGGATGCTAAATATGGAAATTATGCCTTTTAATTTAGCAACTTCTCTTCGATTGGTAATTGCCCAAAGATTACTTAGAAAACTCTGTGAATTTTGCAAAGTACCTCGGAAATTGTCACCCATGGCCGAACTTAGTTATGGATTACCAAGGGATGTTACTATATATATGGCTCAAGGGTGTGCCAAGTGTATTCAAGGTTATCGAGGGCGCATAGCCATTTTTGAATTATTGGCCATAGATGAGGTAATTAGTAATACCATTGTGCAATGTTCCAATGTCTGTGTGATTGAACAACAGCTTGTTTCTTTGCCCTATAAAAAGTTAGGGGAGTTGGCATTGAACAAAGTATGTGCCGGTATTACTAGCTTAGAAGAGGTTAGTAGGGTAATGGGATGAGGATGGGTCGCTATAGTTGGAGCGGCATAGATGGCAGTGGTCATAGGGTTTCCGGCCACTATTTAGCAAAGAATAAATTTCAGCTAAGACAAATATTAATTAAAAAAAATATTTATCCTATAAAAATAAATCTTTCTCTTGGTTCTATTTTTAGTTGTGGTAAATCCTTGGGGATACGACATGTCAGCTATTTTATGGAACAATTTGCAATTTTAATCGGTGCCAATGTTAATATAACCAAGGCACTGGATATTATTTTACATGGTATTAAAAATAGAAAATTAGCTTTTGTCGTTAGCAGTTGCCGAGAATCCATTGGTCAGGGAAAATCATGCTATTTAGCTATGAAAGAATTACCCGATTATTTTGATGATTTTATTTGTAATTTAGTTAATGTCGGTGAGGAGACGGGAGCTCTAGATGTGATGCTACATGAATTGGCTAGCCATCTTAAAAAAATTGGAAAAAGAAGAAGTCAGTTGTTGAAAGCCTCTCTCTATCCCCTTGCAGTTTTTACGGTAGGAATACTAGTGTGCTTTCTATTTTTCGCATTTATCATTCCTCAATTTGAACATATGTTTGCTAATTTTGGATCCCCCTTACCAGGCTATACGCGTTCTATTATCGCTCTGGGCTATGGCATAAAAAAGTGGGGAGGAGTTGTTTTTTTAGCTCTCATTGGTTTGGGATATGCTATGAAAATTTTCTGCGGATGTTCTTCGGGAGCATGTCTATTCGTAGATGAGATTCTATTAAAATTGCCTGTAGTTCGAAAAATAGTGCAATATACAATTTTAGCTCGTTTTATGGGAACCATGAGTTTAATGCTGCGTGCTGGTATCACCATTCCCAAAGCTTTGGAAATTTTGAATAACACTTTGGGTAATCGGCGCTATGAACTTCTCCTGGAAGAAATGAGATTAGCTCTGGTGCAGGGAATTTCCATGAGTAATTTTTTGAAGAATTGTCCATCGCTATTTCCCTACCAGACGGTGCAATTGATTACTTTGGGTGAGGAAACTGGATCCCTGGATAAACAATTGGAGAAAATGGCGGCTATCTATGACGAAAAATTGACTACCATTTTAGATAATTTACATACCCTCTTTGAACCCATTGTAATGCTAGTTTTGGGAACCATTGTGGGGGGATTGGCTGTGGGAATTTATTTGCCGATTTTTCGCCTTGGCGTAATAATCTAGTGTCCGGCAATGGCCATTTCATTTACTAAAATAGATCCCGTTAAAATTTTGGATGAATATTCTATATCATTGCCCAGGGCAATAATTCCAAGAAACATATCTCTTAAATTACCAGCTATGGTAATGCTTGTAACGGGAAATTCGATGGTGCCGTTTTCTACCCAATAGCCAAAAGCACCGCAGGAATAATTTCCCGTAACTATATTTATGTCACCGCCTAGCAGCTCCGTGACCACTAATCCTTGGTGCATTTTTTTTAATAGCATGGGAAAATCTAGTTTTTCTACACCATTGACAATAATGTTATGTATTCCACCGCAGTTTCCCGTGGTTTTTAAATTTAGCTTACGGGCACAATAGCTATCCAGCAGATATCTTTGTAGCATGCCATCGCTAACTATGGGAGAGGGTTGTGTTTGGATACCCTCTTGGTCAAAGGGAGTGCTGCCTAGGGCTCCGAGAATAGTGGGATCTTCCAAGATAGCTATTCCCGGAGGGAAAATTTTTTTACCGATGCTGTCTACTAAAAAAGAACTACGACGATATATGTTAGTTCCCGCTATTGTTCGCAGAAAATTATTTATAAGTGCTGCAGCTGTATCCCTGGAAAATATTATGGGAGCATTTCTACTGGTTATTTTTTTAGCTCCTAGGCGTGCCATGGTTCGTTCCGCTGCCGTGGTAGCTAAATGGGTATGGGATACTAGGTTGCTCGATTTTCGTGCAATGCTATGGTAGCCATCTCTTTCTTTGTGACCATTTTCTTCCGCAATAAAAACACAGCCCATGCTATGTTTAGTGCGATTAATAATTCCTAAAAAATCATTACTGTTAGCGTAAACACTAGTGCTTTGGGAAGTAGCAATGGAGGCCTCTTCGGTCCCATTGATTTTTTTGCATTGTAAACCCTGGGTTTCATTCGCCTTGGCTAAATTTATTGCTTCTTCCGTAGTAATGTGCCAAGGATGATATAAATCTAAATCAGAATAATTAAATGCCATGAGCTCCCTGGATGCCAATCCTAAGCATGGATCTTCCTCGGTGAAGCGGGCAATGTAGAGTGCTTTTTGCATAGCATCTGCAATGGCTGTATTGGAAAAGTCCGAAGTTGTTGCTCTACCGATTTTTTTTCCTAGGTAGATTGTAATTTCTAAATTTTTGCTGCGGTAATGCTCCATGGTTTCAATGCGCTGTTTGCATACATTAATAAAAAAACCCGTGTCTGTATGCATATGTACTTCGGCATCGGTAGCTTCTGATTTTTTTATTTTTTCTAAAATAGCAATGGCTAGGGCGCTAAGTTCGCTGTTTTTTTTGACAAAATCCATGAATCATCTACCTATCTACGTGATCTAGTTTTTTTCACCGCAGTTGGTGTGGGTACCACTTTTAGTGCTATTTCCAAAACCTGGTCGATACGTTTTACGGGTCTAATATCTAAATTTTGCGTAATATTTTTTGGCATTTCCTTGAGCTCCTTAGCATTTTCCTCGGGAATAATTACAATTTTGATGCCTCCCCTAAGGGCCGCCAGCAATTTTTCCTTGAGGCCACCGATGGGCAATACTTCGCCGCGCAGAGTAATTTCGCCGGTCATGGCTACGTCAGCGCGTACCGGTATATTAGTGAGAGCGGATACCAAGGCGGTGCACATGCTAATGCCTGCACTGGGGCCATCCTTTGGAGTCGCTCCTTCGGGAACATGTACATGGATATCGGTTTTTTCATGGAAATCCTTTTTAATACCAAGGGAAACGGATCTACTGCGTACTACCGTGAGAGCTGCATGAATAGATTCTTGCATAATTTCACCCAGTTGTCCCGTGTAGATAGCTTTTCCCTTACCGGAAACTATTGCTACCTCTATGGTCAATAGATCGCCACCGGTTTCAGTCCAGGCAAGTCCGTGAACTTGACCGATTAAATCTTTATTTTCTGCTAGACCGAAGTGAAAGATTTGAACTCCAAGAAAATTTTCAATTTTATCTCCCGTGATAATCTCTTTACTTATTTTGCTATTTTCACTCGAGGAGAGAATCTTTTTCACGGTTTTTCTACAAATTTTAGCTATCTCACGCTCTAGGCTACGTACGCCAGCTTCCCGGGTATAGTGACGAATGATCTCCAAAATAGCATCTTCGCTGAAGGAAATTTCCTTGGCTTTGAGACCATTTTCTTTGATTTGTTTTGGAATTAGATATTTAGTGGCAATGTTTAGTTTTTCCTCTTCGGTGTAGCCGGCTAATCTAATGATTTCCATGCGATCCAAAAGGGGCGCTGGGATGTCCAGTGAATTTGAAGTGGCAATGAACATTACGTCCGATAGGTCATAGTCAACTTCAATGTAATGATCGCTGAAGCTTTGGTTTTGTTCTGGGTCTAGAACTTCCAACAGTGCCGAAGCTGGGTCGCCGCGAAAATCCATGGCCATCTTATCCACTTCATCGAGCATGAATAGTGGATTTTTCACTTTTATTTTTGCCATCTTTTGGAGAATTTTTCCCGGTGATGATCCAATGTAGGTACGTCGATGGCCGCGAATCTCCGCTTCATCGCGCATTCCTCCTAGGGAGATGCGGATAAATTTACGTCCCGTGGCCCTTGCGATGGATTGACCCAGGGAAGTTTTACCCACTCCCGGTGGTCCCACTAGGCAAAGGATAGGACCTTTGGTTTTTTTGATGCGACTTTGGACCGCTAAATATTCAATTATGCGTTCCTTAATTTTTTCTAGCCCATAGTGATCGGCATCGAGAATTTTTTCTGCACGATTAATGTCGGTATTTATTTTGGAAGAATTTTTCCAGGGTAAATCTAGCAACCAATCCAAATAGTTACGCGACACGGTTGCCTCCGCGGATAGAGGTGGCATCAGTGCTAATTTATTTAGCTCCGCCAGAGCTTTTTCTTTTGCTTCGTTGCTTAATCCCACTTTGTTGATTTTTACACGAAGTTTTTCCATTTCCGATAGAGGTTGCTTGCCTTCGTTGAGTTCATCCAATTCCTTTTGAATGGCCTTCATTTTTTCGTTGAGGTAAAATTCATGCTGCGTTTTGTTTAATTGATTTTTTACGCGATTTTTAACCTTCTCTTCAACTTGCAATATTTCCAATTCATGGGATAGCAAGGAGATAACTATTTTTAGGCGCTCCTTGGTATTTTGGGTTTCCAAGATAGTTTGTTTATCCCCTAGGCTAATCATAGGTAAGTGGGCGGCTACCACATCTGCTAGACGTCCCGGTTCGCTAATGTTAGGTAAGGCAGATAAGATTTCAAAGGGAATTTTGGAGTTTAATTTGGTGTATTCCTCGAAGCTATTAATGAGAGTCCTGACCAGGGCTTCGGATTCTTTATCCTGAATTATTTCATCACCCAGGGGTTCAATTTCTCCCATGAGAGTTAAGTTGTCTTCGGTGATTTTTAGGGCTCGTCCACGACTTGTGCCCTCGGCCAGTACCTTAATGGTGCCATCGGGAAGTTTTAATACTTGGATAATGTTAGCGATGGAACCAATGGTGTAGAGGTCGTCGGGTTTTGGGTCTTCGCTTTTTGAGTTTTTTTGGGAGACAAAGAATATTTGTTTACCTGAGGTTACGCTGATGTCCAGTGCTCGCACTGACTTCGAACGATTAATAAATAGGGGCACCACCATGAAGGGATAGATAACCGTGTCACGCAGTGGTAGCACGGATATTGTTAGCATAGAGCTCTTCGTTTGTGCTTGTTCTGTCATATTGTTATCTTCTTGATATTATTTCCAAATTTTTTATTTGTTACTAATTCCTTATATATATTGGGGCTTTGATTTTATTTACAACCCCATCGTCGATAATGATTTTTTTGATATTTTTTTCTGAGGGTAGAGTATACATGGTATCTAGCAACAGGTTTTCTAGGATTGCCCTTAGACCCCGGGCCCCCGTTTTTCTAGCTATGGATTTGCGAGCAATTTCTGCAATGGCTTCGGAAGTGAATTCTAATTCCACATCCTCCATGTGAAATAATTTGCAGTATTGTTTAGTTAGGGCATTTTTAGGTTCCATTAGTACTTTTACTAAGTCCTTTTCTTCGAGTTCGTCAAGCACTGCCATTACTGGTAATCTTCCTACAAATTCTGGAATTAGACCAAATTTGATCAAATCTTCCGGTTCCACTTGTTGCAGTAGTTCTCCCTGGGTTTTTTTGTTTTTTTCATCAAATATTTTGGCGGAGAAACCAATGCTTGATTTTTCACTACGTTCTTGAATTATCTTGCTAAGATCGGCGAAAGCACCGCCACAGATGAAGAGTATGTTTTTGGTGTTAACATGGAGATATTCCTGCTGTGGATGCTTACGATTGCCCTGGGGTGGTACACCAGCTACGGTTCCTTCGATTATCTTTAAAAGAGCTTGCTGCACTCCCTCTCCTGAGACATCGCGTGTTAGGGAAGGGCTGTCGCTTTTTCTAGCTATTTTATCTATTTCATCTATGTAGATGATTCCCATTTCCGCTTTTTTAACATCATAGTTACTATTTTGGAGTAATTTTTGAATTATGGTTTCCACATCATCACCGACGTAACCCGCTTCGGTTAGTGTGGTAGCATCTGCTATGGCAAAGGGAACATTAAGTAGCTTTGCTAGAGTTTCGGCGAGGAGGGTTTTACCGTTTCCCGTGGGACCAATGAGGATAATATTGCTTTTACTAAGCTCCACCTCTTGATCAGCGCTGCTCAACTGCTTTCTATGCAGCAATCTTTTATAGTGATTATATACGGCGACACTGAGAACTTTTTTCGCCATATTTTGACCAATAACATAGTCATCTAAAATCTTATTAATTTCTTGGGGTATGGATAGCTTGATTTCTCCAATGATATCTTCTCCCCTAAGGGAGTTATTGATTTCCTCGATGCATTCATTGCAGATCGCCGCAGATTCTCCCTGGACCAAGCTTTGAATATCTTGCTTGGATTTCCCGCAGAAGGAACAAAATTGATTTTCTTCTTTCATGGCTACGTAGTAAATCTAATTAATAATAGTAAATAATGCCCTAACTCAGGTGCGATGACAAGCTCGATGGAGTGGTAATTTATTTATTGGGAAAGGTGATGGATGTAGTAATGCGGGCATTTATTTTGGAAGGCAGTCTTTGAAAAGGGTAAATATTTAGATAAAAGGAATATTTTTTATTTCAAGACTATTGGTTTTTATAAAATATTCTAGGAGATGGTTTTTTTTATGAGTAGAAAGTCGTCGTAGGCTTTTTTCTTCTCCCCCGGGGAACGTAGTAAATAGGCGGGATGATAGGTAACAATGAGGGGAATGTTGGTGCCACCATATTTATATATATTTCCCCTTAATTTTCCCATGGATTCCGTTGTATTTAGTAAAAACTGTGCCGCTATTCTACCCACGGCAACTAAGAGTTTGGGATTGATGAGGGCAATTTGTTGTTGTAGATAGGGGGTACATAATTTTACCTCTGTGGGTAATGGATCTCTGTTTCTTGGAGGGCGGCATTTGAGGATATTTGCGATGTATACTTGGCTACGATTGAGTTCAATGGATATCAGCATGGCATTTAATAGCATCCCTGCTCTACCCACAAAGGGTTCCCCCTTTAAATCTTCATTGGCACCGGGCGCCTCTCCTATGAATATGATTTCAGCGTTGGTATTTCCTGTGCCAAAAACAGTGTTAGTACGTGTTCTATGTAATTCACACAGTGTGCAAGAAGCAACCGTTGTTTCTAGGGTAGATAAATCTAGGGAATCACCGTGACTATCTCTGGCTAAGCTAGATCCTCTAGGTTGCCAAATATCTATCCCCAGGGCATTTAGGTATTGTTTTTTGGTTCCCATGGTTTCCACTGGAAAATTGGGCAATAATTTCTAATCATAAATTTTCATAAAAATATGCACAATAAATCGTTTAAAAAATTTTTCCCCCGTTCGGTTATAGCTATTGTCTCCGCAGTTAATTTAATTAATTGCTGCTCCTCAGCTTGGTTTAGCTCATTATATATTGATTCGATATTAATGCCAGTGCGTTGCTTGAATAATTCATGGGTTATGGGACGATATAATCTTAGGGCGTTCAACATAAATTCAAAGGGAACCTTTTTTTTGTTTACTATTTCCATGGTTTCATAGATGTTAGTAGCGGCTAGGTATTCTTTAGGATCGGCAATTTTACTATAGCGTTGGATTTTATAATCATCCATGGTAACTTTACCGTGGGCACCACTGCCGATGCCTAGGTAGTCACCGTAGTTCCAGTAATTTAAATTATGTTGACAAAAATAAGCTGGAGATTTTGCATAGGCGGAAACCTCATATTGTCCAAATCCATTATTTTGAAGCAGTTCTATTCCGCTTTGCTGCATATTCCATAGCTCCTCCTGATTGGGTAGAGAGTGATACATTCTGTGGTTGCTAGAATGAAACTCCAGCGACAATTGGTACCATGAGACATGGGAGGGTGCTAGTTTCAATGCCTCTTTCAGATCGTCAGCGCTCATGGCCATGGTTTGTTCAGGTAGAGCAAAGATTAGGTCAAGGTTGAAATTATTAAACCCGGCCGTTTTAATTTCATCAATTGCTTGGAATATTTGATGGCAACCATGAATTCTGTGGATATTTTTTAGAACTTGATTATTAAAGCTTTGGGCGCCCAGAGAGATTCTATTAACGCCGATTTCTCTTAGCTGTTGATAGGCTAATAGGTCAAGGGTGCCGGGATTTACCTCGAGGGTGATTTCCATGGTGGAGGAAAATGAAAAAAGATTTCTCGCTTTTTCAATGAGAGTAGCGATGGATGAGGTGGACATAATACTTGGAGTGCCACCGCCAAAATACATGGAGATTAATTGATCCTGAGGATAGTTACGAGCCTCATGATCTAGGTCCATAAGTAATTTTTCCACGTAGACATCGATGATATTTTTATCGGGTAGTACAAAGGAGTTGAAGTCGCAGTAGGAGCATTTACTAAGGCACCAGGGAAAATGAATGTACAGGGATAGGGGGATATTACATTGTCTCACGAGCAGCTATGGAATTTTTATTAGTAGAACTATGCCTAAAATGGTAGATAGCAACGTGGGCAATGCTGCAGCCAATAGTGGTGGTAAATGATATACCATGGCCATGGGACCAACAAACTGATTTAGCATATAGAATGTAAAGCCCGTGGCAATGCCAATTAGCATACGAAACCCCATGGTTGCGGTGCGCAGGGAACCAAAAATAAATGGCACCGCCAGTAGTATCATAACCAGGGCAGCAAGGGGAGCAAAAATTCTTTGCCAAAAAGAAAAAACATATTTAGAAGCATCAAGTCCGCTTGCTATGCGCTGCTTAGCATAGGTATGTAGGGCCACAATATTTTTTTGATCACTATCCAGGGCATCGATACTTAGAAGTTGAGGAGAAAATTTTATCTTTGAAATTTCCCTGGAGGTGTAAGAAGATAACGTTTTGTGTTTTTCAAAAGTTGTACCCTGGGATTCCCTTAGTATCCAGTGGTTACCGTCGTAGTGACCATGGGGAGTATGTATGATAGCGTGCAACTTTGCTTGGTTGCCAATTTTATATCTCGTAATGTTTTCGAGATTTTTACCCGTAATGGTTTTTATGTTAATAATTTCGTCGTCTCCGTGGAGCCATCGCCCCTGTTTGGTCAAAAGCATTTTACCTTCATTGAGGGCTTCCAATTTGATTTTTTCTGCTCGATGCAGTGCCGGGGGAGATATTATCTCACCGATTAACAGCATGAATAGAATTAGCAATGCTCCCACGGCGGCAATTCTCTGAAATAGATTAAATAGCGACATACCAGCGGTGCGCATAACAATTAATTCTCCGTTAGATGCTAGGAGGCCCAGGGCAATGATAAATCCCAAAAGACTTACCATGGGGAAAAATTGGTAAATGTCGAAGGGGAGTATCAAAGTAACATAGAGTAGAGTTTGGGGAAGATGATAGTTACCCATGCCCATGCTGGGAAATTCTTTGGATAGTTCTATGAAGATTTGGAGGCCCAGGAGAAAAAGTGAAGCCAGGGAAACATAGTATAGAATGGTTTTAAAAAGGTATTTAGTTAATATTTTCATGGCATTTTATTGGCTGCTATTTTTTATAGATTTTTGACCAGCCTCTTTGTTTGACGAATAAAAATATTGCAATCATAAACATGAGACCATGTACCCACCATATACCTAGAGTAGGAGCAAGGGTGCCCTTTTTTATCCAGGCCTTTGCTAAAAATAAAAAATTGGCATAGAGAATGTATATTAGAATGGCGGGAGCCAGCTTAAAATAGCGCCCTTTTTTCGGGGGTATTTTACTGAGTGGCGTTGCAATTAATACTAAAATAAGTGCCAAGAGTGGCAGGGAAATTCTCCATTGCAATTCCGCTGCTGCTCTGGGTTCTTTTCTTTTTTGCCATAGCGTGTAGGTTGACATGCTGTTTTCGTTGGCTTGCCATATTTTTTCCTTTTCCCGAATTTTTATTCCATATTCCTTAAATTTAATGACTTCATAATCCCTTTGTCCCGGTTTACCAAAATATCGATGGCCATCCACGAGTACTATGTAGGAGTCGCCATTGTTGGATACGTCATTCCTGTGATATGCCTGCCTAGCGATGAGGGAAGATGATTTTCCCTTTTTATGTCCATGGTCCATTCGTTGAGCTGCAAAGACATCAAAGAAATGCTTGCGATCATCCGCCACGGAGTTGACATAGAGTACCCAGGAACCATCGGATATTTCATTGAAATGTTTTGGTTTAATCATTTCTAGACTACTGCGGGAAACTCCCGCTAGAAGACTATCGATGTAGCTATAAACTTTAGGGTTGATCCATAGCGATAGCATGGCAACTAGGATCATTACCAAGGCGGAATAGGTTAGCGTAATGCTTAAAAGTTTTTGTGGTCCTATACCGCAGATCTCCAGTACTGTCATTTCACTATCCGCGTATAATCTACCGTAGGCTAGTAATATTCCTAGAAATAGGGCCGCGGGTAGAATTAGAGCGGTTAAGATAGGTAGTTGAAGTAAAATAATTGTTGCAATGGCATTGCTAGCAAGGAAACCATAGGCTGCGGCATTCATGAAGCGCACCACCTGGTTGCTTAAAAAAATGAGTAATAGAATCAAAGCCGTTGCGCTGGTAACACCATAAATTTCTTTGGTTAAATACTTAGTTAATATTTTCATAAATTAAAAATAAGTGATAGATCACAGAGTATATGTGTAATCTATAGTAGCGGAAACGTGACAGTGAATATTTTTCACGGCCCTATTTTTTTATAATTTTTACGTTATCCATATATTTCCACAGAATTTCGGGAACATTGATGCTTCCATCGATGTTTTGGTAGTTTTCCATGATAGCAATTAGGGTACGACCTACAGCTAAGCCAGAACCATTTAGTGTATGCAGTGGTTCCGTAATCCCATTTTGTAAACGACATTTAGCTTGCATTCTCCGTGCCTGAAAGGCTTCGAAGTTGCTGCAAGAAGATATTTCCCGATATTTATTTTGTGCCGGTAACCACACCTCTAGGTCATAGGTTTTTGCTGCAGAAAACCCTAGCTCTCCACTACACAGAGACATAGTTCTGTAGGGTAATTCAAGTTTTTGCAAAATATTTTCTGCGTGTTGCGTTAGCTCTTCGTGGGCTAGGTAGGAATTTTCTGGCTTTTCAATGCGAACCAATTCCACTTTTTCGAATTGATGCTGGCGAATCATACCATGAAGATCTTTTCCATAGCTACCAGCTTCGCTGCGATAGCAAGGAGTATGGGCTACATACTTTAGGGGCAATTGGTTCTCGGGAATGATTTCATCGCGCACTAAATTGGTCATGGGAATTTCTGCCGTTGAAATTAAACTATAGTGTGAATCTCCACTGATGTTAAATTGCTCATTCTTGAATTTTGGTAATTGGCCAGTGCCAAAGAGACTTTGACTATTAACTAGATGGGGAACGTAGAGTTCTCGGTAGCCATGCTCTTTGGTATGTGTGTCGAGCATAAATTGAATTAGGGCGCGTTGTAATTTGGCGAGTTGATCTACCAGAACAACGAATCTAGCCCCACTAATTTTTGCCGCATCTCTGAAATTCATCATGGCGAGCAAATTACCAAGCTCCACATGGTCCCGGGGAGAAAAATCAAATTTTCTAATCTTCCCCCAGCTGCGAATTTCCCGATTGTCGCATTCCTTGAGTCCTTCGGGAACGCTGCCGTGGGGTAAATTGGGTATGGCGGCGTATAGTTCGCCCAACTCTTTTGAAATACTGGCCAGGATAAGCTCCTGGGCAGCTAGTTTTTTTCCAAGTTTTTCCATGGTAGCCAG
This sequence comes from Gammaproteobacteria bacterium, assembly GCA_031552655.1. Taxonomy (GTDB): domain Bacteria; phylum Pseudomonadota; class Gammaproteobacteria; order UBA9339; family UBA9339; genus CAZTPH01. The sequence continues at coordinate 14,226 of JAVBML010000043.1, forward strand.
GGAAATTGCTATGTCTTTATTTTGGGATTTAAGTAATCCTATCTCCTGGGAACTGCGGTTACGTTCGTTGCGTAGATCTTGTACTTCAATTTGCAAGCATTTTCTATCTTTTTCTAACCGTTGAATCAGATCAGTATTGAGTTCAAATCCTCTTTTTTTAAGTGCCTGGGCGGTTTCAACTAACTGTTGACGCAGTAATTTTATATCTAACATTGAATATCTCGATGAAATTTTAGCTACCGAAAAGATTGTATCATTCTATGGATAAGCAATCCAGCCTTGATATTTTCTGCTCCGTTGGTATGGTTATCATAATTTTATGCCCGAGTAATTAGCTATGGATTGTGATAATGTTTTTATGCAAAGAGCTTTAGAGCTAGCTAAACTTGCTGCTGCACGCAATGAAGTACCCGTGGGAGCTCTGGTGGTATCACAGGGTGAGATAATTGCGATGGGTCATAATCGTGCTTTGGAATTTTATGATGCCACGGCCCACGCTGAAATTATTGCCATGAGAAGGGCAGGAAAACGGATTAAAAATTATCGCCTGGTGGAGACGACTCTCTATGTTACCTTGGAGCCCTGTGTAATGTGTGTAGGAGCGATGGTACATTTTAGGATTGGCAGATTGGTCTTTGGTGCCCAGGATTTAAGATTCGGGGCAGTTATTAGCAAATTTAGGTTACTGGATCAACCATTTTTTAACCATAGCATTGAATTTACCGCGGGAGTAATGGCGAAACCGTGTGGAGATTTATTGCGAGGTTTTTTTAAACAACGTAGACATGCCAAACATGGGCGGCTAGCTCCGATGATGACAAAGAATAGCGATGCTGGAAGTTACTAGCTACTTTGCTCTATAATGGTGATGTTCTCTAGTTCTATCTTCATAAGTTTGAGAGACTCCAGAAAGGCATCTTGCTGTTCCCTAAGCAATTCCTTAGCTAGGGATTGATAGTACTCTATGCTGGCATGTAGATTTTTCTTTATTTCTATTAATCTCTTACGAGATTTTATTGATAATTCTTGGGTTGTTTCTCTAATTAAATTAGCTATTTGTATTTGTAATTCTCGGATGAAAAGATGGGGGCGTTCATTGTTAATGAGCAGGGAACAGCGACCATAAATATGATTAATCATTTCTCCCAGGGAAACTATTTTTTTAAAATTTATGATATTTGGTCCTGGACAGATTGCTTCTACCATGGTTTGGTCAATTTTTCTTTTTGCCAATACTCCTCCTCCTAGTTCGTGGCAGATACAGGATTTTGCTAGGACTTCGGATTTAAGCGATGAACATTGCTGCGTATCTAAATTTTCTCGCTGTAGCTGCGCTAGCTTAAGTTGTTGATATTGTCGAGAGGCTGTGCAGATGGGTAACTTTGTAAATTCTTGATTGAACCTTGTGTAACCTTTGGTGCAGGGACTGCCCGGAGTGTTTTTTTGTACCCTTTCTTCACGCTGCATTTCACTGGAGGAGGTCCTAAGATTCCAAAATGGTATTCCCAGAGGTGAACTGGGACTTAAATATATGTCATTTTCAGTGGCATCAATTAATTTTTGCATTGTTAGGTTGCTAACGTTGGTTGCTTCGGGCACAAGTAAAAAAGGACTTCCCCAGCCGATGCTGTCTAGCTTATATCTTTTAAGTAGAAAATTGTGTTCCTGATTGGTACCAACTCCTCCCTGGCTAGTTATAATTACATTCTGGGGAGTTGTCGTGGGTATGTGCTTTAGTTCCAAGAGAGACTTTCTATATATTTCATGTAATTCATTTATCAATGTGACCTTATTTTTTTTGAATTCTTCCAATATGGGACCCAGTAAATGACCATCATTGATGAAAGCGTGGCCACCGCAATTAAGTGCAGACTCAATGCGGTACTCTGATACCCAAATGCCTCTTTTTGCTAGGTATTTTCCTTGAATGATGGCGGAACGGTAGTCGCTTACCTTTAGGCAGATTTTTTTTCTAAGATTATTTTTTTCATCCGGCAAAAAATCTTTAAATTCAATTAGATACCCATATAATTGCGGATTAAAGCCCGCCGAGAGGACCATGGTGGATGCTAGATTGCTCTGGGCATAGCCCCGCAGAGCAGCTGCGGCGTCGGAGTAAATATAGGACAAAGATTGACCATTACTATGGTGAGCAATATCTAGCTTAGTCATTATATTAACATCGATGCTTCCGGCTACCACATTTTGACGTAGAAGTTGTTGCAGTTCGTTTTTTTTCTGAGAATTCTGTTCTGTCAGCATATCTTTATAGAGTTTGCTCAGATAACTATCACTTGGCAGTAGTTCAAAATATTTAGTAATTGCACTATTTTCTTTAAACTCATCCTCTTTAATTTTTTCTATTTGTTCATGAATAAGTTTTTGCAGTAAATTAAGATAACTGGTAATGCGCCTAGCTCTAGGATCTTCATCCCTAGCTGTAATAGGGGCATATGGCTCGCCATGCTGCTCACACCAGTATTTTCTCATTTGTTCTATGAGTACATCATCCACCAGGGAAATCACAGAGGAAATACCATATTGAGCTACGAACAAAGGCGTATCTATAGTGAAGCCAGTGCCCATTACTGGAATATGGAAGCTATGGGGGGATTTTGTTTGCTTCATTTTTTTCTCTATATTTTACAGTGGCACCATGATTAAATATATACATTACACTAAAGCACACTAGGCTAGCAAAAAAATTAATTCTCGGCTATCTATATTTAAATTGTAGCAAAGCGTCATTTATTTACTAGGAGGGATATATTTTGTTTCTGATATAAATCGATCAATCCCCTTGTGGAACCATCTAATTCTTCCGGTGATTCATCGTTTTGTAAAATGGGAATAAGCCCCTGGGTCAATTTTTTTCCTAATTCCACTCCCCACTGATCAAAGGAGTTAATTTGCCAAATGGTTCCCTGGATAAATACTTTATGCTCATAGAGGGCAATTAAAGCACCGAGACTTCTAGGAGTTACTTTATCCATAACTAAAGTATTGGTTGGTATATTGCCCATGATTTGCTGGTGTTTTGCTAATAATCTCTCCTCATTTTTATCAGCGGATGATTGCAAAATCTCGTTCTGTCGTCTTCCCACCATTAGCGCTTGACTTTGGGCAAGGCAATTGGCATAGAGTACTAGGTGATGGTCGGCAATGGGATTATGGCTACCTAGGGGAATAATAAAATCCATGGGGACTAGGGTTGTACCCTGCATTAGCAATTGATGAAATGAATGTTGACTATTGGTACCCGGGGCCCCCCAGATTACGGGGGCGGTTTTGTAGGATAGATTATCTCCCATGGTATTTACACTTTTACCATTACTTTCCATTTCAAGTTGTTGCAAATAGGCGGGGAGTAGATGTAGATATTGGTCATAGGGAATAATAGCTTGGGAAGTGGCGCCGAGGAAATTTATATTCCAAATACCTAGCAGAGCTAAAATTATGGGTAAATTCTTTTCCGTGGGCGCCGTTCTAAAATGCTGATCCATTTCCTGGGCCCCGGAGAGTAGCTCGTAGAAATTTTTCATACCCAGGGACAGTGCAATGGATATGCCCAGGGCGGACCAGAGGGAAAATCTTCCTCCAACCCAGTCCCAAAAGGAATAAACATTTTCCTCTGCTATGCCGAAAGCCCGTGCCTTTTCTGAATTTGCAGTTATGCCGATGAAGTGCTTCCCTAGAGGAGTTTCGCTTTTAGTGGAAATATTGCCCAGTAACCAGTTTTTGGCAACCATGGCATTGGCCAAAGTTTCCTGCGTGGTAAAAGTTTTCGAGGCGATAATAAATAGAGTTGTTTCGTGATTTAGATGTCTCAGAGTATCCGCTATATCCGTGGGGTCTAAATTGGAAACAAAGTGGATTTTGAGCTCAGTGGCATAGGGTTTTAGGGCAGCTACCACCATTGCGGGGCCGAGGTGAGAACCACCAATGCCGATGTTTACTATATCAGTAACGCGCTTACCACTATATCCTCGCCACTTACCACCATGGATATTGTGGACCAAAACTTCAATTTTTTTTAGTTCCCGGCGAACGAGATCTGCTTCCGGACTATTTTCCTGATCAAAATTTCTCAGAGTGGTATGTAATACGGCTCGTTTTTCCGTGATGTTAATTTTTTCTCCACCAAACATTTGATCTCTGCGCTCTTTAACTCCGGCTGCCTGTGCCAGAGTATCTAATAAATTCATGGTTTCGGCGGTTACATGATTTTTAGAGTAATCCAGGAATATATTTGCTGCCGCAAGGGAAAAGTTTTGAAAACGTTTTGGATCTTGCTGAAATTGTTTGGCTATTTCGAGATCTTTGATTTTTCGGTGATGATCGGCTAGGTTTTTCCATTCCGCGGTTTGGTCTATTTTAGTCATGAAATCTCCGTGTAATTTAATAATTAATAAAATTCTATTACTAATAACGATATTTAGCAATCGATGGTGTGTCGGAGTTTATTTTGCTAAGGAATAGGGCGGTTGTGATGGATAGAGTTTGGCGCAAAAATATTGCGTCAGGTGTTGGTGACAGCCATTGAGAGCCTTAAGAAATAGTTTTTTTTGATCATTGTTTCCATGGTAAGCAACGACATCTGCGTGGCATTTTATTTGAATAATTTCACCCTGAGTTAGGCCATTATCGCCCATTTGTGCAATAAGTTGTACCGTTTCCATGAGAGCATGGGAGGCGCGATGGATCCTTGAAATTACTTGCCCATCCTCAATGTAGTAATTAGCCATTATCTTTTCCAGGTACTGCAAGAGAAGTTTGGTGCCATGATGAGGGTTGCTTTTCTTGCCATTGACATTCGAGGAGCGAATTCTAAGGTCACTGATTATCATTTGTCCCGATCTATATAATTTAGTATCTTCGGCAACGATAACCGTCTTGCTTCTAATGTCTAATTTACTGATTTTTTTTGAATATGATGTGCTGGGAAGTTCTCTGCGAATAATGCTTTTATATTTTATGACAGCTACTAATATGGTATCGCGAAAGTTATTCATCTTACCAGCTTGCTAAAAGCACATGGAGAAATAGTCAAAGCTTATTATATAGGCATTACATTAAGAAAAAATTAAGAGCCCGCTGTGCACTGGGAAGTACCCCCCTGGTTATTCATTGAAAAGATGATAATGATTTGATTTTTAAAGAATTATTTTTAGTTATAAAATTTATAAAATTAGTAGTTGTTTCCGATGATTTCATTGCTCCATGGGGATGATGAATTTATTACTTTAAAATTTTAATGGATGATCGGGAGATGTAAAAAATATAGTTTTTGTTTTAGAGGTAACTATGTTAATATGGTTTCGCTGTGACATATAGGTCGCAGGGTTTTTTATTAAATTTTTAAAGAAGGTATTTATATATGGCAGATCGTGTAAATGGTATTGTTAAGTGGTTTAATGCTTCCAAGGGTTATGGCTTTATTCAAGTGGATGGAAGCGAAGATGTTTTTGTTCATTATCGTGCAATTAGAGGTGATGGTTATCGCTCATTGAATGAAGGGCAAAAGGTTGAGTTTTTAGTAAAGTCTGGACCCAAGGGACCCCAGGCAGAGGATGTGCTCTCCTTGGAATAGTAGCAATTGTTTCTAAGTTCGATATGCCGTCAATTCAGTAATACCCGTGACGGCATATTTTCCATAGTGATCTCTTTGCATAAACACTATAATATCTATTGCCTCCTGAATTAAATGTGTAGGTATAGTATTTACTGCTTCGTGCACTAAATCTTCCAAACGCGATATGGTGGCTTCGGGACTATTAGCATGGATGGTACAAATTCCACCGGGATGTCCCGTATTCCAGGCTTTTAATAGTTCCAGAGCAGTGCCATCTCGTACTTCACCAATAATGATTCTGTCGGGACGCATTCTTAAGATCCCTTTGACCAGGGATCTCATTGATACATTACTCGTAGACATTAGTTTAACATAATCTTTGGAATTAATTTGTAATTCCGGCAAGTCTTCTAGAATAATAATTCTATCATTGGAATTTCTAAGCTCATTGAGCAATGCATTGGCAAAGGTAGTTTTTCCAGAGGATGTGCCGCCGGCAATGAGAATATTTTTTCTATTTTGAATGCTGCGTCTTAATCCCTCGGCTTGATTTACCGTTAGGGATTCAGCGGCAACGTAGTCGTCCAGAGTAAATATTTTAGTAGCTCTTTTGCGTATAGTAAAGGTTGGAGCGGTTGCCACCGGCGGTAACCAGCCTTGAAATCTTGCACTGCTACCTGGTAGTTCGCATGATACTTCGGGATGCTTATCGTCAGCTATGGTTTTATGATAGGCCGCTGCCAATTTAATAATATTAGCTGCCTGGTAGTCGCTAAAAATAATGCCGGTGTCATATTTTCCATGGCCATATGATTCGGCCCAGAGTTTGCCATCGGGATTAAGCATTATTTCTATGACGTCCTGGTTATTTAAAAGTGCAATGATATCTGCACCAAAAGCAGTGGTTAACATGGCCAGATGGCGATCCATAATTTTATCATTTAGCATTAAATTGCCCCTCTTCATTGATGATTATTCGGTAAAAATGGGAATTGCTCGGCCCCGAATGTGCTGTGTTGAAACCAAGCCAAAATATCTACCGTCGAAGGATCTGCTACTTTTGGTGCTGAGTAGCAGATACTGATCACCCCTAATTCTATCGCAAATTATAAACCTAGGTAAAGGGTTGTTTTTGTCATCGGTGGAGTAAATTGAGGCAATTTTTTTACCATTAATTAAAAGGGTGTCATGGTGAGTGCAAACGAAATCTCCCTTTTTGGCAAATACATATTTTATCAAGGAGATATTTGAAGGCAGCTGCCGTTGCTCTAAAAAATTTAGTGCTGTGGAGGGCGGAGTAAATTCTACAATGTCATGGTGCCTAAAGTTTTTTGCTGGAATTACCAGGTATAGACCGCGAGGCATACTTGCCGTGAATGAATAGATAAAATGATAGCCAAAATTTTTAAGCCTAGCAATCCCCAAAGCTAGCATGAGCAGAGCTGTGAGACTAATGGCTAGGGGCGTATATCTATTCAATTAAACGTGAAACTTTCATAGTGTCCATAGTTAATAAAAATAGCACATTTAATTTGTGGAGCAAAGGCAGAGGTAATTTTACTTATTTCACGCTTTGGTTGAACATTTCCATTTCCCTTTGGCGTTCTTGTAGGATTATTGCTTCTAAATCAATGATCCTATCAGCTATGGCTACGGTTTCTCTACGGTGGGCCACGATTACGCGGGTGATGCCAATGTTTTTTATGTGGTGATTAATGGTGCTTTCATTGTTACCATCGAGGTGACTAGTTGCTTCATCCAGGAATAAAATTTTAGGTTGGGCATAGAGAGCCCTTGCTAATAAAATTCTTTGTTTCTGTCCCCCCGATAGGGCCGTTCCCATGTCGCCCACGAGAGATTGATAGGCCATGGGCATGCGGAGAATATCTTCGTGAATTGCCGCTATCATTGCGCAGGCATGGATTTTTTCTAAGTTAGGATTTGGGGCAAAGAATGCGATATTTTCTGCGATGGAACCGCTCATGAGAGTGTCATCCTGCATTACCGCCGCTATTTGGGAACGATAGTTACTAAAGCTCATTTTGTTGATATCCACACCATCAATCAAGATTTCTCCCGTGGTGGGCATAAGCAGTCGCAGCAATATTTTTAGTAATGTGGTTTTACCACAGCCGGACTGACCAATGATGGCTACGGATTCTCCCGGAGTAATCTCAAAACTTATGTTTTTAAAAATGTGGGGATCCTGTTCGGAATATCTAAATGCTAAATTTTTTACCTTAATACCGCCTTTGATTGCCTGGGGTAATAGGCTTTCCTTTTTTGCATCATATTCCGGCTCCGCTAGTGCTATATCGGCAACTCGATCTAGGTGGATGGTGATCATTCTATATTCTATTATTTTATCAATCATCTCCTGAGCTTTGGAAACAAATTGTCCACGGTAGGAGATATAGGCCAGGAGCATGCCAATGGTGAAATTATCCACGCCCCCCATGACCATTTTGGCACCCCACACCATTATTATAATGTTTTCAGCACCAAAAATTGTGTGATTGATGATTTTGTAGATTAAACCCAGTTTTGTAACGTAGATACCAATGTTTAATTTGTCGGCATAGCAATTTTGCCAAACGTGTTCCCTTTGGGATTCTTTGCCAAAAATTTTAATTGGTAGAATCGCGCGAACGCTCTCCATGAAAATAGAATTTTCCTTTGCCGAGGAAACTATTTGTTCCTGGTTTTTTAGTTTAAAAGTGGGATAAAAAAGTAGGCGTATGATGGTATAGAGTAGCAAAGCTGCCAGTACGATGAGACTGAGTTTTATGCTATAAATTAACATTACGCCCAGGGTAATGATTACCATGAAACCATCGATGATACCTTCTACGAAGTCCGTGGTAATTTTACTCTGAATATTGCCAATGGAACCAAAGCGAGAAACAATATCTCCCATGTGTCTTTTTTCAAAGAAACTTAGGGGGAGTTTAAATAGATGATGAAATAGATTGGCCGTTAGCTGGATATTCAATGTGGTTCCCATGAATAGCACGATCCAGGATCTAGCATATTCCGTGGCAACCTGAATCGCCATGAGTAGGGCAAAGCCTATGGCCAAGGTATACAGCAGTGGAGTATCGTTGGTAACTAGCACATGGTCCGTAATCCATTGCATAAATTGGGGGCTAACTATGGCGAATACTTCCAGAGCTAGGGAGAGTAAAAGAATTTGTACCAGGGAAGCTTTAATGCCCGTTACGGATCGCCATAGATCCAGTAAACGTAATTTGGTTTTATCCTTTTTTTTAGTAAAATCCGTGGCCGGTGTGATTTCCATGGCCACACCGGTAAAGTGCTTAGAAATTTCCTCTTTTGTATATTTTACTACTCCCACGGCTGGATCATGGATAGTAATTTTATCGCCCCGAATGTTTTTTAAGACTACGAAGTGATCCATGTCCCAGTGTAAAAGACAGGGCGTTTTTAGATAGGGTAGATCTTCCAATTCTAATTTTACGGCCCTGGTGAGTAAATGTAATTTTCTACAGATATCTATTAAATCCTGAAGCTTACTGCCCTTGAGAGATATGGAGAATTGCCTTCGCAGGGTTATGAGATCAGTTTCATAGCCATGGTAACTGGCGATCATAGCTAGGCACGCTAGGCCACATTCGGTAACTTCACTTTGCAAAATCATGGGCAATCTATTGCCCAGGGAAAAGCGTAATTTTTTAGTAATTTCTTTCACTATGATGTTAAACTCCCTTTGAGAGTGTAGATGGGGTTTAGTATCCACTGCCAAATTTTACGCCTATCACCGATAATTTCTCCTACCACTGTCATGCCAGCTGCCAGGGGTTGTGATTTGCCATACACCATTACCCGTTGCTCTTGTAGCTTAACGATTACGCGGTAGAAAGTTTTATTACCGTAGATATCCATTTGTGCTGAGGGATTGGGATCCGGTGGGGTTGCCATGTCTATGTCCTTTTGGGATAGGACACTATCATCTATCCTAGCAACGGTGGATGCATAGAGACCAAATGTTTGGTAGGGGAAAGCATCGTATTTGAGCATTACCCTTTGACCTAGTTTTACAAAACCTATATCTCTAGTACTAACGAACAGCATGCCTTCCAATATAGCCCCCCGGGGAATAATGGAAGCCAATGGTTTCTCCTGGGTAACACGATCTCCAACCATGGCTACCAGTGTGGCTATGGTGCCATCTGCCGGTGCAAGTATCGCATGGTCACCATGGCTCTTTACTTCCACTAGCCTGCTCTCTATCTCCCTAAGTGTTGCTATGGTTTCCAAATAACTATTATAATATCCCTGGTACTCCAGTTCGGAAATATGTCTTTCTCCTAATAATTGTTTGTATTTTATAATGTTTTTTTCATAGAGAGATAGTTTCTCTTTTTGCAATAACCTCTGTTTTTCCAGGGATGCTAGCAATTGAGCATTTATTCCCTGGGAGGATAATTCATGTTGTTCCGTAGAAATTAAATAGAGCGGCTGATTTTTAACCACGGGTTCCCCTTGTTTAACAAATCGATGAGTGACGATGCCAGGGGATTTGGGATATATATGTATTAAACCTTTATTTGGAACTAATATCCCTGCGGCTTGGCGGTGCTTTGAATATTTGCCAAAGGCAATGAACAATATTATGGCTATGGCAATGATGGAGGCAGCGAAAACCCATATAAAAAAAGATGGCGGCGTAGTTACAATCACCTTACCGAAAAAATTTCCCTTGCGATATTCTAGAGCTTCCTTTCTAAATAGAGGAGAATCCTTTGTTTGTTCTTGGGACTGTGAATTTTTGTCTTCCATATGCTATCTGTTTTGAAGTCGTGCAACATTATATAGAAATTTATTGTTTGTGGCTAGATGGCAATGATGGAATTCATTGCCACGTCCCAAGGATCCGAGGTGAAGTGCAATTTTTGATTTTCATATCCTAGTCCTAGCAGGTAGGGATTTTGATGATCCATTTTTTTAAAGGAGAAAGTTTTATCATAGTACCCGAGACCTCGTCCCAATCTAAACAGATTATCATTGAATCCTAGGAGAGGAACAATGACTAAATCTAGATCCCTAGGTGCCCTGATTTTACTTTGAATCATTAGTGGTTCCTGGGCACCATATTTTTTTTTCACTAGGGTATCCCGGGGACAGAACTCTACGAAAACCATTTCATTAGTTGACACTATCGCGGGAAGGTAGCACTGTTTGCCACGTTGCCAGATGGCAGTAATGATTGCGGAAGTATCGATTTCGTTGCCAATGGGAAAATAGCAGCCAATGTGCACACTATCCGCGAAGATAGAATTTTCGATAAGTTTGGCAGTTACCATTTGGGAAACACTGGAACGTTGCGGCGAAGAGATATTTTTTAGTTTGCTATTGGCTTCGCTGCGTAAATTTTTTTTGAAATTTAGCTTCGTAAAATTATCCATGATGCCGCTGTAAGTTATCTTTTGAACCCAAATTCTAGTATAGATCAATATCAATATCTTTAGCTTCTTACTAAAGTGTAAGCATGCTCCGATAGTGAGGAATCAATCTCTAAACTCAGGCTTATCGATTCAAAAATAAATACCCTACGAGCGTGCATCACAGACTAAACTAATTATACACTAACTATTATTCTATTTCCAGTGCGTCGCTGATTTTTTGTGCTAAGTTTTCTAGTTTAGTGTGGCAGATATCATAGTCATCGGAACATTGCTGTTTTTTTCTTGCCAGCAGTAGTTCATGGGAGATATTAAGTGCAGCTACTATGGCTAGGTGATCCATGGAGGAAAATTTGTCTTTTTGTTGAGCTACTAGCATTTTATCATTGAGATAGGAAGCGGCATCTTGCAATTCACTGTGCATGCTTTTGGGACATTTAACTTTAAAGTTTTTTCCTACTATTTTTAGAATTACCGTGGTGCTTTCTGTTTCTTGCAATGACATGGATGCTATTTATTTCGTGGTATTTAATTCATCTTCCAATTGCCTAATCATAATTTTAATGGCGGCTACGGCGGTCTTTTTTTTTGCTACCAGGATACTATTTTCCTGGTGCAGAGACTCAAGTTTTTTACCCAGAGCAACATTTTCCAATTTTTTTTGATTTGCTAGCATGATTAATTTATCTAGCGCTCGTTCTAAATTTTCAAGATCAACTTTTAACATAGAAATATATTATATGCCGTAACATCGCTTCTGTCACGATTTTGTCTAGGCAAAATTATTGATCATAATTTTTCATGGGTATAGATATTGTTTGCCATAAATTGTACGATCTATTTTTAGAGCCATTTGATGATGTGAAGAAGGGGTGACCATGAAAAAATTAACCATTGCTTTGGCCCAAATTAATCCAACGACTGGGGATCTTAAGGGTAATTTAAAAAAAATTATTTCCCAGGCAAAAATTGCGAAAAAACAACGGGCTACCATGGTAGTGTTTCCAGCCATGGCTATTACGGGTTATCCCCTGGATGATTGGCTTCGAGGACAGGAGTTGTGGCGACAAACCCTGGAAACTTTGCATAGCATTAGAGAAAAAGTACAGGATATTTATGTGGTAGTAGGGCTGCCAGTGCGTAGACAAAAAAAAACTCTCCATGCTGCCGTGGTACTATATAATGGGAAAATTATTACCGTTTATGCTAAACGGCAATTATCAGATATGTCTCTTCTGGGTGAAAGATATTATTTTTCCGCTGAGCATACTTTAGCTGTTTTTAGCATTGATGGCGTAAAAATTGCTCTCACCATGGGTGATGATATTTTTATCGAAGAACCCCAAGGCTTCAAAGAAAGCAAAGTAGACATATTGCTGTCTTTGAATGCGGAACCCTTTGCCATTGAGCAACTACGGCAAAGAGAGATTAAGCTGAGAAAATATGCCCGCAGGCAACGGCAGACGATTTTGCACATTAACATGGTTGGTGGCCAAGGGGAGTTGGTATTTGCCGGAGGTTCCATGGTAATTGCCGAAGATGGTAGCCTTAGACAGCGGGGGGCTTTTTTTCAGGAGGAATTATTAACTGTGAACCTAGAAGCTCTAAAGTTTAGAGTTTCTAAATTACTACCGTTGCCCACTATGCCTTCGGCGGTATCTTTGATCTATGGTGCTTTAGTGCTAGGAGTTCGGGATTATTTTCATAAAAATAATTTTAAAAGAGCTTTAGTTAGTGTTTCTGGAGGCATTGATTCCGCCCTGGTTCTGGCCATAGCAGTGGATGCTCTGGGAAAGGAGAACGTTGAAACCTGCTATCTACCATCACGCTATTCCAGTAAATTGAGCAATGACATAGTTAGAAAACAGGCAAAATTGCTAGGGGTCACTAATACTACCATTTCCATTGAACCGATATTTAAGAAATATTTGGCTACTTTTGAAGATAAACGACTGTCTGTGACTATCCGAGCTAATTTGCAGGCACGATGTCGAGCCACCATGGTGATGACCATGGCCAACAGTGATAATGCTCTGGTGATAGCTACTAGCAATAAAAGCGAGATGGCCGTGGGTTACACAACTCTCTATGGCGATATGGCAGGAGGTTTTGCTCCCCTGTGTGATGTAACCAAGACCCTGGTCTATGAATTAGCGCACCATCGCAACGACATTTCCCATGCAATACCTGAAGCTGCCATTGGGCGAGCACCCACGGCGGAATTGGTTACTGATCAAAGAGATAGCGATGATTTACCACCCTATGTAAAGCTGGATGAAATCATTAAAAGATATGTGGAGCTACAGCAATCTAGGGAAACTATTATTAAAGCTGGATTTTCTAGGACCATGGTTGATAAGGTATTGAAAATGATTGCCAGGAGTGAGTATAAGCGTAGACAATCCCCTTCTGGACCTAGAATTACTTCGGCGGCTTTTGGTAGCGATAGGCGGTATTCACTGGCCTCGGGATTTCGATTCTAGCGAGAAGCGTTGTTAATGGTAGCGGTTCTTGATCCAATGTAGGCCATGGTAGCTGCTAAAATTAAAAAACAAGTACCCTCAAAGATGTTGAAATTATCAAAATATATGCCCCGATTATTTAAAGCGGAAACTATGATTCTAACTAAACTAAATGCCAGGGTGCTGCCTATTAAGGCATAGATAGAACATTGCGTTGCTAGGAAATCCTTTGAGCCATTAACCTTCCTTTCTAAAAGCTTACTTAGAATATAGGAAGATCCAAAGGTGTTGAGGGACCAGATAAATACCAGAAACCAAAATATTAGCAGTGTTAATTGATAGCACAGGCTAAATAAATCAAGATACTCTTGTAGAATAGGGATGTCTGCCGTTATTTTTTCAATTTCAACGCACCGTTTTAATTCATCAGTAAGGTCATTTAGCTTGTTTTTTGTTAGATTTTTTATTTTCAATGTAAGAATGATGGTGCTGGTCGGTAGATTTTTTTTACAATTGATAGCTAAACCATTAGCCAGTTGGTGTCGATCCAATATTGCTAAAGCGGCTTCTTTTTTAAATAGCGTGGCGTTGGCAATGAGAGTGTTTGTGCTAAGTTTTTCATGGAATTTACTCAGGGTTTCGGGGCTAAGATTATTTTTAGGGACGAGAAAAATTTTTGCCTGTTCATTCCAGCGATTACCCAGGGATTCGAAGTTTACTAGCAGAAGATAAATGCCTAGAATCAGAAATGTTACGATTGTGGAAATAAACATGATAGCTAAAGTAATCCCGGGCAGATTACTCATTTGTTTTAGTAGTTTAATAATATTACCGCGGGATTTATTTTCTATCATAATTTTCATTGAATATTGTAGCCACAAATTGCCTAGCATCAAATGGTTTTAGATCTTCAATTTTTTCACCCATTCCCAGAAAGTAAATCGGTAATTTCATACTTTTGGCAATGGCAAAGATCGCTCCTCCCTTGGCGGTACCATCTAGCTTGGTGATAGCGATGCCCGTAATGCCGATGGCTTCATGAAATTCCCGCGCTTGGTTAATTGCATTTTGACCGATGGTGGCATCTAGCACCAATAATATTTCCTGGGGAGCCTGGGGATCGATTTTTTGTAAAGTACGTTTAATTTTTTTCAATTCCTGCATTAGCCCATCGTGGGTATGTAATCTGCCAGCGGTGTCCGCCATTACGAGATCAACGTCGCGTGCTCTGCCTGCTTGTAAAGCATCGTAGATAACGGCGGCGCTATCGGCCCCCGGTTGCTGAGCAATAACGGGAATATTGGTGCGCTCTCCCCAAATTTTCAATTGTTCTATGGCTGCGGCGCGAAAAGTATCTCCCGCAGCTAATAAAATACTGTGCCCCCTTTCTTTCATTAAATGAGCAATTTTACCTAGGGTGGTAGTTTTTCCTGAACCATTTACGCCCACAAAGAGTATTACCTGGGAGGAGGTGCTTTGCTTTAGACTAAAGGGAATCGCACAGGGCGCTAGAATATTTTCGAACTCTTCATGGAGTAATTGCATTACTGAGTTACTATCCATGTTTATCTCTTTTCGGGATCGATACTTTAATTTTTCCATGATCTCCTGGGTTAGGGAAACTCCTAGATCAGAGCGTAGTAATTTTTCTTCCAGTTCGTCGAATAATTTGGGATCAATTTTAGTGCTACGGGAAAGTATTCGGGCGATATCACTAAATAGCCCAGCTATGCCACTGTTTCCCTGGGGATAGTTATTGTTTGTTCCGATATTTTTTTTATTAAACCAGTTAAACATGACATTGATTGACTTATTTATGTATTATCTAAAACTACTTAACTTTAGAAGATAGGTCAAATTTTAGTGCCATGAGTCTAGCAAAGTGGTAGTAAACTTTTAGCAGAGTTGGTAAGGTTTCATCATGTGATTGTTCGAATGTATTTATCCCTAATAAAAAAACTACCTATCAGGGTAGCAATGCAGTAGCAAAGGGGTAAAAGTAAGAGGACGTTTTTATAGGCATTGGCATCGTAGTAGTGTATGCCAGAATGCATTGACTGTCCCAGGTGAAGGTCTAAAATTTTACCCATCAGAGGTTGCAAAAGAATACCTCCAGCTACTACAAATGTGTTGTTTATGCCATTAGCAGCGCCATTTCTACGAAGTCCATGGTTATCCTTTATGAGCACAAAGGCTAAAGTTTGTCCAGCGGATGCAAAGCCTACACCGAGTGCTAATACGATCAGAGCAATTTCAGGCAATGCTACGAAAAATACCATGGCTAGGGTACTGATATTGCCAATCAGGGCACAAAGTATCATAAAAAGGGAACGTTTTCCGGTGTAGTCAGATAGCCAACCTAGGAGAGGACTAGCCAGGGCAATTCCTAGCCACATGGCAGCCATGGTATAGGCTGCATGGTATTTAGTTAGGCCGTGTACGACGATGAAAAATTCTACTCCCCACAGAGATAGACCAATTACCGGGGCCCAGATGCAAAAGGAATAGATACCTAGAAACCAAGTTTCTCTGTGTCGCAGTATTTCTCTTATGTCCCCCATGGCATTGGTGGTAAGAGGAAATGCCCTTTTTTTGATCTGGGGTGGTTGACTGCGTATTAAAAGCACAATCAATAGTGCCAAGATGAATCCTAGATAGGCAAAGCCGCCCATTACCGTGCGCCAATTAAAATGGTTTAATAAGCGCACTAAAATGGTGGTACCTAAGAGACCTCCGAGGGCTCCCAGCATTTCTGCTAGGCCGACGAAGAGTGCAAAGTGATTTCGGGGGATCCAGTGGGTCACCAAGTGTAGAATACTAATGAAAGCGCAGGAAGCGGCACCACCCATGATAAAGCGAGCAATGCTTGCCGTGGTGGCACAGCGAGCATGGGCAAAGAGTAGCACTCCGGCAGCAAAGCAAGTGCATACTGTGGTGAGGATTATGCGCGTACTGTAGCGATCTAGGAGAAGCCCAGCGGGTAGTTGTAACAGAGCACAGGGCACATAGAAACAGCCAGAAATTATGCCCAGGTTGGTGGCATTCACCGCTAGGTCTTGCATTAATTCATTTTGCATTACACCCGGTGCCGCTTGTAAAATAAATTCGTAGAGATAGAAGCCCGCAGCAAGCAGAAAAATGATCACTGCTCTGGATGTAATTTTTTGAGGATAAAAATTGAGGGACACTGGATAAATCCTAAGTTAGGCCATGATTCTTTTAACCATTGCGCTTGTGGAAAGCCCTATTTCCAGGGGAATGGTGGTTACGGTACCGCCGTTCGCTATAACGTGCTGTGCACCAGCTATCTCTTCGATTTTATAATCTCCTCCTTTGGTGAGGATGGAGGGATTAATTAATTTTACCAGACGTTCGGGAGTATCTTCGGAAAAAGAGATTATCCAATCGACGGAGGCTAGGGCACCTAGGACCAGCATGCGATCTTGGAGTCCGTTGATGGGACGCTTTGCTCCCTTTAATTTTGCTACCGAAGCATCATCGTTGACCGCTACCACTAGCCTATCTCCCAGAGATTTTGCTTTTTCTAGGTAGCTGGTATGTCCCCGGTGAATGATGTCAAAGCAGCCATTGGTCATTACAATCTTCTCTCCCCGGGCTACGGCATCTTCTATTTGTACTAAAAGTGAGCTTTCATCTAAAATTTTGGCAGAGGAATCTTGGCGTTTTCTCAGGGCACCATGCAATTCCGCTGGGGATACAGTGGAAGTGCCAACTTTTTTTATAACTATTCCGGCGGCAATGTTTGCCAATGCCATGGCACTATGTGGATTTTCTCCCGCGGCAATGGCTAAACCGATGGTGGCAATGACAGTATCTCCAGCTCCGGTGACATCGTAGATCTCCTTTGCTTCCGTTGGGAGGTGTACCGCAGCCTCTCTACTGACTAGGCTCATACCCTGGGATCCTCGGGTAATAAGTATCATTTGAAAAT
Organism: Gammaproteobacteria bacterium; assembly: GCA_031552655.1. Classification (GTDB taxonomy): domain Bacteria; phylum Pseudomonadota; class Gammaproteobacteria; order UBA9339; family UBA9339; genus CAZTPH01. Next base: position 31,635 of record JAVBML010000043.1, read on the forward strand.
CATGTAGATCCAATAGTTTTCTCGCTTGATCTACCATGTCTTTTTCGCTGTGACAGTGACCAACGATGGCTTCAAACTCTGCAAGATTTGGCGTTATAATTGTGGCACCATTATAAATGGTAAAATCCCTACTTTTGGGATCCACAAGGATGGTTTTATTTAATCTATTGGCTTCGGCAATTAGTTGAGCGCTTTGCTGTAAAGTGCCCTTATTATAATCGGAGAGAATTACTAGGTCGCAGGCAGCCAATTTGTTGCCATAGGCGATTAAAAAAGCTTCCTTTCCCGCCGCATCAAAGGATTGTTCAAAATCTAAGCGAATCAACTGCTGATTATGTCCCATAATCCTTAGTTTGCTAATGGTAGGAACGCTGGGAATTTTAAGTAGGCAATTGTCTATGCCATGTTCAGCGAGGATATTGTCGATAGTGGCGGCAAAAATATCTTCTCCAGCGAATCCCAAAAGAGATACTTTGCCCCCGAGATTTTTTATATTTAGGGCAACATTTCCGGCACCGCCGAGACGGTTCTCAGTGTTTTCAATGCGCACCACGGGTACCGGAGCTTCCGGCGAAATGCGCGACACATCTCCTTGCCAATAGCGATCTAACATCACATCACCGGCAACCAGGATGTTTACTCTACTGAAATCTGGTATTTTTATGTTCATAGAAGCTGATTACGCAGCTGGTCTAAATAAGCAGCAGCCATGACTTAATTGTACTTATGGGGCATAATAAAACTTTAACCGTCGCTTTTCTTTGGCTCTAATTTCTCACGAATGCGAGCCTTGCGGCCAGAAAGCTCACGGAGATAGTACAATTTAGCTTTGCGTACATCTCCACGGCGGATTAATTTTATGCTGTCAATCTGTGGGCTATAGGTTTGAAATACCCTCTCTACGCCTTCGCCATGGGATACTTTGCGCACCGTAAATGAGGAATTAATGCCACGATTTTTTTTTGCAATGACAATGCCTTCGTAGGCCTGGAGACGTTCACGGTCTCCCTCCCTAATCTTAACTTTTACACTTAGGGTATCCCCGGCGGAAAAAGCCGGAATTTTCTTAGTGCCAATCTGTTCCCTTTCTATTTGTTCAATTATGTGCTGCATGGCTAACCCCTAGGATGATTCTTTAATGAACTCATTTAATAACATTATATCCATTTCTGTCAACTCGATTTTTTGCATGATATCGTTTCGTCGCAACCAAGTTCTACCCAGAGCTTGTTTCCTTCGCCAGCGTTTTATTTGCTCGTGGTTTCCTCCCAGAAGAACTTCGGGAACACCTAGGTTGTCTACGGTTTTTGGGCGCGTATAGTGAGGATGGTCGAGCAGTTCCTGGGCAAAGGAATCATTGTTTGCTGCTTCTCTATCTCCGATAACTCCCGGTAGCTGTCGGCTGATAGCATCAATTAATACCATGGCTGCTAATTCTCCGCCACTTATAACATAGTTACCAATGGATATTTCTAAACCTGGTTCCAGCTCCATCAAGCGCTCATCGATACCTTCATAGCGTCCTGCTACTAAAGTTAGAGTATCCTTGGAAGCTAGTTCTTTAACTAAGTTGTTATCCAATAATGTACCCTGGGGCGTCATGTGAATCAGTTGATCGATGCCACTAGTTTTCTGGCGCACTGCCGCTATTGTTCGTTGCAGTGGTTCCGCTTTCATAATCATCCCTGGGCCACCGCCGTAGGAAGCGTCATCTATTTTTCGATGGCTATTATTTGCATAGTTGCGTGGATTCCAGAGTTCCCAGGTGATTAAATTTTTACCCCTAGCTCTTCCCAGGATACCATATTCTAGGGCGCTGAACATTTCGGGAAATAGAGTAATAATGTGAAATTTCATGGTGTTTGAAAATAATCAGTTTCCCAATCAACGAGGATAGTTTTTTGCTCGCCATCAATCTTTAAAATTACCGATGATATGTAAGGTAGTAGATGTTTATGGTTACCATCGGTCAGTACCAAAACATCGTTTGCTCCTGTCGCCATTAGCTTGGCTACGGTACCTAATTTTTCTCCCACGGTGTTAATAACTACTAATCCAATTAATTCTGACCAATAGTATTCCCCTATATTTAGTTTAGGTAATTTACTACGGAGTATGCCCAATTCATGATTTGTAAATAGGGAAAGGTCTTCTCTTGCAGAGTGGTTAGCCATTTTTATCATCGTTTCTTTACCATGGTATTTAAATTCCATGATTGGCAGTGGATTCCAGGGACTATGCTTTTCCTTCCTGAAAAAAAATGGGTTGAGCTCAAACAGATTATTGGGAAGTGGGATGGAGGAAAAAATTCTAATGAAGCCAGCAATGCCAAAGGGCCTGCCAAAGTACCCAATTGCAGTTATCTCCTGATCTTTAGCCATGCTAGATTATGTTTCTGACTGCTTTTCCTCGACTTGAGTAGCTGCTCCAGCTTTAGCCTTTTCTCGGCGACGATTTTTAATGGCTGTATTTTTTGCCCTTCTTTTTTCCACAATCTCTGGATGGTGAATTTCATCTATTAAGCTGGTAACTCTTTCCGATGGTTTAGCACCCATGGCAATCCAGTGATTTACTCTTTCCATGTTCAGTTCTAAGCGTTTTTCTCCGCCGCGGGCGATGGGATTAAAATAACCTACGTGTTCTAGGTAGCGACAATCGCGAGCGCACCGACTATCAGCTGCCACTATTTTATAGAATGGTCTCTTATTGGTTCCACCACGGGATAAACGTATTACTACCATAATCTTTGCCTATACTTCGTAAAATTTAATTTGGCAATTGTACGTGAAAAAAAAGTGTTTGCAAAGAGTGACCACTAATTTATTTGAAAACTTTCTAAGTTATAGGGGATATTTCCGGTATTGCGAAAGGAGGTACCTATTTTATCTTTACCCAGCTTTAAGCTGGGTAAGGCAGGAGAATAGAAAGGTTCCCCTGGGCCAATGAATTTCCAGCGTAATATTTCTAAATAAATACTTCGAATGAGATGAAAGAATATTCTAAAAATATCCCCCTGGTTTTTGATTTACTATATCATTGGCGCCGCTCCGTAGTGTCGCTAGTGCTGCTGAATTTTATTCCCTGGATATTATTTTCAGCAATTGCTAGCACCGTGGAAATTACCCCCGCTCCGGGGAGTAAAAAAGAGAGGTTTAACCTTCCCGGACTATCCATTGCCAAGGAAAATTATCATAACTCTCTCGGAGTTGTCACTGGGAAAGATGTGGACCATGGAGATATGGTAGGGGGGAGTGCAACGGTCGCCGGGGATCTATCCCAGCCCTTGCTCGCCAAGGTAAATAAATATCTACCCTACATGGAGCTAGGGGGCCAAAAGCATCTCAATCAACCGTCAAATGTTGCGGGTGTTTGGGATCTATTTATTCCCCTACTGCAAAAAGAAAATAAGTTATTGTTTACGGATATGCGCATCTTTGATCGCCGCGGTGGTTCCCTGGAGGGGAATTTTCACCTGGGCTATCGCAGTATGTTGGGCGAAGAAAAAATGTTTGGCTACTATGGATCCTATGATCTGAGAAGAAGTAACCATGGCGTTAACTATCGGCAACTGGTGGTGGGAGCTGAATACTGGCAACGGCGTTGGTATTTTGGCGGCAATATCTACCAACCGCTGGGAAGAAAGAGGGCTATGATAGCAAAGGGCCTTGGCAGTGAACGAAAGGTGGGTGCTATTACTGATAATAAGATTATAGTTAGCCAAACCACGGCAAAAATGGAAAACATTCAAAATTCCATGGCAGGAGAATATGGGCAGTACAGATATTTTGAAAATGCTGTGGGAGGGATAGATGGGGAAGTTGGCTATGCTTTTAGCGAAAAACTAACGGGTTATGTGGGAGGTTACTATTTTCATGGTGCCATGGTAGGAAGCTTAGGAGGGCCTAGGATCAGGGTTAGCTATGATTACCGTGATTGCGGCAGGAAGAAGTTGCTAGGAATATTAGATAGATTGGGTGTGGAATTGGGAGGACAGCATGACCAAAGGCGGGGATTTACGGGTTACGCAGGATTGAAGCTAGGGATAGGCCTAGCTTTAAAAAAAGATGCAGATCTTCTTAGCTTTGAGCGTCATATGACGGAGTTGGTTCGCAGAGATCCGGATATTGTATTGGAAGTTAGCCGGGAGGCAGAAAATTTTTTTCCCAAAGGAAAAATTAGTCGCTACTTTTTCCATGAAACCGCTGGAAATGGAGCTGAACGTGGAGAGGAGGTTTGGAGGAGAAAACTATGGGAGCGGGAATTAGCAGAATTATTGCGGCAGTTTGGTTTAGCAGCCAATGCCACGGCGGAAGAGGTTAAGAAAAGATACCGTGAATTAGCATTGCGGCATCACCCAGATAAGGGAGGAAGAAAAAAAGATTTTATTAAATTTGGTCAATGCAGGGATAGGATAGATGAGCTGTTTATCCTCTTAGGTTACCCTGCTAGTAGGACTGTCAGGGTTTTTGCTAGTGAAAATAATGATACCGCTGGATGGGGTACGGACGGTGTTTTTGACAATGACTTTAATTTTACTGAAAGTGATGCCGTGGATTGCTTTGCCAATGGCCATGGAGTCGTCGGTGATTTTGGAAATAGCAAACTAAATCAAGTCATCCAGATTTTAGAACGAAAGATCACTGTGGGGCCAAATGTTAGCAGCGATCAGCGGCAACCATTGACAAATTTAGCACATTTACACACCGGAGAGGTTTTAGAAAAGAGTAGCCGCAGTGTAAATGCGGGGGCGAAGACCAATGTAACAAATGGTACATACTACGGAGTGAATGTAGCCTTCGCAGAAAATCATCGTGAAAAAAAAGCGGCCACAGCCATAAAAGGGCTAGCCAGAATAGGCAATGGTTTTTTGCGTACATTTAGGTATGTGGATGCTTGGTTACACGGCATGTGGCGCATCTTTTTTCCCATGGCACTGGTGGATGCTAGAGAATTAAGAAATATTCCAGGTGAAGTCGATGATGGAATTATAAATCTAACGGGAAGGCAATTTCCAAGGATTGCGGACGCTGCTCTAGATTCATATCTTAGCACTAACCTAACCTTAAAGGATACCGTAGCTAGGAAAAATTATGGAGAGCCACTTTGTCTAAAACGGGAAGCACGCAAGATAGGTGCAATCATTGGTAATTTTCATCGACTATGCTATGTCTCCCATGTTTTAGCTTCATTGCTAGTAAATTTAAACCACTGTGCCTATCAATTGACGAGAAAACAGGTAGATGTTTTAGATGCGGCAATCAATGATAATAATTTTAATTTAAATGAACAAAATTTTGCGGTAACTCTATTTGCAAATTACACTTTGAAATTTAATCTAGTGCAATCTTCCTTAGATTTTTTACTGTTCTGGGCAAAAAATAATCCAAACGTAGCAGATATTTTCAGGGTAATTATCCGCGGTGCTAGCCGAGATAGCAAAGCGTTTCTCGGCATCGTGAATTCTCTGGTAACCCTCTTGCCTCGGACACAATATCCCATGGAATTGACAATGCTATTGACTCAAATTCATGGATTTCACAATTACTGCGTTACTTGGCAAGCTCTGCCATATTTTGAAATATTATTGAAGAACACGGCAGTTACTGGCAGCACTCGGCGGGAACTTTTAACATTGCTTGGTAATTCATTGGAGAAAATATTGCTGTCCGGTGATACCGAAATTTGCCTTGATCGATTAGCGAAAAGTGTAACTATTTTTAGTCAGCACCTGGATGATTTACCAAAGAATTTAATTGCAGCCATTTTTCAAATATATGGTGTGCAGTGGAGATATTTCACGGAGATAGTTATTGATATTTTACTGAGCGACAATGGCATTTCTCCCGCGATTTTGCGTTTGCTTATTGATGCTAGGAAACCATTGATAGGTGTGCAGAATCCCAGGGCGGCGCTTTTTATAGCACGGTGCTTAGTAAAAAATGACCTTAGGTTGCCAACCGTAACCCTGCTGCATTTTTTGAAGTTATTTCGGCATGGGGATATGCCCTTGGCTATCCAAATAATGGAGTTATTTTATCAGATGCGCCAATCTTTGACACGGGAAGTTAGTGTTTTGCTGGGGGATACCCTAATTAAGCTATTTCCTCATTTTCGTGGATTACAGCGATTAAAGGTGGAGGGTATTTTAAAGGGAATTGAGCTAAGTGAAAAGCAACGAAGGAATCTTGATCTGCAGAGGGAGATGGCAAAATGGCATGATGCAAACGACGGGGAGCAAAAGAGAGAGATCATGGCAAAGTTGCATACTTTAGGGAAGGGTTATGCTAGGTGGGAATTACAGCTACTTCTAAGACCGATTTTATAAACTCAAAACGTTCAATTTTTGAGAGCAGGGTATAAATTTCTAAAAAATTTAGCTGGACAGAAAAAGCTCTTTGCAAGCTTAGAAGAAGAGCGGGCATGGGGAGTTTTTTTAAGGGTTAGTCATGGGCGTTTATCTGGGCTATTTAGGTATATCCATGGTGTGACTTCCTATTTAGTAGGTGGCCATGGAGAGATTTTACTAAATAATCACCAGAGTAGAGTGGTGCGCAAGTTAATCGCTGGAATAGGTTGGAATATTGCTTTCTATTTTCCACAGATTTCATTTGTTAGCTATTTTGAGCTACGGGAATTTTTGCGCTTTGCCTATGAAGTAAAGCTGTCTCGACGAATGTTGTCCCAGGTATTAGCTAGCAAAACTTCGCTGTGTGTGACCCAGTTGCATAGGGAGTTGCTGCAAAAGCTATTGGTGGATGTAGTGCCCCTGGCAACGGAGAAAGAGGATGCTGTGGGACAGTTAGTAGCGGAATTATTGGAAGAATCAGATTGGTCTTCAGATACGCTATTTAAATTTATTTCCGGATCGACAAATGCTAGTGAATTTGATTCCAAAATACAGGTTTTGCATTTGTTGCATAACTACGGAAGTAAAATCAACCCTGAAACCATTGATAGAAGAGGTAGGACAGCCAGGGAGCTATTGGCATGGCGGCCTCGGGAGGTAATTCCCACTTTACTGCGTAGACTAATTGAAGACAATAGTTACTACGTTGCCATGGGCATCGAAACTATATTTGAGGAGCTAGGGCTTCGTAATCCAACCATTCCCCGGGCAAAACTTGCGTATCTATTTAATCAATTTACTCTCACATATAATAAAATGTTGGTTTTTAGAGAGGATTGGTACTGCGGACATAGCGACATAGAAATAGGTATGAATGGACTCATTGAGCAGGGGTATCTCTACTTCCATAAGCAAAATGTGCCAGTTTGTTTGGCCACCGTGGATAAAAAAGTGTGTAGAAAGTCAGGGAATAAAGCAGAGGATGGCAATGCTAATAGAACGGAATTGTGGAATTTAGCTGAGAATCTGGGGGAATCTAGGAAAATTATCCATGACCAAGCTATGCAATGGAACTTAGTACCTCGACCCAGGGGGATAGCTAAACCTTTGACCCTGTGGCATGGTTCCGATGGGAAATGTTTGCTACGGTGTGAGCATTTTGTCGGGGATGAAAAAGATAGTTGGCAATATGAAATTTACCGAAGTCGCTGCAATGAAAAAAACGATTTTTTGAGGTGGTTTCAAAGCTATAGCTCTGAGCGCAAAGAAACCCGAGAGATTGGAAAGCTCACCATTGCTGCTAATTGGGCGGAAATTTTTGCTGTTATATCCCAAGCCATATTTGAAATTAAGGGGTTTTATCCTCGAATGGTGCAACTGCTAGCTTTGTTTTTGTCCCAGGAAATCGGTGATAATGTGGTAGTTCAAGTTGCCACGGGCGAAGGTAAAACTCTGGTTTTTTTTATGCAGGCGGTCATTAAAGCTTTGGAAGGCGAGGTTGTCAATTTTGTAACCAGTTCCCATGAATTAGCGACTCGCGATGCCATGGAATTAAAGCAGCTGTATAACCTCTTTGGTCTCACAGTGGGACATAACATTGCCCATGGACAGTCTCAAAGTGCTGGGAACCCCTATGGCTATGATATTTTGTATGGAACGGTGGCGAGTTTCATAGCTGATCTACTGAGAGACGATGGTGCTAGGGTTTGTCGAGAGAGGGCATTTAACTATGTTATGGTTG
>JAVBML010000030.1:0-23005 GCA_031552655.1 Gammaproteobacteria bacterium
AGGCCATCGTGACCCCTAAACGTACTCGTCTTAACGCAGCAAGTTAATTCGCCTCGGCCGTCCCGCAGCTGGAATACGCTACTATGACTTAACGCTTAGTATAGATTTTTAGCACTCGCTTTGCTCTACTAAAAACCCTCATCTACCTCGGACTTCTAGCCTACACTTCGTTCTCCTTGGCTAGCAGCGATGGATTTATATAAAAGCTAGATTAATTCTGCTGTTCCCCCTAGAGAGTTAGAAAAAACATCGGTAATTTTTACCTTAGTCATTGTATTTAAAACATTTTTTGGAGCAGAGAAATTTACTATTCTATTGTTTGATGATCTGCCGGAAAAGAAATCACTGTTTTTTTTAGCATGACTGGTAACTAATACTTCTTGTACTGACCCTACCATGGCACGGGCATAATTATGCGATTGCTTAGCTAGCTGAGTTTGTAGAATTGCTAGGCGCTCTTTTTTTTCCTCCAGAGTAACATTATCTTGAAGTTTAGCAGCTGTAGTTCCTGGACGAGCACTATAGATAAAGCTAAAGGATGCGTCAAAGTTAATATCCTTAGCGGCGTTTAGGGTAGCGGAAAAATCTTCCTGAGTTTCTCCGGGGAATCCTACGATGAAATCAGTTGATATGCTGATGCTAGGTCTAGCGCAGCGCAATTCATGAATGATCTTTTTATATTCTTCGCAGCTATAGCCGCGATGCATTAATTGTAATATGCGATTGGAACCACTTTGCAGGGGTAAATGCACATGGTTTGCCAGTTTTTTTATATTTTTAAATGCCGCAATTAAATCTTCACTAAATTCCACAGGGTGGGAAGTGGTAAATCTTATTCTTTCAATTTCCTTAAAATTTGCTATTTTTTCTAAGAGAGCTGCTAGCCTTGCTCCATTAGTTGGATCCCGGTAATTGTTAACATTTTGTCCTAGGAGATGTATCTCCTTTAAGCCTTGGTCGATTAAAAGTTTAAGCTCTCCTAAAATATCAATTGCTTTGCGACTAATTTCCGCTCCTCGGGTATAGGGAACGATGCAATAGCTACAAAACTTATTGCAGCCTTCCATTATGGAGATATAGTTGCTGGCCAGGGATTGGGAGGGTTTCATTGGAAAGTCAAATTTTTCCAGCGTTTCGGAGCTAACATCAATTAGTTTTTTTTCATTTTTTAAAGCTTGGTTATATAACTGGGGTAGGCGGTGTAGAGTTTGGGGTCCAAAAACAATATCTACGTGGGGGGCTCGACGAAATATACTCTGTTTTTCCTCTATGGAAACGCAGCCTCCTAGGGCGATGATTAATTCTTTTTTTTGTTTTTTTAAAGATTTTAATCGACCCAATTCAGAGTAAACTTTATCCGTTGCCTTTTTACGTATGGAGCAGGTGTTTAAAACAATTAGATCCGCAAGTTGGATTTTTTCTGTAAAAGTAAAATCATGGGATTTTCTAAGGATATCCATAATTTTGGACGAATCATACTCATTCATCTGGCAACCGTAGGTTTTAATAAATAGATACTTCGTCATCTACGTAAATTTCTACTCTTTGAGATGGATAACCATTAATTTTATTCTGCTATGACTAAAAAAATTCCCCATGATAAAGTGTTTTCTATTTTACCAATCCTCTTCTCAGTAAGCTATTATAGATACCCGCAGCGGCAGTTTTTTCCCAGTTTGCTTTGGCAATTCCAGCCTTAGTATCCACGGACACTTTTTCGGATTCTGTACGTTTAGCAACGACGCTGCATAGGCAAGCCGCTTGGAGCCTCATGGTGGCTGCCATAACAAAGAGTGCCGATGATTCCATTTCAAAATTTAACACATTAAGTGCTCGCCATTCATCCATGGCTCCTCGTTTACTGCGAAGAATGTAGCCGGTGTAGCTATCATATCTTTCCTGGGCTTGCCAAAAGGTATCCGTGGATGCAGTGATTCCCACGTGATATGGTACTTGAATTTGCTGAGCACCAACTACCAGGTCATTGGTAAATTCTAAAGAGGCTACGGCTGGATATTCGATGGGAGCATAGTCCTTTGATGCACCATCGAGTCTTACCGCTGCCGTACTAATTATTATATCCCCTAGCTCTATGTGTGGCTGAATGGTACCGCAAGTGCCTATGCGTAGGTAGTATTTTAAACCAATTACTGCTAACTCTTCCATGGAAATACCGATATTGGGTGCACCTAAACCCGAAGAACAAACGAGTATGCTATTGCCATGAAATTTTGCTAGATAGGAAATATGCTCCCGGGAGTCGGCTAAAAATTTTGACTGAGGATCTAGGGATTTAGCTATGGTTTCAGAGCGCTTAGGATCTCCTGGGAGTAGCACGTACTCAGCTCCCTCTAACATATCCTTGGATAAACCTATGTGGTATTGAATTTCATTGCTGCTAACTTGCTTAACCATTTATGCACCTTATTTATATTGGTAACTAAACTATTTTAGTTGAGTAGAGCCAGCGAAGCAACATTGCATTTGACTAAATCTAATTTTTAGTTTCTTTACTACGGCTATCATTAAGTGTTTTTGATAGATCTTCTTTTATTTTTTTTACGGTTGCTTCGGAAATACTTTTAGTTAATTTACTGGCATTGGATAAACTATCTTTACCTTCTAAATTACCGTGGGCAGCATTTAAATTAGCTTCAGGAGTTGTTGCTATGGTGGTAGCCATGGCACTGACAGGTTCATTGTAACTACCCATCTGGCCAGAAGTAATGGTGGTTGCTACTTTTACGTCGGTAGCGCCAAGGAAAGGTTGGGCAAAAGAGGCCATGCCACCATTAACTACCGTTGATTGTGCCATTGGAGTATCATCGAGGAAACCACTGCTAATATCTCCAACTATTTGGGACATGATTTCAGGTACATAGCGACTTAGACTTAAAAAAAGCAGAGCAGTAAAAAATAATCCTAGGGGTTGGTTAATGTTAAATTCTACGCCATTTTCCATGGCCGTGAGGTCGAATTTATCCCAGGTAATGATAGCTATGCCAATGATTATCATAGTGACCATGAGGCGCATAGCTGCTTTTAAAATTGCTTGCACAGCTTGGTCAAACATTTTTTTACTTGGATTAAATGCTCCAAAGGGTAACATTATTAGGGAGCCTAGGGAAACAAAATAGAAACCCACTATATTTACTATTAGCTGAATTCCCAGTAATCCGAAAACCATTAAGATACCAAGGCCCAGGCATAATTGTATCATGGTTAAACCTAGAAGATTACCCGAAGCTGCAGACTTTAGTAGATTTACGCCTATATCATAGCCATATTGCCAAATATTGGCAGGATTAAATAGATATTGTTTTACATTACCATCGTTGATAACTATACCGGATATTTTGGTGAAGCTATTTAGAATAACATCAGTTAGTAAATTGTAGTTTCCTATGATGAAAAATATTAGTCCAATTTTTATAATTTTGAAAAAAACTTTATCTAGCCCTAGGTTTCTTTGAAGAGCCCAGAGAAACCCTAAAAATACTAATTCGAGGGTAGCAAATAGATATAACAAATTAAAGGCATAGTGAGCTACAGTATCCATTGCAGCACTAATGTTGCTAAGAAAGGTGCCTTCAATTAGGGTAATGACCCCGGGATCAATTACTGTAGCCATAATATTTTACTCGGAGTCACCAAATATTACATTCTCTTGTCCTTCAAATGCCTCGTATTTTGCATCCCTAAAAAGGGTTTGAGCGATTGTTGTATCCTGTCTATTTCCATCGCTGTGTTCCGCAGATGTACTTTGAGATTTTTCTTCGCTACTATTTTCGTTGTTCATTGTTTTTTGCTCTTTTCCGAGGCTACCCTTCGCAGATTTTTCACTGCCAGGCTTTCCAAAAAGCAAACTATTAATGGTTTCTATATTTCTATCGTAGAAAGCCCAGGTAGAAAGAGAATGAGAGATAAAAAATAGGTAAATAAAAATTTTAATTAACATTTTCATTAATTTCTATCTCCCGATGGTAGATCTATAAGCTTTTTTTATTACCTTGGTTTTAGATGGTTCATTGAAAGGAGTTAAAATCATATCCTTTCTAACCATAACATTAAACTCTTTTCCTGGAGGGATAGTGATCGTAGGTTTGATGGAAAGTGCCTGATTCGTTATGCTTTGACCCACGTTATTTATAGCTTGCGATCCTCCAGCAATACCTCGCTGCGTGGAATTTTGGTAGTAATTATTACGGGAAATGCTATCAGAGCCAATGCCCGCTCCCACAGTTAGAATTGTTGAGATGGTAGCTGCTCCTAGAATTCTAGCCCAGTGATTATTGACGTCACCACTGATACCGGATTGTCCAATGGCATCGGCGCCTAGAGCTCGTCCCAGCAGAATTGAAGAGCCATCGGGGCGAATGATACGTCCAAATTCTATGAGAATTCTTCTTTGGCCAGAAGTTGTACGCGAATCATATTCGCCAATTAGTTTAGACCCCTTGGGAATGAGTAAATATTTTCCCGTGATGGTATCGTAAATGTTTGATTTTACGTGAGCCACTATGGTGCCTACCACCGATGTTTCAATACCCGTATCAAGAATAGCGGGGATCATAGTGCCTGCTTGAACCTGGTATTTGGAAATGGGTTTAATAACATTATGCATGTCATAGATAGCTTCAGTTTTATCGTTACCTTTAGCTACATCAAGTCGGCGTTTGTTCTCAATTTCATTCTTTACTAATTCTTCCTGGGCTGGTGTCGCTATGAGTTTTTCATCTTTTGTTAGAAATTTGTTCCTATCATTGCCGCTAAAGATATTCTCAATTTGGGAACCTAAGCCGTTGAAAACCAGATCTGCTCTTTTGGCGTTCAAAGTTTTTTCATCATCTACTATTTCTCTGGGTGGAGAGTATTCCCTTTTATTTAAAAGTTCTTTTAGATAGTGGTATTCACTTTGTAATTCCTCAAATTGCTTCAACAAAATTTCTACTCTATGATCATTTTGCTCCCGGGGAAAAAATTTTTTAATCTCGGAGACATCACTATAATTTTCCGGTAATTTTCTAATATCTGGACTGATATCTATCGGTTTGTCTACCGTGATATTTTGCTCCAAGGCATTGGAATTTCTGGGTTTTTTTACGCTATTTTTATGGGTTAAAGCGGCTACCATGGCGAATAGAAATATGGTAGCAATGATGGCCCCTATAGTGATAACCAACGGCCGATTGATCTGTATTTTTGGTTTAGGTTGAGTGCTAATTTCTAAATTTGGTCTGCCGGTAGCCATGGTACTATTTTTTCATCGTTATTTGGACAATGGTTTGTCTATTGTTAACCAGGCCGCCGCGTAATTGAGCTTGATAAATTACCCGATCAATTATATAGTAATTTCCCTGCACACGGTAGTTAATTACTTGAGGCATTTTTTCCTCTACTATGAATAATCCAGGGGCATCTTGAGCTTGGCTAGGAAATTTTATATAGGTTTTCTTACCATCATGGAAAACCATCTTGGGATACCAATTTGGAACTTTTCCTTTGAGTAGTTTTACTTGGTAGCTAAAATTCATATTATTAATATCCACTCCCATGGTGGGATCGGAGCCATATTCTTCGTCTTCGTCGGCTACTGACATTAGTCCATCTTCATCGGGATAGCGCCAGGTTACCGATGCCATATAGGTTTTAGGTGTGGAGTTTAAAATTAAGTGGTAGGTTCGTAAATCCGTGGTTACCACCACGCCATTGGTTAATCCATCTTCAATGGGTTTTACTAGAAGATGTTCTTTTCTGCTTGCCCCTAAACCACTGTGAGTTTTTGTTACTTTCCAACGGGTAGTATCACCGGCTCCTACGGCTATGATGTGTTCATTTTCTTGAAACTGAATATCGGTGATATTTAGAGGAGCAGAGTAGATTTGATAAAGAACTCCCTCCACATAATCGAATGTCATAATGGAATTTATATATTCACCGGAAGTGGCTTTTTTGATGGATTTTTTATTGGCTTCATCGGTGGCTTCTTCGCCGATTAATTTTTTATTTTTATTATTTTTGAGTGCCATCATTTGTCCCGGTACTGCCATGGGGACATATTTTGTACGTTGCATACCCGCAGCTTTATTTACTGCTAAAGCATATTTACCGTTATCTCGAGGTATATTTTGGCAGCCGCTTAGTAATAGATAACTTACTGCCAAGCAAATGATTTTTTGTAAAAATTTCATAAAATTCCTCTATTATCTAAATCTACTGTTTTTTAAATGATGCTTTAGGAGATATATTAAAATCTACGATGTAAAATCCCAGCGGATTGTTTAAAATCTCCTTTTGTTTCGTTGGTTGTTTAATGGCTATGCTAAAAACCCCACTGTAATTTTTACTAGATTCCTCTTGCCCTTCGCTGTTAGTTGTAGTTTCCAGCCAATCTACATGAGTGGTGGTAGGACTAATGGGATTTAGATCTAGGATTTGCGTTGCGACAGTTTTTTTACCAAGAATATTTACGGGACTATTTTGCCGGAAATATTCATTTAATTTGGCAGCGCTGCGACCATTCAAAAAATTGTATGCCATGGTCCAGTTTTTCTTTGCTAATACGGGATCCATAGGTACACTTCTAACGAGTTCAATGAAGTGAGCCAGGAAGAAATTTTTTTGAGCTTCCGTGGGCTGATATTTAACTAACAGTGGAGCTACATTCACTACTTTTCCTTCCTGGCTAACTTCGGCTATGTACAAGTGATCTTTTTTACTAACCAATACTAGAACTAGGGCACAAATTAGCGATAGAGCTATTAGCAATGAAAATATGGCTACGAGGCGCCAGTTTTTTGCCTGAATCCTGGCGGTACCAATTCTGAGATCCCATTCCCGTTGCGCTCTTTGATAGGGAGTCAGGGGAGAGGTGCTTTTAAAGGAAATTCCTTCTTTTTTAAATGGATTTTTCATAGGACACTATTCTAGCAAATTATTCTTTATCTTTAAAATGGAGTTTATATAATTCAATGGCCCAACCTAAATTTTTAATTTCCAAATACGTTGGGAGAAAATTTTCATTGCCGTGCTTTTGCCGTAGTTCTTTAATTAGTAATTTATCTTCGTAGCTACTTGCTGCACAAAAGGCTGCCGCTAGGGGACCCAATTCTATATCAAATAGGCGATTACCTAAGCGAGATTGATAGTAGTATTGCCGCTTAGGTATTGCCGTGGATAGAATATGCAGCTGCTTTTCGTTTAGCCCTAATTTTTCATAGGCTAGCCTAATACTTGGTTCCAGTATGCGATCATTGGGCAACAGTATACGTGACGAACAAGATTCTAGGAGAACGGATGAAATCTCAGTTCTTAGGGCATCATCGATGGATTGCGTTGCGAATACTACGCTCACATTGAACTTACGTAGAGTTTTTAGCCAGTCTTTAATTTTTGAAGAAAACACTGGATGGTCTAAATAAACCCAAGCTTCATCAAGTATCAATAAAGTTGGGGTTCCTCTGAATTTTTTTTCCAACCTGTGAAATAGATAACTTAGAACCGGGGCAATGATATTTGGAGTTCCCATGAGCTCTTCAGTTTCATAGCATTGCCATATGTCATCGCAGGGTTGCTCACCATCGGCATCCAAAAGGTGCCCAAAGGGGCCATCTATGGTATAAGTTGTAAGAGCTTGGCGTAGCTCGTTATTTTGCATCAGAGCACAGAGACCCGTTAGGGTTCTCTGATGTTGTGGCATTTGTGCTAGGGAGATTAGTGCTTCCCAGATGGTGTGTTTAACATCCGGGGTGATTTCAATTTTTTCGTTAATCAATAGCCCATATATCCATTCGGCAGCCCAAATACGCTCAGCATCTTGATCTATGTTAATTAAAGGTTGAAATGCCAGGGAAGAGTTGTTAGTACCAAGTTCATAGTAACCGCCGTTTACTCCCATGGTTGGAGCTAAAAAGCTTCCTCCTTTATCGAAAATGAATATCTGGGCATCTTTGTAGCGTCTGAATTGCATTGCCATTAGGGTTAGCAAAACTGATTTACCAGAACCCGTTGGACCTATGATCATTTGGTGACCGACGTCACCGACGTGGTTAACTAATCTAAATGGAGTTCTGCCATTGGTATGCACATACATCAATGGCGGAGCTTGTAGATGAAAATCCTTTTCCGGGCCTGGCCAGATGGTAGAAAATGGCATGAGATGAGCTAGGTTCAGTGTGTGCAATAGAGGAGCCCTAATATTGGCGTAGGCGTGGCCAGGTAAAGATGACAACCAAGCCTCCACGGCATTAAATGTTTCCGCTATGGTGGTAAAGCCAAGGCCATTGATTACTCTTTCAACTTCGCGTTGCATCTCATGGGTTTTGGCAAGGTCTTGATCCATAATGGTTATGGTCGCTGTGTAGTAGCCAAAGGATACGTAATCTTCCGCTAGCTCTTTTAGGGCGCTATCAGTATCCCGGGCTTTTTCTACCGATGCGGTATCTAAGAGCTGGCTTTCATTTCTTGTGAGCGCTTCCTGTAATAGGTTGAGCATTCCTTTTCTCTTAGCAAACCACATTCTTTTGTAATTTTTAAGCATGCTTTCCGCTTCAGGTTTGTCCAGGGGAATAAATCTGGTAACAAAGCGGTAGCACATGGGCAATTGATTGAGCTGGTCAAGGATGCTGGGAGTAGTGCCGGCGGGAAAGCTCAGAATACTAATGGTTCTTAAATGATAACCTCCAAGCTCAGGAGCTATACCTCCCACCAGAGGCGAATCTGCAAGGAAAGCATCCAAATACATAGGATTTTCTGGGCACACAACGCGATGATTTTTAGTGGATATGGTGGAATGTAGATAGGATAAAGTTTCACTGTCATCGAGAAATTCTGTTTCGTACATAAAATCCTGCAGTATATCGCAGAATCTTTGGGTAGTAGCAATAAATAGGCTTAAGCTTTTGCGATAATCTTCGGTTTTTTCTACTTTTTCTGAAGTAATCAACTTATTAAATCGAGATATGGATTGAAATTCGGGTATAAATTGCATTGTTAGATAGTATCTACTTTCAAAGGTTTCTTCTAATTTGGAAAATTTTTCTCGACGTTCAGCCTCTATCAATAAACTGACGGGATCAGGAAAGAAGCATTTTTCGGGATAGGAAGTATAGGGTTGCCTTTTTGCCTCTATGTACAGAGCCCAACCGGAACCAAAGCGTTTGAGAATGTTATTAAGTTTAGCAGCAGAGGAGACCAATTGGGTTTCCGTTGATGATTCTAAATCTGGACCTCGAAAGCGTATGGTTCTTTGGAATGATCCATCCTTATTTAAAATCACTCCACGAGCTACCAGTGCCGCCCAGGGCAACAAATCTGCTAGCCGATCAGATTTATGGCGATATTCCGATAAATTAAACATAAACTTATACTCTATAAAATTTTTTTTGCTTCAATAGGCGCAGTATTACTTCGAAAAAATCTGGATCCTTTTTTGTGAAAAACATTGCGGTAAAATGGAGTGCTATAAATAGAGGTAACAAGTAAACTGCTCTTAATCCTAGCACCATTGCTGCACAACTGGTCCAGTTTAGGATGGCAAACTTCCTAGGTACTCCACCTAATAGTATCGGAGTTACTAGGGAACTATGTAGAGTAATACGATATCCTTGGATACTCATTTAAAAAACCATTCCTCCGGAAAAACCAAATAGATCAACAACTAGACTGGAAGCGGTAAAAGCTATGGATAGCCCAAGAACAATTTGAAATATTTTGCGCATGGTGCCTCCGGATTCTCCAAAGGCTATGCCAAAACCTGCTAACACGATTGCTATAACTCCCAGAACCTTTGATACGGGACCAGTGAGAGAATCTAAAATTTTTGCCAATGTGCCTTCCCAGGGCAATCCAGTTTCCATGGCATGGGCACTGGTCACCATGGAAAAATATAAATAACTGATTGCACCTAAAGTTAATCTTGTCTTTTTCATTCCTAAACCTCTTTCAATTATAAAACCCAATACTACCAATGATTAGTAATGGAATCCATTAAAAAACATTGCTAAGTTTTATTTATTGTAGCAAAAATCATCAATGATTACCATTAGGTGTTTCTGAGCTCGTGGAAACACCTAGTGATAATGTAGTTGGTTAAAATTTTAAATTAGCTACTAAAGGGATAATTAGCAACGCCACTATGTTAATTATTTTTATAAGAGGATTCATTGCTGGACCAGCGGTATCTTTATAGGGGTCTCCCACGGTATCACCGGTAATGGCCGCTCTATGAGCTTCACTACCTTTTCCTCCGTGATTGCCAATTTCTATATATTTTTTAGCATTATCCCAGGCTCCACCACCGGTTGTCATGGATATGGCTAAAAATAAACCGGTGATGATGGATCCCATTAGGACGCCACCTAGGGCTTTTGCTCCTAGAAAAATGCCGACTAAAATTGGAATTACTATGGGTAATAGGGATGGTACAATCATCTCTTTAATTGCAGCTGAGGTTAGAATATTTACAGCTTTGGAATAATTGGGCTTAGCCGTACCTTCCAATAGTCCGGCGATATTTTTAAATTGCTCCCTTACTTCCTTAACTATTGTGGCCGCTGCTCGTCCTACTGACTCCAGTGCCATGGCACTAAATAGATAGGGTATCAGCCCGCCAATAAACAGGCCGATGATGACCAAATAATCGGAGAGGTCAAATAGCATGGCAATTTCAGTAATCTCTTCCAGGGCATGCTTATAATCTGCAAAAAGCACTAAAGCTGCTAGACCTGCGGATGCAATGGCATAGCCTTTGGTAACAGCTTTAGTAGTATTTCCCACGGCATCGAGGGCATCGGTAATTTCTCGCACTTCTTTCGGAAGATTAGCCATCTCGGCGATGCCTCCGGCATTATCCGTAATTGGACCATAGGCGTCGAGGGCAACAATGATACCGGTCATCGATAGCATAGTTGTGGCAGCTATGGCTATGCCATAGAGGCCAGCTAGATTGTAGGAAATTAGAATACTAGCTGCTATGGCAATGACTGGCCAAGCGGTGGATTTAAATGACACCGCAATACCTGCTATTATATTTGTGGCATGGCCCGTTGTGGAAGCTTCGGCAATATGTTTCACGGGAGCATATTCCAAAGCAGTATAGTATTTTGTAATATAGACCATGGCATAGGTTAGGGCCAAGCCTACTACGGCTGATCCATATATATTTAGTGCATTTAGATCTGGATTTTGAAAACCCGTGGATCCAAATAGATATTTAGTAATAGGATAGAGTGCAAGGAGAGCAATTCCTTCGCTAATTACTAGACCTCTCATGAGGGAATTTATAATACTTCTGCCTTCCTTTGCTCTAACGAAGAGACAACCAACTATGGAGGCGATAATTGAAAAGCCACCTATCACTAGTGGATATAGGGTAGCTTCAATGTTGTAGGAACCAAATGATAGAGCGCCTAGGAGCATGGCAGCTATGATTGTGACGGCGTAAGTTTCAAAGAGATCGGCAGCCATCCCTGCACAGTCACCTACATTATCACCTACATTATCAGCAATTACGGCGGGGTTACGGGGATCATCTTCGGGAATATTTGATTCGATTTTACCAACCAAATCAGCACCTACGTCGGCACCTTTAGTAAAAATTCCTCCTCCTAATCTAGCAAAGATGGAAATAAGGGAGCCTCCAAAGGCTAGGCCTACGAGGGGTTTTATTATCTCCACTAGGGAAAGGGTATCCTGGTAGATACTATAGGTTATGGCAAAGTAACCGGCAACACCCAGTAATCCTAATCCCACGACTAACAATCCCGTGACAGTGCCACCGTGAAAAGCAATGCTGAGAGCTTTTTTTAGTCCCGTATTTCTAGCAGCTTCCGCAGTGCGCACATTGGCTCTTACGGAAATATACATACCAATGTAACCTGCGGTGCCGGAAAAGAGAGCGCCGATGGCAAATGCCAAGGCTGTGGGCCAACCAATTGCGGGAATAAATCCCATGGCTAGGAATAAGATGATTCCAACTATGCCAATAACGCTGTACTGTTTTTTTAGATATGCTGCGGCGCCTTGCTGTATGGCCAGTGCAATTTCTCGCATGCGATCTGTGCCCGTGGGTTGGGATAGAATCCAACGGCCTAAAAGCATGCCATAGACAATGGCAACAACGGCACATGCAAGTACTGCTACTAAAGATATGGGTAATGTCATAAAAATTTTGCCCTATTTAAGTTTATGTGATTAATGCTTCTAGGATGATACTAAATTTTTTTTACAATGCCAAATAAGATAAATTATTTGCTATCCTAAGGGTGATTAGGACATTAGTTTATGGGTGAAATCGTAAAGAACAATGGATTTAATTTTTGAGTATGCTACCATGATTTTCGAAAATATTTTAGAGAGTAAATCATGAAACAGATATTTGTTTTATTTCTATGCCTGGGTTGTCTAGTTGGTTGTATGCCAAATATTTCTCCTAATACCTATGGCAGAAATGAAGTTGGTGTCGTTGGTAAAGCCTACGAAGGCGTGGTAATTGCTAGAAGAGTAGTTAGCATAGATAATAACAGTGGCGTAGGTGCTCTGGCAGGTACCATTGGTGGCGGGGCCATTGGATCCCAGGTTGGGGGTAGTAGAGCAGCTCATATCGTTGGTGCCGTAGGTGCTGGAGTTCTGGGAGGGACAGTCGGTAATGCCGTCGATAGAACATTCAACAATAGAATGGGGTACGAATATATTATTAGATTGGAAAATGGTAAAAGTATCTCCATCGTTCAGGAAAAAAGTGTGCAGCTAATGGTTGGTCAGAAAGTTACAGTCATTCAAGGTGCTACTACGGCTAGAATTATTCCCCGTTAGTTCGTGGTGAGAATTAAAAAAGAATATGCAGCTCTTCATGGGAATATTGGAAATTAATTTTTCCTTAATCTAAAGAGAAGGCAGGTTTTTGTGATCATGGGTCTGTGTCCATAATAGTAGTAGCGCTCAATTGCACTGTTTTTACATTTGTTGTATAAAAAGTAGACTTAAAATATACCTAATTTTAAATGGGCAATAAAAATTTATCATATACCGCTTCAGCTATTGAAGTATTAACTGGTTTAGAACCGGTGCAAAAAAGACCGGGGATGTATACAGATACCTCATGTCCCAACCATCTGGCCCAGGAAGCCATCGATAATAGTGTTGATGAAGCCATTGCGGGCCATGCTAACAATATTAGTGTTCACATTTATGGAGATGGCTCCCTGGAAGTTAGAGATGATGGGCGTGGTATGCCCGTGGATATACATCCCGAAGAAAAGGTATCCGGGGTGGAATTAATACTTACTAGATTGCATGCAGGCGCTAAATTTTCTGAGAAGCACTATAAATTTTCCGGGGGATTACATGGCGTTGGTATATCCGTGGTAAATGCTCTTTCTTCCAAGTTGATAGTAACAATTAGGCGCGGAAATAAAATTTATAGTATGCAATTCAATGATGGTATACCTAAAAATAAATTGAAAGTTACCGGTGTCTTAGAAGCGAAGGAACAAGGTACGAGCCTAAGATTTTGGCCCAATGAAAAATATTTTGAGACGGTAAAATTTTCCATTCCCCAGCTTAAATATTTACTTAGAGCAAAGGCATTCTTAGCTCCCGGCTTAAAGATTAGTTTTAGCGATGAGCAAACCAGTGATGAGGAAAAATGGTACTACCGGGATGGGGTGCAGGGATATTTAGCTGCTACTTTAGTTAATATTTCACATATTCCGGAAATTCCCTTCGGTGGGCATTTAATTATAGATAGTGGAGAACTAGAGTGGGCTCTGATTTGGTCCCTGGGTGAAAAACCGCAGCTGATGGAAAGTTACGTTAATTTAATTCCCACGATTGGTGGCGGCACCCATGTTAGTGGCTTACGTAGTGGCCTAAGTGAAGCCATGAAGGAGTTTTGTGAGCTAAGAAAATTATTGCCACGGGGAATTAAATTAGCCCCCGAGGATACCTGGGAAAATTGCAACTATATTATTTCAGTGAAGCTATTGGAACCGCAATTTTCTGGACAAACCAAGGAGAGATTAACTTCGCGCCAAGCGGCCGTATTTGTGTCGGGGGCCATTAAAGATGCTTTTGGTATTTGGCTAAACCGAAATGTGCAACTTGGAGAGATGCTAGCAGCTTTGGTAATTAGTAATGCACAGAGGCGCATTAATGCCGATGGTAAAATGGTGCGTAGAAAGACTGTGTTTGGTCCCACCCTTCCGGGAAAATTAGCGGATTGTTCTTCCCAGGATAATCGACGCACGGAGCTTTTTTTAGTTGAAGGAGCGTCGGCAGGAGGATCCGCTAAGCAGGCGAGGGATAGAGAGCTGCAAGCGGTCATGTCTCTCCGTGGTAAAATTTTAAATACCTGGGAAATAGAATCAGAAAAAGTGCTTGTTTCCCAGGAAGTTCATGACATTGCCGTTGCCCTGGGTATGAACCCAGGTTCTTCCAGTTTAGATAGTTTACGCTACGGTAAGGTTTGCATACTTGCCGATGCTGATTTCGATGGTTTGCACATTGCTACTTTGCTCTGTGCTCTGTTTATGCGTCACTTTAGTGCCTTGGTTAAAGCTGGCCACCTTTATGTCGCCATGCCGCCACTCTATCGCATAGATTTTGGTAAAGAGGTTTTCTATGCTTTGGATGAGGAGGAAAAGGATAATATTCTGGATCATCTCGGGGAAAAAAATAAAAATGTTTCCATTAATATTCAACGTTTCAAGGGATTGGGAGAAATGAATCCCATACAGCTAAGGGAAACCACCATGTTACCCGATGCCCGTAAATTAGTACAACTAACCATTGATGATGGAGATGGTACGGATAATTTATTGGACATGCTTTTGGCAAAGCGCCGCGCAGCGGATCGTCGACATTGGCTAGAAACCAAGGGAAATTTAGCTGAAATTTAATCCGGTACTATAAAATTTAATAAGGTAAAATCATATGGGATTTAAATGTGGCATAGTGGGACTACCTAACGTTGGTAAGTCTACGGTTTTTAATGCTCTAACTAGGGCTCAGGTTGCCGCTGCTAACTATCCCTTTTGTACCATTGATCCCAATGTGGGAATGGTCCCCGTTGTTGATAAACGGTTGCATAAAATAGCAGATTTGGTTAAGCCCAAGCGAGTTCTACCTGCTGTGGTAGAGTTCGTAGATATTGCAGGATTGGTAAAGGGGGCCGCTAAGGGTGAGGGATTGGGAAATAAATTTTTAGCTAATATTAGGGAAACCCAAGCCATAGCTCACGTTGTTAGATGCTTTGAAGATAGTGACATTGTTCACGTGGCCGGTAAGGTCAATCCTGAAGCGGACGTTGAAACTATTAATACGGAGCTTATTTTGGCGGATATCGATACCATTGATCGTGTTCTCAGTCGACTTAGTAAGGTAGCGAAAGTTGGTAATCGAGAGGTACTAGCGGAGATAGCGGCATTGGAGCAGGTACGCCGTGCGTTGGACCAGGGAGTTGCCATTAGGCTAATGGATAATCTAGGAGAATGGAAAAAGTATATTAACCCTCTTGCGCTCTTGACTGCTAAACCCATACTTTATATAGCCAATGTGGATGAAAAGCATTTTTATGATAATCCCTATCTGCATCGGTTAAGGGAGTTGGCATTGAAAGAAAAGGCGAGGGTGGTTACTATTTGTGCCACCATAGAATCGGAACTAGCGTCGCTAAGCGATGAAGATCGTGAAATTTTTTTAGCCGATCTTGGTTTAGCAGAACCAGGATTGGATCGCGTCGTTAGAGCGGGCTACGATATTTTAGGATTGCAAACCTATTTTACAGCGGGAGTTCAGGAGGTTAGAGCTTGGACCATTGTGCGAGGAGCAAAAGCTCCCGAAGCGGCAGGGGTTATTCACAGTGACTTTGCCCGGGGCTTTATTTGTGCCGAAGTAATTTCCTACGATGACTATGTGGGCCACGGCGGTGAGCAGGGCGCTAAGGAACATGGTAAACTGCGTATGGAAGGTAAAGAATACATCATGCGCGATGGAGATATAGTACATTTTAGATTTAATGTTTAGGAAAGTTGCAATGGCTTTTTTGGATATGCCGAAGTTGCATGGCGCGATGGTATTAGTAGGGGAGGATAATTGCCAGTAGATTTTTATTGTTCTTTTGTTACAATGGCCTAGTTATTTTTAATTCCGTGAATACACAGAGAGGTATATACTCATGCTTTTTTTTAAAAGTTTGTCTAGGCTGTTTGCTCCACCAAAAGCTATACCCCAGTTACCAAGTGGACAAATTGATGGAGCCTATCGTAGATACAGATGGATGATTTTTACGGGAATATTTTTAGGGTATGGAGCCTCCTATTTAGTTCGCAGTGCTCTTTTTTCCCTTGCCATGCCTCACTTGGTTGATACCTATAATTTTGATACGGGACAATTGGGAGTGGTTTTAACTGCATTTTCCATGGCCTATGGGTTCAGTAAATTTTTAATGGGTAATGTTTCCGATCGAAGTAATCCAAAATATTTTCTCGCAACGGGGTTAATTGTTCCCGCTTTAGCTTGCATCGTTTTTGGTTTGTGTGGTCCCGTTTACGATAGTAATATTACCATCTATGGAGTTAGCCTCAGCATTGTTATTATGTTTATTTTAATGTTTGTTAATGGCTGGGGTAATGGTATGTGTTATCCTCCCTGTGTTAGAGTATTGGCTCATTGGTATTCCGTAAAGGAGCGAGGCTTGGTAATGTCTGCTTGGAATATTTCACATAACCTGGGTGGGTGCTTGGTTGCTCCTTTGGCACTGCTGGCTGTAAATGTTTTTGGCTCTCTCTTTGGGCAGTGGCAGAGCATATTTTATATCCCCGCTAGCGTGGTGATGCTTTGCACCATTTTGGTTTTATTAACGGTAAAGGATACGCCGCAATCTGTTGGTTTACCTTCAATCGAAGACTATCACAGTAAAAATTATTTACGCGAAGATAGAAAAAAGGATGTAACAAAGGAAATCGTGGAAGAGGAGGAACTATCGGCGAAGGAGATATTTTTTAAACATATATTTAACAATCGAGCCATTTGGTATCTCTCCTTTGCTAATATATTTGTGTACTTTGTTCGCTTTGGTGTTGCCAGCTGGATTCCTCTCTATTTAAACAAGGTTAAGGGATTTAATTTTAAGGGTCAGGTTATTGCCATGTTGCTATTCGAATTGGCTGGTATTCCTGCCATGATGCTCTGTGGCTACATCAGCGATAAATTTTTTCGTAACAGAAGGACTCCCGTAATTATTATTTCCACTGCTCTGGCGATTTTTGCTATTTTACTTTACTGGCTTAATCCTCCAGGACACTATATTGTAGATAACATAGCGTTGATTGCCATAGGGTTTCTCATCTATGGGCCCGTAGTGCTTATTGGCATGCAGGCTGTGGATGTGGTCTATAAAAAAGCTGTGGGAACTGCTACGGGATTGACCGGTTTTTTTGGTTACATGGGAGGCACAGTATGTGCCAGTATACTCATGGGGTACGTAGTTAAGTATTGGGGATGGGATGCAGGATTTGTCATGCTATTGGCGGCCTGCGTTCTAGCCATTATATTTTTAATCCCCATTTGGAATGTTGGTGGTGAAGATTATAAGATACTCGCACCTGAAAAACATTCTAACCATTAGTAGGTAAATTTTGCCAAATCTCTCCATGTAATGCTATTTGCATGGGGAGATTTTTATCTGAAAGGCATAATTTCATCTAGGGATTTAGCATTAGCAATCAGTAAAATTAATCTATCTATGCCCATAGCTACGCCGGAACAATTTGGAAGTTTTGCTACCGTAGATATAAATTGGTCACTTATGTTTACTGGCGGTAATTTAAGATTTTTTCTTTTGACTAAATCTTGAGTAAATCTTTTACTGTGTTCTTTGGCATCATTGAGTTCGTGAAAACCATTGGCCAATTCAATACCACGATAGTACAATTCAAATCTTGAGGCTAGAGGATATTTATTTTGGTGTATCCTGGCTAGCATTGCTTGGTTAACTGGAAAATCGTAAACAAAAATTGGCATATCCCATGGAAGCTGTGGTTCCACCAGATGAGTAAATAGTAACTGCATCCAACTATCTTCATCATTTTCTAGTTCTTGTATGGTAATATTGTTTTTTTTGGCAGTGAATTTTATTTCTTTCAGGGAGGTTTCATGGGGATTAATGCCCATGAATTTTTCACATACTTCTTGGTAGGTGTATCTAGCGGCTATCTCTGATTTTAGTAGTGGTTTGATTAATTCCTCCACTTCATCCATTAGTTTATGGTGATCAAAATTGATGCGGTACCACTCTAAGATAGTAAATTCAGGATTATGTATTCTACCGCGCTCATTTTTGCGAAATGCTTTACATAGCTGATAGATATCTCCGCTTCCCCGAGCTAGAAGGTATTTCATAGCTATTTCGGGAGAAGTTTGTAGATATAAATTATCACAGCTAAAGTTGTCGAGATAAGGAGAAGGATTCGCTTCGGATAATAACAATGGGGTTTCAACTTCCAATACTTTTCTTTGGAGGAAAAAAAACCTTATGTAGTTATAAATTTGTGCTCGTAGTTCTAAAGAATTACTAAAACTATTTGCCACGGGAGATATATTCACCAGTTCTGGTATCTATTTTTAGTAACTCTCCCACGTTAATAAAAAGGGGAACTTTTACCACGGCACCGGTTTCCATGGTAGCTGGCTTGCTACCACCCGTGGCTGTGTCTCCTCGGAGGCCGGGGTCGGTATCCGTAACCTTTAGGAGCACAAAAATTGGTGGAGTTACCGCAAGGACACTATTGTTCCACAGTGTTACCATGCAGAGATCCTGTTCCTTTAGCCATTTTGTGTTATCACCAATGATCTCTCTTTCGATGGCGTATTGTTCGTAGGTAGTGGGGGACATGAAATGCCAATGTTCGCCGTCGTTGTAGAGATATTGAAGTTCTACATCTAGGGCGTCCGCCGCTTCCAGAGTATCTCCCGATTTAAATGTTTTTTCTAGAACGCGACCAGTTTTTAAATTTCTTAATTTTACTCGGTTAAATGCCTGCCCTTTACCAGGTTTGACATATTCATTCTCTAAAATGCTGCAGGGATCGCCATCTAGGATGACCTTTACTCCATTTTTGAAATCATTTGTAGCTATCGTTGACATAATATAAGCGCTATTTAGTTTATCCATAACATATTAAAATATCTGACGGTAAAAGTAAACGATGTTATGTATAAAGTAAATTTATTTTTAGCTAGTTGAGAAAAATAGCTTATTCATTTAAGCTACCTTTGAAAGATTGTAGTTGGTTTTGTAGTTTCTAAAAAAAATAGACAATAATTTTCTGCTAAGGAGAAAGTATATGTTTCATTCTAAGAAGATATTATATTCGTCAATGTTGATTTTATTGCCTCTATTGTTGCCAATAAAACTATTTGCCTTGGATGAAAATAATGATGATAAAAATGTTCAGAATCATCAAGAACAATCTTCCAGTGGTACCGGCCCTAGTGAAGAAAGAAACGACCTGCAAGGAAATATCAGTTGGCAAAATATTAGAGCATGGCTAGCGAATTTACTTTCAACTAACAACAACAGAAATTTACCTCTTCCTATCCTATCAGGTAATCCAAGCGAAGGATTATCTAGTAAGTTACTATTGGGAATCAAATTTGGTCTAAGTAATTATTTAATGGATAGTTATTTTACAATAGGAAATGCGCCATCTCATAAACTAAAGTTTGATCATTTATATAATTCTTATAAAGACAGTAAGTATTTTCATAGTAGTGATTATTTAAGTAAAGAAGTTTGGGGGAAAGGCTATCAGCTAACAGACTGTGACATTGAAAAGGGTTTTCTACCCTATTCAGGTACAGAATATGATAAGTATCCACATTCTTTTAGCAATCAGGATAATGTGATTACTGTAGGAATGATGAGAGTGGGCTCACCACCACTAGATGGCAAAATTATAAATTTATTAGAGAAAATAGAGTTAGGAAAAGATGAAAAAATATTGGAAATGTTATTATATAGTGATTATCTCGAAAAAATAGCTAGCAGCTTAGAGATCTTAGAAAGAGGGACAGTTTTAACGCGTGATAATCGTGATAACGTATGTATAATTCATATTATAATTAAAGCTGGTGAATTTTCTGAAGAACTAGCAGAAATATTAGTAGAGTTAAAAAATAAAAATAAGTTAAATAGCTTTAGTTTGCGCCTAATTGAAGTTGCTAAAAACTCTCTAGAAAAAGCAAAGGAAATAGTATTGCGAGCAGGCATTGTGCAAGCAAATTCTACCAAGTTGCGGGATCAAGATATATTAGCTGGAAAAAGTGCTTTATCAATTGCAGCGGAAATATCATCGAAAGTGGATCAATTATCACTTGATAATCTACCACAAGCCGAATCTAGGCCTTTGTCTGGCGATACCCATTGGTATAATGATGATGAGATTAATACATTGTTACAGCGTTATGTAGGTACTAAAGTAGGTGAGGGATTGATGCATGCGATTAGTCTGGCTCAAAGGGAAGGAGCTACAGCGGCAGAAAATCTTAGAGATAGAGAAGCGCAGCTTAGAGAGTTAGAGCATGCTTCGACCATAATATTACCTATTAATCTTGGCACTTTTAATCCTAATGGCGAAGGATACGCTGGCAATCACTAGACAGCTCTGCATATCCATCGTCCTGGCCCCATGGCAGCCAATTCTACGCCTATAATTACCTATATAGACCCATTTGGGCATCCAATCCCAGAGGCACTAGTGCAAATTTTGCATAGACAATATCCCATGGCGGAAATTATAAACCCAGAGATAAGGTTCCAAGATGATGGCTATAATTGTGGCCCATGGATTGTGGAAATTCTAAGGCAATTGGTTGAGACAGATGGTTCTTTGCCCTCTAAGAACTTTGACATTAATGTTGCGCGGGCAAGACATCAGAGTATATTAAATGCTGCACAAACTTCAGCCGTGGGTAGCTATGATGATAGCGGAGCTGTGGGCCAATTTACTCGTGAATCAGTTAAAATAATTGAGCGGCGTATCCAGCGTCTGGCAAACACCATAGATGAAGAAGTTGCCATAGCTGATACTATTCAGAATGAAGATCTAAAAAGACTAACCAAGGAATTTTTGGCTGATTTTAGTAATAGAATTGAAGAAATGGTTAAGTTAGCGCATTTATCAGATAAAGTCAGCATAGGGAAATATAAGCAGCAATTAGTCAGATACTTTGAGGATAGTAAAAAAGTATTTGAAGATAAAAAAGAATTGTTTAGACATCGAAGTGATAAAGATTTTACAATAGCTGATATTCTCAGAGATATAGAAGAATGCTATGCCTACCCATTCGTAGTAACCGTAGAAGAATTACGGCAAGAAGCATTGGAAGATGTATTATTGCACCTTTTGGCCCAAATACCAGCACTGCCACCTCAGCTAGCAACTTGTTTTATTAGCTATGCTTGGGGCCATGCTGGACATGTCATGTGGGTATATAATCTCTATAAATATTTAAGTGAGGCGGGGCTAAAAGTTCACCTTGATGTGAATGATAATCAACATGGAAGTATAGCGCGTTTCACCGATTTTATTAATAAAGATGAACACATCGTAGTAATTGGTACTCCAGAATTAAGAAAGAAGTGGGAAGATAATAAAGGATCCGTGGTTAATCAAGAAATGCAAATGATTATCAATAGAGTTCTTAGTAACCCAAAGGCACTTGTTAAGGTGTTACTTGCAGGATCGTTTGCAGATGTAAGAGATGATAATGGTAATATTGTGGCGCTAGGAGCTTTTCCTTCGGGAATAGGAGGGGATATCGTGGGAACTGACTTTAGGAATCAAACCAAGTTCTATGAAAATCTCTTCATCGTTATTAAAAAACTTTATGAATCTGCCCCAGAGATTGTACGCTTCATTGAAAAAATAGAGCGAGAATTTAAACAAAAAATCCTAGAAATAGGAGAAGCGAATTCTAGAGAAATGGAAAATATTACAGCGAGATGGGCGCAGAGCCGTGCATCGGAATATTTAAAGCAAGGACAAGCTGCTTTAGATGCTAAAAAATATGAAGAAGCGTTAACTTTAGTAAATAAAATTCTAACTTCCTCAAATCAACACAAACGATGGCTGCAAAATTCTAGTAATCATGCTGACGCTCTTTATCTTAGAGTAAAAGCTTTATTTGCGCTTGAAAAATATCCAGAAGCTTTAGTGGACATTAGCGAGATTCTTATTAATAATCCAGAAAGATATGAACAGTGGTTGCAAGTTTCTAATAGGCGAATGACTACAGCAGCATTACGTAGTATGATTTTAGATATACTTGCTATTGGTGCCGGCGAAGCTAAAGTACCTTTCTATACAAATACACTACTATATACTCATTTGATGAAAGATGGGACAGAAGTTTCCTTACAAGAATTCCTCTTAAGATATATAGACGAGGCTCTTCATTCTCCGGAAATTTCCGGAGATCCATATAAACGTGCAGAGCTTTATTCAAGACAGGCACAGATACTTCTTGGTTTAAACAGAATTCAAGAAGCATCAAATAGCTATAGCAAAATTCTTGATTATCCGGAAATATATGCTGATTGGCTAAGTGAAGGTACTAATACGCCTAAACTATTATTTGAACGTGGCATAGTTTTAGGTGCCTTAGGTATACATCAAAAAGCATTGGCTGATATAGATGAACTCTTTTTAAATCGAGATAAATATAGAGAATGGTTAACAGATAAATTAATGTTAACTAGTATAGTGGACCCTGTTGTCAAGCCCAAGAATTGTTAAAAATAAGAAGTATAATCCTCTTGGTGTTAAATAAAGTTATTACCATTTTCTCACCCATCATACACAACCCATGGTGTCTTATAACCCAATGCTTGATGCGGCCTTTCTAGATTATAAAACTCAAAATATTTCTTCAGACCCATTCGGGCTTCTTGTACTGTCTCCCATTCATTAAGATAAACGCTTTCATATTTTACTGAACGCCACAA
>JAVBML010000059.1:0-15105 GCA_031552655.1 Gammaproteobacteria bacterium
GGCCGCATCAAGCCTTGGGTTATAAGACACCATGGGTTGTGTATGATGGGTGAGAAAATGGTAATAACTTTATTTAACACCAAGAGGATTATACTTCTTATTTTTGACAATTACTGGTCTTGACAACGGGGTCCACTATAAGTTGTTCCCATTTTCCTCCCCATTCATTAAAACTATTTCTTAGTACCATGCGATTAACAAACCAATCTTCGGATCCTTTTTTCATAATTATTACTTCCATTTAATTTTCTATTTCGTAACTAATGAAAATATATTCTATGATTAAAACCGTGTTCATGGCAAAATGATTCTATGGCCATTTTCATAGATTGCCAATAATTACTTCCCGGAGAATATATACCGGAACGATATATTTTACCTAATCCTGACTGTATTTGATCTAAGGCCAAAGATAAATCCTTAATAATTGCTGGATAAAGATTTATATTCTCAAACCAATACTCAGATATACATTGCTGTGTTTTTAACACTAGATTTTTCCAATCGGTAATATGAGGTAATATAGGTGATAAAAATAGTACCGTAGCTATGCCATGGAAATGAAGTTGCTGTAGAGCTAAAATTCTTTCTTGAATAGCGGTTGCTCGGGGCTCTAGGATCTTTCTGTTCTCTTCATTGGTCAATGCCAAAGAGATAGCTACGGTACAAAATTTAAATTTCTTCAATATTTCTATATCTCTCATTACAAGCGATGATTTAGTAATAATTAACAGCCTAGGTTGAACTGCTAGCAATTGCTCTAATAATTTCCTAGTTAGACAATATTTTTCTTCCAGTGGCTGATAGGGGTCTGTAACGGAACCAAAGGTAATGGATCTATTGATATATTTTTTTTTACCTTGAGAAGATAATAACTCCACGGCATTTGCTTTGATATCAACAAAATCCCCCCATTTTTCTCCATGCTTTGTAAAACGCTGCATAAATTGCGCGTAGCAATATTTACATCCATGGTAGCAACCTCGATAGGGATTAATTACATACTCCATCCCCGGTAATTTCGATGGTGTTACAATCGATTTAACCACTATTTCTCTATTGTTAACTTTATTTGGCATTTTTTTCTATAATGGCACCACCTAGACATTCATCCCCATGGTAAAATACAATGGATTGTCCCGGAGTAATGGCCCATTGTTTATTTTTGAATTTCACTAAAAACTTGATAATCTCTCCCTCCATTTTCGTAACTGTGCATTGTTCATCGCGTTGCCGATATCTGATTTTAGCAGTACAATGTAGAGGAAAGGATGGCTCCTCCATGGATATCCAATGAACTTCATGGCAAATCAAACGATCATTAAACAAATCTAAATCATCTTTGCTCTGGGTTACTATTAAGGAATTGTCCGCACTATCTTTTACTGCAACGTACCAAGGTGCTTCGGGCAATAAGGTTTGGCCACCGATACCGATGCCTTTTCGTTGACCAATGGTGTAGAACATTAATCCCTCATGACGCCCCATGACCTTTCCTTCTCGAGTAACTATATTACCTGGTCTAGTCAAAAGATATTCCCTAAGGAAATTTCTAAAATTTCGCTTCCCGATAAAGCAAATCCCCATGCTATCTTTTTTTTGACAATTAGCCAACTGAGCTTCCCTAGCCAATTGGCGTACTTTATCTTTAACTAATTCGCCTAGAGGAAATAGAGTATATTGCAGCTGCCCTTGATTTAACTGATGTAAAAAATAGCTTTGATCCTTATTTTCATCGAGGCCTTTTAAAAGTTGAATATTGTGGTGATTTACTATATTTAACCGTGCATAGTGGCCCGTAGCAATATAATCTGCCCCCATGTTTTGAGCATACTTCAAAAATGAATTAAACTTAATCTCCCGATTGCACAATATATCAGGGTTGGGAGTGCGACCAGCGGCGCATTCATCGAGGAAATATTTAAATACATGGTGCCAATATTCTTGGGAAAAATTTGCTAAGTGCAGTTTTATTTTTAGTCGGTCACAAACTTTCTGAGCATCTTCTAAATCTTGAGCAATATTACACTCTTCACCGTCTTGCCAGTTTTGCATAAACACAGCTTCCACATGGTAGCCTTGCTTTTGCAGCAGCAAAGCGGCTACACTGGAATCAACGCCTCCCGATAGCCCAACGGCAACAAATTGTTTGTTAGAATTTACTATGGAAATTAACCTTTTTTCCTCTCAATGGAGCGATAGGTTATTCTACCCTTACTGAGATCATAGGGCGTAAGTTCCACAATAACCGTATCACCGGTGAGTAGACGAATATAGTTTTTACGCATTTTGCCACTAATATGAGCGGTGATAATGTGACCATTTTTTAATTGGACACGAAACATTGTATTAGGCAAAGTTTCCACTATGCTCCCTTCCATTTCAATATGATCTTCTTTAGCCATGGCTCTAATTTTTCTCCCCTGGATAATATACACTGATTACCCTTTTAGTATCAGTAAACTTGAGAGCGGTCAAGAAAACTTTGTAAAAAAATCTCTAACGGTATTAAACCAATTGCGTGAAAGGGGACTGTGTTTTTTACGATCCTTTGCTAATAGTTCATCAAATTTACGTAGTAATTCCTTCTGCTCATTATCTAGATTAATGGGGGTTTCAATTTTAATAGTACAGAATAAATCTCCTAAGCCACCTCGTAACCCTTTGATACCTTTTCCAGATAGACGTAATACTTTACCTGATTGAGTTTCCGCTGGAATTTTCAATTTAACTTTGCCATCTAGAGTAGGAATTTCATATTCATCACCAAGCGTAGCGCTAGTAAATGTTATGGGTAAATCACAGTGCAAATCTAACCCATTGCGTCTAAATATCTTGTGCGGCATTACCGTAACTTCAACGTAGAGATCGCCGGTGGCAGCTCCATGGGTACCGGCATTACCTTCTCCTCCGAGGCGAACTCGATCACCATTGTCAATGCCTGCTGGAATTTTAATGGATAGTTTCTTAGCTATTCTATTTTGTCCTCTACCATGGCAGTTGGTACAGGGATCAGCAATTACCTCCCCTGCCCCACGACAGCTAGGACAAGTTTGCTGTATGGAAAAAAAACCTTGCTGTAGATGTATTTGACCGCTGCCATGGCAATGTTTGCATTTTTCCGGTTTAGATCCTTTGCGCGCACCACTTCCTCCGCATTCATGACAATTTGCTAAGCGCTGGATATTTATAATCTTAGTAACACCAAACACACTCTCCTCTAAGGTAATCTTCACACCAACTAATAGATCATGACCTCGGGTAGCGCGGTTAGATTTTCTTTCTCCGGATCTAGCTTCATTGAAAATATTGCCAAAAATATCACCAAAGATATCCCCCACATTCTCAAAACCACCAAATCCCCCGCTAAAACCATGGGCACCAGCGCCACCATTTTTAGCAGCATTTTCAAAATTTTCATGACCTAGTTGATCATAGAGAGAACGTTTTTTATCATCTGACAAAACAGCATAGGCCTCTTGAACTTCCTTAAATTTACTCTCCGCTTCCTTATTATTTTGATTACGATCGGGATGAAATTTCATCGCCAAACGACGATAGGCTTTTTTAATTTCATCAGCGGATGCACCCTTAGAGATACCAAGTATATCATAGTAGCTTTTTTGTGTCATGCATCCTCTTTTAGTGAACTAAATTCAAAATAATATTAAGTTAATATACGATAGGTTATAAGCTATTTCTTATCTTCTCCATTAACTTCAGTAAATTCAGCATCTACTACTTTTTCCCCTCCATTACTTTCTGAAGCTGCCCCTTCAGTTGCTCCACTGGTATCACCTTCTCCATGCTGGCCCTTTATATTTTCTGAATTAGTAGAATCTGTTTGCGCTTTTTTAGCATAAACCCTTTCCGCCATTTTAGATGAAGCTTCAAGAAGTTGCTTAGTTTTTTCCTCTATGGCATTCTTATCATCGCCGCTAATAACTTCTCTTAGAGCGGCAATGGCTGCCTCAATTTTAGATTTTTCATCTTCTTGAATTTCGCTACCTAAGTCTTTCATAGATTTTTCCGTAGCATGAATCATACTGTCGGCGTGATTGCGTACCACTACTAATTCTTGAAATTTACGATCAGCCTCCTTATTTTCTTCAGCATCTTTCACCATTCTCTTAATTTCCTCTTCGGATAAACCGCTGGAAGCTTTAATTACAATAGATTGAGCTTTACCCGTAGCTTTGTCAGTAGCAGAGACATGCAGTATACCGTTGGCATCAATATCAAAGGTAACTTCTATTTGTGGTACCCCCCGAGGAGCAGGAGCAATATCAGCCAAATCAAACCTACCTAGGGACTTATTATTAACAGCTGTTTCACGTTCTCCCTGTAGTATATGAATGGTAACCGCTGTTTGTCCATCTGCAGCCGTCGAAAACACCTGGGAAATTTTAGTGGGAATGGTAGTGTTTTTTTCAATTAATTTGGTCATCACTCCTCCCAAAGTTTCAATACCTAGGGATAAAGGAGTTACATCCAAAAGAAGCACATCCTTTACGGTACCTGCCAATACTCCAGCTTGAATCGCAGCACCAACGGCTATTGCTTCATCGGGATTAACATCCCTTCTAGGTTCCCTAGCAAAGATATTTTTAACAATCTCTTGTACCTTGGGCATTCTTGTTTGACCACCTACTAGGATAACTTCATCGATATCCTTAGCATCAATACCTGCATCCTTAATTGCTGTCCTACATGGAGCAATGGTTCGCTCAAGCAAATCCTCTACCAAAGATTCTAGTTTTGCTCGGGTAATGCGAAGATTTAAGTGCTTTGGCCCTGAAGAATCGGCAGTAATATATGGTAAATTTACATCGGTTTGCTGGGTAGAAGATAATTCTATCTTAGCCTTCTCTGCTGCTTCCTTTAATCGCTGTAATGCCAGAGGATCATTATGTAAATTAATACCACTCTCTTTTTTAAACTCATCCACTAAAAAATCTATTAAACGTAAATCTATATCTGCACCACCGAGAAAAGTATCACCGTTGGTAGCTAACACTTCAAATTGATGTTCTCCATCAACCTCTGCTATCTCTATAATTGAAACATCGAACGTTCCGCCACCCAGATCATAGACAGCTATTTTTGCATCTCCACTTTTTTTATCCATGCCATAGGCAAGTGCAGCTGCGGTGGGTTCATTGATAATTCTTTTAACCTCTAACCCAGCAATTCTTCCAGCATCTTTCGTCGCTTGCCGCTGGGAATCATTAAAATAAGCCGGGACCGTAATTACTGCTTCCTTTACCTCTTCTCCCAGATAGCTTTCCGCCGTTTTTTTCATCTTTACTAAAATTTCTGCGGAAATTTGCGGTGGGGCAACTTTTTTGCCATTGGCTTCAATCCAGGCATCACCGTTATCCGCTTTAGCTATGGCATAGGGTACAATTTTCGCATCGCGTTGCACTACTTCATCGGTAAATTTACGACCAATTAATCTCTTTATCTCAAAAAAGGTATTTTTAGGATTAGTCACCGCCTGTCTCTTAGCTGGCTCCCCAACAATGGTTTCATTACCCTTAGTAAAAGCTACGATGGAAGGGGTAGTACGATGACCTTCGCTATTTTCAATTACTTTTACACTGCCTCCGCTTTCCAGAATTGCTACACATGAATTTGTAGTACCAAGATCTATGCCTATAATTTTTGCCATGATTTTTCTCCAAATTGCCTAATGATAAGTATATTGGTATTCTCGCCTAAGATTTCAAGGGGCAGTATATTACTTAATAAGATGGCAACAGAGTTTTAGCGATCTTTTTGTCATTCCTAATTTGTTGCACTAGAGCTTCCTTGGAAGTAAAGCATTTTTCATCTCTGATTTTTTTATAAAATTCTACTAAAAGATATTTACCATATAAATTTCCCTGAAAATTTAGTAGATGAACCTCCAGTGATGGTGGAGCATGGGATGCAAAAGTTGGCCGCACTCCAAAATTAGCAATACCGTAGTATTTTTTAGCTATGCCACTAACACCTACTAGATACACTCCTCTAAATGGTAGCCTTCGATCTCTAAGGTATATGTTAGCCGTAGGAAACCCTAGAGTGCGTCCAAAATGATTACCATGAACAACTTTGCCAATGACCCCGTAGCTGTGCCCCAATAGAGTAGAAATTTGATCCATGCCATCGGCCATGGTCATGTGTTCCCTAATTAGGCTGCTGCTAACCCTGGTACCATTTATTTTAAATGTATCCATTTGAGTAAGTGCAATGCCTAGATCGTCCGTGTATTTTTTTAATAAATTAAAATCTCCTTGCCTACCCTGCCCGAAAGCGAAGTCATCTCCGACAACCAAATGCTTAATATTCAATTTCATTGCCAAAACATTGGTAATAAATTCCTGCGCACTTTGTGAAGCTAGAAAATGATTAAAATTCAATAGCAGCACCACATTAACCCCATAGTAATTTAGAAGACATAATTTTTCCCTAAGAGTAGATATTCTATTACTACTATTACTGGTAAAAAACTCCCTGGGCTGCGGTTCAAAAATTATAGCTAAACTTGGTAGGTTATTTTTTTTTGCCAGAGAAGTCAGAGTATTAATTACACTTTGATGACCCAGATGTAAACCGTCGTAATTACCAATGGTTGCTATGTAACCATTGGTAACTGGTAAACGTAGATTGTGCAACCCTCGAATAAATTGCATATTAATGCAAATTTTATGTAAAATATATTAACTTACCTTTTCTGCCATAGCTTTATATTTCTGCCAACTTCTGTTAACGTCGCTCTGAAGCTGCGCCAACAATTCCTCAGCTCGTTCAGGATGTTGAGATACTAGGGCATTGAATCTAGGTTCATTATATGCATAGTCGCGAATGGTAACGGTTGGCTCTTTGGAATCAAGCTGAAACGGATTTAAGCCCTCTACCAAGCGCTGAGGATTATAGCGATACAATGGCCAATAGCCACTATTTACCGCCATCTTTTGCTGCTCAATGCCACGATTTAAATTATAGCCATGGGCGATGCAATGACTGTAGGCAATAATTAAGGAAGGTCCATCATGACTTTCCGCTTCCGCAATGGCTTTGATTGCCTGAGCGGGGTTAGCACCAAGAGATATTTGAGCAACGTAAACACCACCATAGGTCATGGCAATCATACCAAGATCCTTGCGTGCCATGGATTTACCTGAAGTTGCAAATTTCGCTATGGCAGCACGCGGTGTTGACTTAGATGCTTGTCCACCGGTATTTGAATAAACAGCGGTATCCAATACCAAGACATTTACATTGCGATCCCCAGCTAAAACATGGTCCAAACCTCCGTAGCCAATATCATAGGCCCAACCATCACCACCAATTATCCAAACGCTATGATTCACTAAATGTTCAGACAAAATGGCCAGATGCTGAGCACGCTCACCTTCCACGGCTGACAATTTTTGTCGCAATTCTTTCACCATGGCTTTTTGTCGAGCGATAGACTTTTCATCCCTTTTAGCCATGCCATTAATAATTTCATCAACTAATTGATCACCTACCTGCTCAGCGAAACTACGCAGTAACTCCACAGCTAATTCCCGTTGTTTATCTTCCGATACTTTAAAACCATAGCCAAATTCAGCATTATCTTCAAAGAGGGAATTTGACCAGGCGGGACCATGGCCATGAGCATCACAGCACCAAGGAGTTGTGGGTAAGTTACCGCCGTAGATGGAGGAGCATCCCGTAGCATTGGCAACCACCATGCGATCTCCGAACAACTGACTAACGAGTTTAACATAGGGAGTCTCGCCGCATCCTGCACAGGCACTGGAAAATTCGAAATAGGGCTGCAAATATTGTAAATTCCTAACATTATTTGCATCAATTTCACTCTTTACTATATAGGGAATATTTTCAAAAAATTCAATATTTTTCCGTTCATTATCTAAACGTTCAGCCTTAGAGGTTAACATGATAGCTTTGATGCTACGATCATCTTTGTTCATAGCAGGACAAACTTCCTTGCATAAACCACAACCAGTACAATCTTCTATGTATACCTGCAATCTAAATTGATCATCAGCAAATTCCTTAACTCGACACTTTGCAGTGTAAAAACCTCCGGGAGCTGACTGCAGTTCTGCGGCACTAAAGTGCTTAGAACGTATGGCTCCATGGGGACAAATTAAACCACATTGTCCGCACTGAATGCAAAGCTCACTATTCCATTCAGCAACGTATTGAGAAACATTGCGCTTTTCCCATTTAGTGGTTGCCGTTGGATAGGTACCATCTATCGGTAAGGCGCTAACGGGAAGTTCTTCGCCACGATCCGCCATGATGGTAGCAATAACATTTTTAACAAAGCTTGGAGCTCTGTCGCTAATTATCGGAACCAATTCATGGGCTGTTGCCGAAACCTTCGCAGGAACTTGAACTTCGAATAAATTCGCAAGGGTTTGATCAACGGCGGCAAAATTTTGTTTAATTACCTCCTCCCCCTTGCGCTTATAAGTTTTTACAATGGCATCTTTGATTTTATTAATCGCATCTTCCCGTGGCAAAATTCCAGATATGGCAAAAAAACAGGTCTGCATTATGGTGTTAATTCTTGCTCCCATCCTAGTTTCTCTAGCTACTTTGTAAGCATCGATAACATAAAATTTTATTTTCTTTTCAATGATTTTTTCAGCCACTACCCGAGGTAAGTGATCCCAAATTTCATTTACACCGAAGGGGCTATTTAATAGAAATGTGGCGCCTACACTAGCATTAGCTAACATCAAATCTGATTCTATGAAACCAAATTGATGGCAAGCAATGAAATCTGCTTCACTTATCAAGTAGGGAGCATTAATTTGGTTAGGTGAAAAGCGTAGATGGGAGATAGTTTTAGAACCAGCCTTTTTTGAATCATAGACAAAGTAACCCTGAACATAGAGCTCCGTTTCATTGCCAATAATTTTTATGGTGTTCTTATTGGCACCAACGGTACCATCGGAGCCTAAACCATAGAAAATAGCTGTCTTTTCTTGGGAATCCCTGGTAGTAAAGCTGGAATCATAGGCTAAACTAGAATTAGTTACATCGTCATGTATACCTATGGTAAAATGATTTTTAGGATTTGCCATTTTTAGTTCATCAAATACCGCTCGAGCCATGGCAGGAGTAAATTCCTTGGAAGATAAACCGTAGCGACCGCCAATAATTTTTGGATAGCCTCCGTGGCTTAGCTTTAAATTACCCTGGCCTAGAGATTCTGAAATTACCGTTAAAACATCTTGATATAGTGGTTCTCCAAGTGAGCCTGGCTCCTTGGTACGATCTAGTACGGCTATGGATAGAGTACTTGGGGGTAAAATTTTAATAAAATGTTCAATGGGGAATGGACGATAGAGGCGAATGCTAATCATTCCCACTTTTTCCCCCTGCTTTCTTAGGCTATCCACGGCTTGCATAATCGCCTTAGTGCCAGAACCAATGGCAACAATAATACGTTCCGCCATGGGATCACCGTGGTACTCCACCAAACCATACTTTCTACCCGTAAGTTCAGCGAGACGATTCATATAACTTTCCACAATGGAGGGAACCAACGCATAGTAAGGGTTTACCGTTTCTCTTCCCTGAAAGTAAACATCGGGATTTTGAGCCGTGCCGCGTATTACTGGATGTTCTGGGCTTAGAGCACGCTTTCTGTGGGCAATTACTAGTTCCTCATCTATCATTGCCCTGATTTGCGAATTATTTAGACAGCTAATTTTGTTGAATTCATGGCTAACTCGAAACCCTTCAAAAAAATGAATAAATGGAACCCGCGCTGCCAGAGTAGCTGCGTGAACTACTAATGCTAAATCATGGGCTTCCTGCACACTGCTGGAAGCAAGCATAGCAAAACCAGTGCTGCGAGCACTCATTACATCACTGTGATCTCCAAAAATTGATAATCCTTGGCAAGCCAGAGATCTCGCAGATACGTGAATAACTGCCGGCGTCAATTCTCCAGCAATTTTGTACATATTTGGTAGCATAAGTAGCAATCCCTGGGAAGCCGTATAGGTAGTTGCCAGAGATCCCGTTTGAAGAGCCCCATGGAGTACTCCCGCTGCCCCTGCCTCACTTTGCATTTCCACTACCTGGGGTACCGTATTCCAAATATTTTTTACACCATCTGCAGCCCATTGGTCGGCCAATTCCCCCATGGATGTAGATGGGGTGATGGGATAAATAGCACTCAATTCCGTAACACGGTAAGCAATATACGCAACTGCTTCATTTCCATCCATAATTTTCATATTTTTATCATTCATCACCTATTTACCCCATATTTTAATTAAAAATTATCTGCCAACCATGACCATCGCTCCACAGGGACAGATCTTAGAACATTTACCACATCCTATGCAAGTCTCCTGATTTACTTTGGATACAATGCCATTGTGGTCGTGGTCGATGGCTCCAACGGGACATGCATTATAGCATTTTCCACAGCCAAAACAATTTCCACAGGAAAAACATCTACGGATTTCATGTTCTACTCTATCCCTATCTAAACCATGTCTAACCTCCTGAAATGAATCGCTTCTAGCATTAACATCTAGCATTGACTCTAAACTTTGCTGCGTTGGCTCCTCATCGATATTTAATTTATCAAAGGAGCTAAGATCGGAACTGATATGCAACTTCTCAAATAGTGCAGGATTAGCGTTGCTTTTTTTAATAAAAACAGAGCCTTGTAAATAGGCATTAATGTGGTAAGCAGCTTTTCTACCAGCACCCACAGCAATGGCTACGCCGCGTTCTCCGGGAATCATATCTCCTCCGGCAAAAATACCTCGGTGCCCAGTCATAAAGAAACTATCTACCACCACGGATCCGCTTGGTTGCACATCAACGCCGGGAATACTACACAGAAAATCCGTTTCCGGTATTTGGTTCAATGCAAAAACTAAGGCACTTGCCCTGATTTTTTCACTACTTCCTGTACTCCTAGGACGTCCCCTAGCATCTAGTTCATTGATACCTACGGTAATAAAATTATCCACAAATTCCAAAATACTTCTTAAAAATATAAATTCAATACCTTCATCCCGGGCATCACTAATTTCGTGGTTAAAAGCTGACATTTTATCCCTAGTGCGATGGTATACAATTGTTATTTTTTTTGTCCCCAGGCGCTTCGCAGTGCGGGCAACATCAATGGCCGTATTGCCACCACCATAGACAACTAAGTGCTCTCCCAGGGGAAGAGGATTATTGGATATAACTCCACGCAAGTAATCCACGGCATAGGTTACTCTATTACTGGTATTTATATTAATGGCTAAGTTATTACCGACCTGGGCTCCTATTCCCAAAAATATAGCATCAAAATTTCCCGCCTTTTTTTCCGCTAGAACATCAGTAACGCGATGATTATATATGATTTTTATTCCCAACGCAATTATGCGTTCAATCTCCCTAGATAGAATATCTTTTGGTAAACGATAGGCAGGAATACCATACATCATCATACCACCGGGTCGTGAAAGAGTCTCATATATGGTTACTTCGTGGCCGAGGGACCTTAAATAGTAGGCGGCTGAAAGTCCCGCAGGTCCGGAACCAATAATTAAAACTTTTTTACCCGTGACCAGTTTAGGAATATCCATGTGCCAGCCATTCTTAATAGCTAAATCTCCCACAAAGCGCTCAATGCAATGAATAGCTACGGTGGCATCATATTGAATTCTATTACACCTGGTTTCACAATAATGATAGCATATCCTTCCGTGAACCGAGGGAAATGGATTTGTTTCTAAAATAGTCTTCCAGGATTTTTGAAATTCCCCTTTCTTACTCCAATAAATCCAGCGCTGAATATCCTCGCCAGCTGGACATACTGCGTTGCATGGAGGAAGTTGGGAAACACAGAGCGATGTTTTTTTTGTGCGATGATTTTCCATGATCTTAGACGTCAACCTCACTATTCATGGGAAATTAATTTAGTTTTGTTTAATTCAGACAGAAAATCAAACAAATATGCCAACTTGCTTTTTACCTTACTACTAGCGACCAAACATGGGTAAATAGCATGAAATCTATTTTATGAAATGCTTTCAACGTTTACAAAAACCTTGCCCTTAAATCCACGGGATTGAAATTTTACCAACCCATCGCTAAGAGCAAACAGCGTATAATCTTTACCTAGACCAACGTTTTTTCCGGGATGAAACTTAGTACCACGTTGGCGAACTAAAATATTACCCGCTCTTATCTTTTGACCACCGAATAACTTAACTCCTAATCTCTTAGCATTAGAATCGCGACCATTTCTTGTACTCCCACCAGCCTTTTTATGTGCCATGACTATAACCCCATGATATCTTTGATTTTTATTTCGGTAACATACTGTCTATGACCTTGCCTCTTCATATAATGCTTTCTACGACGAAATTTAATTATATTAATTTTTTCTCCCCGTTTCTGAGCTAAAATATCAGCGTGAACCTTAGCTCCATCAATGTAGGGGGCACCAATTTTTGTCTCCGTCCCATTGGCAATGAGCAGCACTTCCTCAAATGTGATGGAATTACCACCATCACTATTCTCTAGTTTTTCTATCTGGATAGTATCTCCAGGTGCTACCCTATATTGTTTACCACCGGTGGCAATAACTGCATACATAAATTATAAAGCCTCTTAACAGTTTAATATTTAGAAATTCGGACGCTATTCTACGAAAAAAAATCTGCCAATGCAAGCCAACTAGAACTTTTTTCTTAAAATCTCTCTCATCTTGTATTTGTTCTCACTTTAGGCTAATTTTGTCATACATGTAATCATCGTTTATCAGTTATTTAGAGGAGAACCCTAGTTTATGTCAAATAGTGCACGGAAGTTATCCGAACTTGATCAATGCTTGCGCAATGAATTGACAGAATATTTTAAATATGTGGATGGCCATGCCATAGTAGGTTTATATAATATGGTAATTGGAGAGGTAGAAAAATCACTGCTGGAATCCGTAATGAAATATGTTAAATATCATCAAACTAATGCCGCTCTGGTACTGGGTATGAGCCGTAGCACACTGCGAAAAAAATTGAAACTATATAACTTAGACCAGCAGCTGGGAAGCTATGACAAATCTGAAAATTAGAGATCAAGCTGAAAAGTTAAACTGCTCTCGGTACTCCTATCCTGGCTATCTTTCTCATATTTATACTTCGAATTATGGTATTAATCCATTAGTTTCAGCCTGCG
This sequence comes from Gammaproteobacteria bacterium, assembly GCA_031552655.1. GTDB lineage: Bacteria > Pseudomonadota > Gammaproteobacteria > UBA9339 > UBA9339 > CAZTPH01. The sequence continues at coordinate 13,207 of JAVBML010000059.1, forward strand.
ATCAACTGCTAACCCTAATTTCTCTCCTAGAAGATGGTCCATTTCCCGATGATCGAGAAAATTTTTTCCTTGATCTGGTACAAGAAATTAAAGCCTTTGAACACCAAGCACGGCTAGCAAATTATGACTCAACCACCATAGCTTCGGCTAGCTATGCTCTATGCGTAGCCATAGACAACGCCGTTATTTCAAGTTCCCATGGTAAAAGTAGTGGCTGGAAATCCAAGCAACTACTGAATCATTTTCATACGAAGAATTCCGGCACCCAGGGGTTCCATAAAATAATAGAGCATTTTCTAAAAAATACTTCGCCAGCAAAATCAAATGATTTAGGAGAATTATTATATCTATGTCTTACGCTGGGATTTAGAGAGAAAAGAACGAGCACTAGAAATAAAATTTCAACGATGCGCACTAATTTATATCAAGCTGCTAGACATCGCAGCAATGGGGATCTAAATGATATTGTTTCAACGAGGGATGACGAACAAGCAAAAAAAGAAAGTTCACCGCCACAACATGATCGCGGAATAAAAAAAATATTATCATCGATCGTGATAATATTAGTAGCCCTCAACGGCCTATGCTACGTAATTAATGGCAGAAGAATTGATAGCTATCTTAGAAATAAGTATAATTTTGAAATTAGTAATTACATTCAAAGCATTGAAAAACAATCCATGGCTGCTAGCTAATTTATCAATCATCAAAATTACATTATGGATCAATATTCATGAAGTGGAAATTTATTAGAACCCATAGTAGAGAAAGTAAATTTGCCAAGCAAGAAATAGCTCTTCTCAAAGAGCACGTAGTGGCAGCTAAAAATTTTATCGTAGAAAATAGGGAATATTTTAAGGGTAAAACCAAGTTACCAATGTACTTAATACTGGGTCCCGAACGCTTTGGGAAAAGTACGTTGCTTAGTAAGTCAGGACTAAATCTCCGGGATATTAATCACCGAGAATTTAACCACGTGGTCTCTACTAAATATTGCAGTTTTTGGTTTAGCCAGGATGCACTCTACCTAGATATAGCGGGTAACTATGCGAAACCCGATGGTGCAACGCAGCGCAACAGTATCATTTGGCAAGGATTCATCAATTTATTGCTAAAATATTTTGGTGAAGCAACCATCGCTGGAATAATCACAGTACTAGATTTACCAGCATTATACCAAGATAATACTTTGCTAAATGAAACTCTAACTCATCTTAGGGAACGTATCTATGAAATGGCTTCCGTGGTTAAATCCATAAAAATTTATTTGGTATTTACTAAATGTGATTACATTTTAGGCTTTAGAGAATTCTTTCATTCCCTGGATGCGGAAACGATACAATCTCCTCTCGGAATATCATTTAGCAATGGTAAACATGGTAATTTAACCATTGAGCTGGAAGATAAATTCAAGGAACTATTAGTACGATTAAATGCGAGAGTAATAGAATTCATTCAAAATACCACCCTAGCAACTCCATCTAAATCCCTTATTAAGCTATTTCCGTCTGCATTAGCCCAGTGCCAACGGCTACTTATCAAGGTGATAAACAGAATTCCCCATGGTCATCACATTGTGCATGAGGGCATATATTTCACCAGCAGTATGCAAGGCAATGTAACCATAAATCCTTTACAACCAAGTTATCGCAATATTTTATCACCGCACCATGGAACCCAGAATGGGACTGAAATCTACACTAAGCACAGTTATTTCATAGAGGGACTGTTCAAAGATGTTTTTCGTCAAAAAAATCCCACAGAAGCAACTAAAAAAGTTAGCATTCCTTCGCTGCATAGTATCCTAATTTTGACTCCCCTAGCGCTAACCATAGCTACCCTATTGCTAGGACTAGTACTTAGCCATCATAGCTACCATAGAAACCTAGTTCTGCTGGA
>JAVBML010000027.1:0-14584 GCA_031552655.1 Gammaproteobacteria bacterium
AAAAATCTATACTAAGCGTTAAGTCATAGTAGCGTATTCCAGCTGCGGGACGGCCGAGGCGAATTAACTTGGCGCGTTAAGACGAGTACGTTTAGGGGTCACGATGGCCTAAACGTTTCATGAGTTAGCGGCACTCCTGATTAATTAATCTGTATTAACTCTTAATTTATATCTATTTTTAAAATTTCAATGATAGTGGTGTCAACATTAGATGCTCCATGCCACAGGTAATCATCGTAGTATCTTTGATCTCTTGCCCCATTTTTAATTCCACATCCGATCCTTCGGCATCACTTAGTTCCATATCTTCATTTAGATCTTTAGCATACATTGTCAAAATTCCTCGATAAATATAATCATCGGGATTATCACTTTTTGGAGCATACATCGCTATTTCAATACCTTCTCCTGCATTGCATATTTTTGATCCATCTCTAATTGCAAATATATCACTAGCACTAGTGTTTCTATTAGATGAATTGCATTTAACGCTAACTCCTATAGAAATATTATTATTTAGATATGTAAAAACCCCGATATTTTTTATCTCATACAGTTCTTTCGTTTTACCATTGCATATACCTATAGTCGTAAGCTCATACCAAACATCAGGAATGCCAGGTATAAGCAATTTATTTTTTTTGGCTTCAACGAGGTCCTTAGAACACTTTACCTCTATCTCCTTTTGACCAATAATTTTCCATTGTCCATGGCACACTGAATGTAAATAAAGTAGAGCTAATGTTATTTTTATTGCAACGTGCAGTTTATGTTTCAGGATCTTGATTTTCATATCTCCCCCTGGTTTCTTTATTATATATGTAGTTATCTTGTTGAATTATAGCATAACTTCACTGTTCTTTACACCTCGATATTAGATTGCCTAGCTTAACCTATCCTTATACTTCCTCGATAGAAAATTGTTGTGCTATCTTGATGCAGAGCAGATTTATCCCTGATAAATCAAAGCAAAACTTAATATTTGTCTCTATTTTTATCCTAGGTGAAATTTTGAAAATTCCACATAGCTTGAAAAGACTTACTAGATGGAGCTGGAGCCATATTTTTAAAGATAATAGTATTTTTTAAATTAGTAGCTTGAGTATTAATTTTCCCGGACATATTATCAATGCATGCGCTTAGTTATTGCTAGTCATAATCCTAAAAAATCTCGGGAGTTGCAGGCTATCTTGGGGGACCATGGTTTTTCTCCGTTGCTGCGGTCCGAGGAGAATGCCGATGCTATATGTGAGACGGGCCTGAGTTTTGTGGAAAATGCCATTTTGAAGGCAAGGCACGCCGCTCAGCAACAAAACCTTCCCGCCATTGGTGATGATTCTGGTCTTGTGGTAGAGGCCCTTGGTGGAGCTCCCGGTATTTACTCTTCTCGCTTTGCTGGTTCCCAAGCTTCGGAGCAGGAGAATATTGATAAATTACTGGCATTGTTACAGGAAGTTCCCGATGAACAACGTCGTGCTAAGTTTCACACGGTGGTAGTTTTTTTAAGAGATGCGACGGATCCTGCTCCTCTCATCGGGGAGGGAAGTTGGAGCGGTGTGATTACTAGAAAGCCAGCAGGTAGTAATGGTTTTGGCTATGATCCCATATTTTTTCTTCCCCAGTACAATTGCACCGCTGCGGAGCTAACCATGGCACTAAAGAATAATATTAGTCACCGTGCCCTGGCATTGAAACAATTGATTAGTAGGATAAAAAGAGATGGCTAAAGGGAAACCGTTGGTGGAGGATTTAACACAGCTTAATCTAGAGGGACAGTTTAGATATTATGCACCGCTTGCCATGGTGTTCGTTGCTTTATTTATTGTGGTCAACATCGTGGCTCAGAAGATTGTCCCCTTGGGAGCAATGGTGTTGCTAACGGCAGGGGATTTTATCTACCCATTACTATATTTGGTTAGTATTCTCCTAACCGAAGTATATGGTTATACCATGTCCCGGAGGGTGATTTGGAGTGCCTTTGGTTGTAATTTGCTGGTTGCTTTCATTGTGGCACTTAGCATTGCTTTACCATCTGCGGCTTTTTGGCAGGATCAAGAGGCTTTTCAATCGATACTTGGTCGTACTCCTAGGTTGCTAGTAGCTTCCCTGGGAGCATTTTTGGTGGGAGAATTTCTCGGCACCTATGTTTTAGCGAAAATTAAGGTGTTTACGCAGGGTAGATATTTTTGGTTTCGCGCTGCTAGTGCGACGCTTCTGGGACAACTTATAGATAGCTTTGTTTTTACTACGGTTGCTTTCTATGGGTTATTTAGCTTACATAAGATATTCATTTTGGCGGTTTCAGCCTATGGTTGTAAAATTATCTACCAGGTGTTTTTAACGCCGCTGATTTATCCTCTGGCTAATTTTTTGAAGCACACGGAAGGCATTGATATTTTTGATCGCCGTACTAATTTTAATCCCTTTAATTTGCGATTGAAGTAGGATTTCCCCTAGCTATCAATTAGGTGGTGATGTTCATTGGCATCGATGATATTTTTCGCAATTAGTTCCTTTACATTATTAGCGAGGGTTTGCATGCCCGAAGATTTTCCCGTTTGAATCGCAGAATATATTTGGTGTATTTTATTTTCCCGAATGAGATTGCGGATGGCCGTGGTGCATACCATAACTTCCTGGGCTACGGTTCTTCCGCCTCCTATTTTTCTTAAAAGATGCTGTGAAACCACTGCCTGGAGAGCGTTAGCTAGCATCGATCTAATGAGAGATTTTTCAAAGGTGGGAAATACATCAACAATGCGATCAATGGTTTCGGCCGTTGAATTGGTATGGAGCGTAGCAAATACTAAGTGCCCCGTTTCCGCCGCCGTGAGCGCTAAACGTATGGTCTCGAGATCCCGCATTTCTCCCACCAGCATGTAATCAGGATCTTCACGGAGAGCGGCGCGCAGTGCTTCATCAAAGCTACGGGCGTGTTTTTTAAGCTCCCGCTGTTGGATAAGCGCTTTTTTGCTTTGGTGGATATACTCTATGGGATCTTCAATGGTTATAATGTGCTTTGCAAAGGAATTATTTATGTGATCAATCATGGCGGCTAGAGTGGTGCTTTTACCACTACCCGTGGGACCCGTTACCAATACTAAACCATGACGTAGATGGCATAAATTAATAAATATTTTAGGTAGCCCCAGAGAGGTTAGGGATGGTGGGTTAATGGGGATGTGGCGTATGGCGATGCTTAGCCCCCTTTCTTGGTGAAAGACATTGACCCTAAATCGAGAATTTAATGTTGTTCTTTCGAAGGTAAAATCTAGGTCGAATTTGCTATTTAGTTCCTCCCTTTGGATGCTAGGCATTATGTCCAAAAGAATCGCTCTAATTTTTTCCTGATCCAATATTTCCCTATTCTCCATGGGAATTAGATCGTTATCAACGCGAATCCTTGGTTGCGCACCGCTGGATAGATGTAAATCCGAAGCGCCGTGGGAAATCATCGTTTTTAATAACTCTTCTATGTGCATGGAACATTAATCCCATTAATTTTTATATTAAGATAGGTATAATAGTTCCAATTATAGCAAGAATTTAATTGGTTTTTAAGTGTAAGATGCATTATAATAAAACAGTTTATTCTTAGTTACGTAAACAAGGGTTGTTTTGTTAAATTAACTTAGGAGGGTTATTAATGAGGAAGCAATTTGGTTTTACAATGATTGAATTGATCGTTGTAATTATTATTCTTGGTATTTTAGCTAGTTACGCTGTGCCAAAATTCATGGGTATCGATAAAGCCGCCAGAGTTTCCGTGGTAAAAGGACTTCTAGGAGCCACTAAATCTGCTTCGGAGATGGTGTACGCCATTGCCATATCCAAGGGAGAGATATCGAATACTGCGGGCACATTAAATATTGGGCGTGGTGAAGGAGATGACGCTATAAATATTAATGTTCGTAATGGTCATGCCACCGCTGATCAAGAGGGTATAATTGGAGCATTGGATATTACCGTAAAGGATGGAAATACCGCCGGAGATTTTGTTGTTAGCAAAGATGGTGATACTCTAACCATTTCACCGGTGAGTGCCAAGGATGCAACGAAATGCTGTGTAACCTATAAGTATGGATCAACTGATTCTAGACCGGCCATAGGTTTCGATGTTAGTGATTGTGGTTAATTTTGCATTCAAATAATTGTAAAAAAAGCCGCTATTATATTTTTATAATAGCGGCTCTTCTATTTTTAGTGCTCAGTGACTAACCTTTAGGATAGAAATAAATGCTTCCTGGGGAATATCCACGCGACCTAGACGTTTCATTTTCTTTTTCCCCTCTTTTTGTTTTTCAAGCAATTTACGTTTTCTAGTGATGTCTCCACCATAGCATTTTGCCAGAACATTTTTTCTCAAAGCTTTCACCGTTTGGCGAGTTATGATACGGGAACCAATGGCCGCTTGAATGGCAACCTCAAACATTTGCCGTGGAATAAAATCCTTCATGGCTTCCACCAATTTTTTGCCACGATCGTAGGCTTTGTCGCGGTGCACAATGGAGGCAAAGGCATCGATCTTCTCATTGTTGATTAAAATATCTAATTTAACTAAGTCCGCAACTGCAAAGTGGTCGAAACTATAGTCCAGGGAAGCGTAGCCGCGGCTAATCGACTTTAGACGATCGAAGAAATCTAAAATTATTTCATTCATGGGCAGAAAATAACTCAGGGAAACTTGGTTGCCTAGGAAATTCATCCCAATTTGATTACCTCTTCTTTCCATGCAAAGTTTGATAATATCTCCCAGATATTCCTTGGGCGTGAGAATATTAGCTCTGGCGATGGGTTCCCTAATTTCTCTAATTTTGGCTAGATCGGGTAATTTTGCTGGATTGGAAATGGCAGTTTGTTCTCCATTTTCCAATGCGACTTCATAGATAACCGTGGGCGCTGATACTACTAACCCAAGATCATATTCCCGCTTTAACCGTTCCTGGATAATTTCCAAATGCAACATGCCCAGGAAGCCACAGCGAAAGCCAAAACCAAGTGCTTCGGAGCTATCTGGCTCATAGAATAGGGCAGCATCGTTGAGGCGTAACTTTGCCAGGGCTTCCCTAAATTTTTCAAAATCATCGGCATTTATTGGATAGATGCCGGCGTAAATTTGAGGCTTAGCCTTTTGAAAACCAGCGAGAGGTTCCAGGGCTGTGTTATTAGCATGGGTTAGGGTGTCTCCCACGGGAGCACCGAAGATATCTTTTATGTTGGCTACGGCGTAGCCGACATCTCCCGTGGAGAGTATACCTGTTACCTGGCGCTTGGGACTAAAGGTGCCCACTGTGTCCACTTCGTGGATTTTTCCGGTGGACATAACTTTAATTTTGTCCCCGGTTTTTAGTTCACCATTAAATATTCTTATCAGGGATACTACTCCTAGATAATTATCAAACCATGAGTCTACTATCAGAGCTTGTAAAGGTTGTCTAGAATCTCCCGTGGGAGGTGGAATGCGCTGCACAATTTCTTCGAGCAACTGCTCAATGCCAATGTTATTTTTAGCGCTGATTGCCAAAGCATTTTGTGCGGGGATACCAATGAGCTCTTCTATCTCCCTGATAACTCTTTGCGGATCAGCCTGGGGTAGATCAATTTTGTTGATTACGGGGATAATTTCCAGATTGTGCTCAATGGCCATGTAGCAAACGGCAACGGTTTGAGCTTCAAAACCCTGGGCAGCATCCACCAATAGTATAGCTCCCTCGCAGGCTGCCAGGGAGCGCGAAACTTCATAGGAAAAATCCACGTGCCCCGGTGTATCAATGAAATTTAGGTAATATTTTTCACCGTTGGTGGCTTGATATTGTAAATTTACGCTTTGGGCTTTGATGGTAATTCCTCTTTCGCGTTCGATATCCATGCTATCTAGTACCTGGTCTTGCATTTCCCGTGAAGAAAGCCCGCCACATGCTTGGATAAGTCGATCGGCCAGGGTGGATTTTCCATGATCTATGTGTGCGATGATGCAAAAATTTCTAGTATTGCTTTGTTTTTCCATAGCTAGCAAAAACTACCATTGCTGGTGAATGGTGACAAGTGTTTTGTTTTTTTGCTAGGGCCAACTTAGCAGAGGTATGAAAAACCTATGCGCCGTCCTATTATTTGGGGTCATCGCCGTGTTGGTAATATTTTAGACGCTGGTCTAGATTACCGCTATGTAATTCAAAGAGATGGTTATCATAGTCATAGAAGTAAATCGACTCTCCCTCCGCGGGGGAGCGATTTCTACCGGGGAGAATTTCTAGATTTAAATCAATGAGTTTATTGCGTAATATTGGTAGTTGTTCCCTGGGTACTTGGAATGCAATATGATTATAGGTTTTCGTGGTTTCCTTGCCCTCCATGGTAACCAGCCATAGATCCCCTATTTTGAAAAATTTTTCCCTGGCGAGGGAGTAGATTTTCTCTTGGGTGGCATAGCATTCCACGGCCCCGAAAATTATGCATAGAAATTTACTAGTTTTATCAAGATCGTGACAAATTATGGTGATGTGACTTAGGACGCTTAGTGACATTGCTAGGTATTTTTAAAGTACTGGGCCTTGGCTAAATCTTCCTGGGTATTTATTTCCAAGGTTTTTTCGTTAACTAGGCAGAGGCGAATGCGGTAGCCATTTTCCAGAGCTCGCAGTTGCTCCAGGGATTCTGTAAGTTCCAGAGGTGTTTGGGGTAGCTGGGTAAATTGCAGCAGAAAATCGCGGCGAAAGGCATAGATTCCCATGTGATGGTATACTGGCAAGGATGTTACATCATTGCGTCGATGGGGAATGGGAGCGCGGGAAAAGTAGAGTGCATTGCCCTTTAAATCAGTGACAACTTTTACAACTCCGGGATCATCATATTCCTCTGGTCCAGTAAGGTGATAGGCTAGGGTGGTCATTTCCGGAGTATCCCCTTCGAGATAGGGAGCTACCAGCGTTTCTAACATGGAGGGCTTAATAAATGGTTCATCACCTTGTAAATTTATGATGATGTCGGCATCTCCATGTTTTTTTGCGACGGCCGCTACGCGATCGGAGCCAGTTTTTAGATTGGTATCCGTTAGTTCTACGGTACCTTGTAGCGATTCTATTATCGTAGCTATTTCTGAACTATCCGTGGCTACGATCACTTGATTTATTAATTTGCAAGCCCGAGCATTCTCATACACCATTTGAATCATGGGTTTCCCCTGGATAGCTAGGAGCGGTTTCCTTGCTAATCTTGTGGAACCTAGACGACTGGGGATTATGCAGATTATTTTCATTGGAGTTCTGGCGCTAAAATATATGAGATATGATGCCCATAAATTCATCTACCTGGAGACTTGCGCCGCCCACCAGAGCGCCATCTATATTTGGCTTACTAAGTAGTTCTTTGCTATTACTAGCTTTAACACTGCCACCATAGATTATTTTTACCATGGCAGCTACCTCGGGATTGAATTTTTGCACCAACAGATTGCGAATGGTAAGGTGTACCGCTTCCGCTTCCTCGGGAGTAGCAGTTTTGCCGGTGCCTATGGCCCATACAGGTTCGTAGGCAATAACTACTGAAGTTAATTGAGCCATGGTTAATTCACTGAGACCGCTCTGCAATTGCTTGGTGATAATGGCAGTAACTTCTCCGGCCTCTCTTTCCGCCAGGGTTTCACCGATGCAAAATATGGGAATTAGATCATATTGCAGTGCAGCCTTGATTTTGCGATTTACCATGGCATCAGTTTCTTGAAATAATTGTCTTCTTTCGGAGTGACCGATGATTACATATTTTGCTCCGGCATCTTTTACCATGGGAGCTGATATGGCACCGGTGAAAGCTCCAAATTCTTCCCAAAAGATATCCTGGGCAGCCAGGGCAATGGGAGCATTTTGTACTAATTCTGCCATGCGACTAATCGCAGTGTAGGGTGGAGCTATGATGATATCTACCTGAGCTGCCGCCTCCCTTATTTGGGAGTTGGTAACCAAAGCTTTGGCAAAAAACAATCCCTCGGAGATGGTTTTGTGCATCTTCCAATTGCCTGCAATTATGGGTTTTCTCATGGTAAATTTTCTCAATAATGTTAACTGACTAGGTGGTATTTTTAGCATGATTGCTGTGAAGTGACAAGGTAAACTAGGAAAGGTTTTTGCCATTACTTTTTTTGACAAATGCTAGCCAATGGGGAATAGCAACGAATAGGGAAGCTCCCACTATGTTCCCAAGGGTTACGGGAAGTAGGTTACCTAGTAATCCGCTCAGAGTTAATTTAGCTAACTGTTCCCCGGGAACATTAGCCAAGCTAACTAGCTGCGATTGCGTTGCCAGGAGCATAGCTTTAGGAATGAAAAACATGTTGGCAACGGAGTGCTCGTAGCCTAGAGCAACGAATGTTGCAATGGGAAAAAGGATGGCGAAAATTTTGCCGATGATGTGTTTTGCCGCTGCGGAGATCCATATAGCTAAGCACACTAACCAATTGCAGAGGATTCCCCTGGTAAATGCTGCGCCGAAAGATAGATTTACTTTAGTAATGGCTAATTTCAGTGCGCTCGTTCCTAGTAACATGTTGTTTTGTTGCCAGCTCTGAGTATAAAAAACTAACGATGCCAATAGCAGAGCACCGATGAAGTTAGCCAGGTATAAAATTAGCCAATTTTTGCCTAGGGTTGCCGGGGTAATTTTTCTATCCAGAACTGATCCAGCCATGAGAATGTTGCCGGTGAATAGTTCACCGCCGCTAATTACCACTAATACTAAACCGAGGCTAAACGTTGTCCCTGCCAGGAGGCGAGCTATGCCGAAGCCTAAAAATGAAGCCGCATCGTGGGCTGCTAGAGTTGATATTTCACAGCCAAAACCGATGTAGGCCCCCGCCAATATTCCTAAAATTAGAGTCACCATGGGAGAGTAATTGGTTTTATTAACCATGAGATTTCCCAGAACGAAATTTGCTGTTTGCATGGGGGTTCTGCAGCTACCACTATCGATGGTTCTATTTAGTGAATTACCGATCAACATTTTTCCTCCTAAATTTTAAGTTCATAGCTACATGAAGAAAATAGCAATTCTTGCCACTAGACCAGCGATGATGATGGCTAGCCCTATTTTCAATGCAGTTATAATTAATGTTTTTTTCCAACCAAATTCTCGGTGAAGAGCGGCGATGGTGGCTACGCAGGGGATATACAGCATGCTTACTATTGCCAAGGTGAGTATTTGAACGGGAGATAGAATGGTGGCAAAATTCGTGGTTCCCAGGAGGGTTGCCAGCATTACCAGAATTAGCTCCTTTCTTAGGATGCCGACTAGTAATAAAATACCAGTAATGGCGGGCAATTTTAGCCAGGAGACAGTAATGGGAGCTAGGATATTGTTGATGGGATGAAAAAAATTACTGCTTAGAATTCCATTAATAATAATGCCAGCAAGGATGACCATGGGGGCGGCAATATAAATAAAATCCTTCAGTCTAAGCCAAGTTTGGGTTGCTATGGTTTTGAAATTAGGCAGTCGATAGTCCGGCATTTTCATGATAAGCTCCGTGGGTTCTCCGGGAACTACCAGGGAGGCGACTTTGCCTACGATGAAGATAATGAGAAGAAGAAAACCATAGAGCCCCAGGGCCATACCCGTTCCCAGATATTTACCCACTAGGCCTGCTAAAACGATGGTTGTTGCACCGCAGGGTATGAATACTGCCAGGAGGCCGGTAATTAATCTTTCTCGCTCCGTTTCCATGATTCTACATCCCAGGCAGGCAGGTACATTGCAGCCGAAGCCTAAAACCAGCGGCATGCATGCTTTACCATGGATTCCCATCCTATGCATAAAATGGTCCATGAGGTAGGCAATTCTGGCTAGGTAACCGCAATCCTCGAGGATAAAAAGTAGTAGATAAAAGGGTAAAATTGTAGGCAGGGCTATCTCGATGAGCGCTAGAAAACTCTCTAGGCCACTCCATGCTAACTCGGCACCAAAGGAGGTGCCCAAATATTTTTGGTAGACATCTTTGCAAACTAGGGTTAATTGGTTAAGTGCGTCGGCAAGATAACCTCCGCCATGGAACACAGTGACAAAAACTAGTCCCAATATTAGCAACATAATGGGGTAGCCAAAAATTTTATGGGCCGTTATGTTTTCAAAAAAGTCGATGGCCGTAAACCTGTTTTTGGAATCGAAACTACAGGTTTTTTTCACGATTCTAGAAGCTAGGCTAGATCTTTCATCGGCTATGAGAATGGCGGTGTCGTGAGCATGAATATTTTCCAGTTCCTGGGCAAGGTTTTTTGCGTAGGCAATGGCTTTGGGAAACCGTTGTTCCACGAAGAGAGCTATCTCCTCGTCTTTTTCCAATAATTTGATTGCGATAAATCTAGAGGGAAAGGGTAAATTTTGTGTTGCTAAAAATTCGCTAAGCTTTGTAATGCGCTCCTCAACCTCTTTGCCATATTTTAGTGAAAATTTTAACCCGCGAGGACAAAGAGCTAAATTTATTACCTGATCTAGCATTTCGGTAATACCTTTGCCGGTAACAGCCGTAATTGCTATAACGGGAATGCTAAGAATATTTGCGAGCCTATGGTGATTGATGGCGATGCCTTTTTTTCTAGCTAAGTCCATCATATTAAGAGCAATTACCATTGGTTTTTCCAGTTCCAATAGTTGCAGCGAAAGAATTAAATTGGTTTCCAAGTTAGCGGCATCAACGATGCTAATGATAACGTCGGATTTTCCTCCTAGAATATAGTTTCTGGTAATGCGTTCTTCGAGGGAAAAATTTGAGAGAGAATAGACTCCGGGGAGATCCAGGATATCCATGGTGTAACCCTTATAGTGCAGAGTTCCTTCGGCTTTTTCAACGGTTTTGCCGGGCCAGTTACCGATGTGTTGGTGTAAACCCGTTAGGTGATTAAATATTACCGATTTTCCCACATTGGCATAGCCGGCCAATGCTATGTTGATGTTGGGGATGCTCATGTCTTCCTGGCTAAAATTTTTGTTGCTATGCCTCTACCCAGGACCATGTTAGTTCCTCGAACTTTGATTTCCATGGGGCCAAGGATAGTTTTACGTATCATTCTAACGGTGGTGCCCGGAGTAAGGCCCATGTCAGCCAGCCTTTTCGCTGCTTGAAAATTAGCGGTGGTACTTATAATGGTAGCCTCTTGGCCCTGAGGAAGTTTTGCCAGGATAATTATCTCGTGATGTTGCATATTTCACTGTAAATAATTCTTTAATTTGACCACATTTTACACATAAATTTGACAGTAGACCATGGATTTTTTAATCTCCATTATTATGTCAGATTTAGAAAATAGGGTTGGCGGCAAAAATTTTATCTATGGTATCGTAGATGAAGATCTACGGTGTGGGAAAAATGGTGGGAAAGTGGTAACCCGTTTTCCGCCAGAGCCCAATGGCTATCTACACATTGGTCATGCTAAGTCCATCTGTTTGAACTTTGGCATTGCCGAAGATTATAGCGGCAGTTGTAATTTAAGATTTGATGATACCAATCCCACCACGGAGGAGCAGAAATATATTGATGCCATTGAGGAGGCTGTGAAATGGCTGGGTTTCGATTGGCAGGGACGATTATTCTATGCTTCGGACTATTTCGCTAGGTTTTTTGAATTTGCTCTTTTTTTAATTAAGGCAGGGAAAGCCTACGTCTGCGATCTAACGGCGGATCAAATTCGCACTCATCGTGGAACTTTAACAGAACCTGGTAAAGACAGCCCCCATCGAAATAGGACCGTTGAGGAAAATTTGGATCTGTTTTTACGCATGCGCGCTGGGGAATTCCCCGATGGTGCCAAGGTACTGCGAGCTAAAATAGATATGGGCGCCGCCAATCTTAATATGAGGGATCCCGTTATCTATAGAATTCGCCATGCAATGCACCCCAAGACGGGCAACCAATGGGCCATTTATCCCATGTATGATTATGCCCATTGCGTATCCGATGCTCTGGAAAATATTACCCATTCCCTTTGCACCTTAGAATTTGAAGATCATCGACCGCTCTATGATTGGTTTTTGAATCAATTGCCAATGCTACCTCATCCCCAGCAGATTGAATTTGCACGGCTAAATCTTACCTACACCGTTATGAGTAAGCGAAAATTATTGGAGTTGGTTGAAAGTAAACTAGTGAATGGTTGGGATGATCCGCGTTTGCCAACATTGGTGGGAGTTCGCCGAAGAGGTTTTACCCCTGAAGCTCTGCGAATTTTTTGCCAAAGAATTGGTATCACTAAACAGGAGAGTCTTATCGACATGGGGTATCTCGAAGAGTGCCTCCGGGAAGATCTAAATTTTCGAGCTCCACGGGTGATGGCAGTGTTAAAACCGCTGAAGGTAATTATAACTAATTTTGATGGTGATGCTATTGATTATCTGCCTGCTCCCAATCATCCTCAGAATGTTGCCATGGGATCTCGGGAGATTGCGTTTACGCGGGAAATATATGTGGAACGTGATGATTTTATGGAGCAACCATCTCCGGGTTTTTTTAGATTGAAACCGGGGGGCGAAGTGAGGTTACGCTACGGCTATATTGTTAAATGTAATGATGTGGTCAAGGATGCCCAGGGGAATGTCATTGAATTACATTGTACCTATGATCCTCGAACTCGCGGAGGGAATTCCGTAGATGGTCGTAAAATTAAGGGAACCATTCACTGGGTATCGGCGCAAACAGTGGCTAGGGCCGAAGTAAGGTTATATGATAGATTATTTGAGGTGCCCAACCCAATGCAGCAGCGCAGCAAAGATTTTAAGGAATTTTTTAATCCCACATCCCTGGTGGTTTTAAGAGATTGCTTCGTTGAAGCTTCATTGAAACAAGCGAAGGCCGAAGATAAATTTCAATTTGAACGTTTGGGTTATTTTTGCGTTGATTACGATAGCAGAGAAAATGGTTTAATATTTAATCGTACAGTTACTCTTAAAGATAGCTGGATAAAAGTTCGTTGCTAGTATTTATTGAGAGAGTGACATTTCTTATGTAGAAATAGCTTGCTAATTTTATTTTAAGAAGATCTTTGTAGAATTACTTAATATAGTGAAATAATGACGCTTTTGGAGTTTTTTATGAAAATTAGATTATTTACCATTGTAGCCATGATGTTGCTGGCTATGAATATGGTCCATGCCGATGAAGAATTAGGTTGCGCCAGTGGAAGAATGTCACATTTTTATGAAACTTACCATAGATTAACCTCCAAAAAGATGACGGATGATTCTTTGCAAGCGCGAGACGCTTTATTGGCAAAATTGTTTGCTGAACTTGATAAAAAATCAAATGATTGGAAACAAATAGATGATGATCTGAGGGATTTTTTGTTGCAAGTAATGCAGGATAGTATGAGTAATATTAAAGCTAATTTGCCTGCTTCGATCTATGAACAAAATTTCGCTAAGGATCTTCCATTGAGCGTTCAGTTGGAACAATTGGAACAACAGCGCGGTGATCATGGCAATATCCATATCCTAGTAGATTCTCTGCAAAAGATATTGGATAGCATAAAAAATGTCCAAAAATCTATGAGACTTGAGATGGATAGTGAACATGGATTTGATGCCTATGGCATTGACATAAATGGTAAAAACTACGGTGATCTAATTAGGGATAATATAGTTAAATTAACAAAAATGATTTGTGATTTAGAGGTGATTGTAAAAGAAAAAAGTAATACGATGTCTGCAGATTGGTGGGGTTCACTGAAATTAAAAAATTTCCGCAATGTTGAATTAACTAAATTATTGGCAACGGCAGTGACAATAATGGGGGCAACTTACTATTGTTATTATAATTACCATGTTGCTGACGTGTATCATCCTATACAAAAAGATTCGGATTTTGTTGCGCAGCATTTTCAAGATCCTTTTCTTGGTACTGGTGAGAATATTGATGATAAGGGTTCAGACGAGTTGTTGAAAATAGTTGCAGAGTATAAAGGAAACATTGATGAGGGATCTTGTGGTGCCGATGAGATAAAATCGGAGGAGAAAATTGATGAAATTTCTAAAAATTTTAATTTTTTTATAAAGGACTTAACTATGCTAAAGGAGTTTATGGATATAACATTTAAACAGGTAAAAAATACGTATCCGCTATCCTCGCATTTTCATGGCATAAGTTTTTTTGCTATGGCAAGCTCTCTATCCCCAGTGATATCAAGCATGGAAGGTAGGTCCCAGGCGTTGCAACAAAGCACATTTACTGATGATAAAACGTTGGCAAGGGCTAAAATGGTATCTATGTTGCGTGCTCTGCATAATTATCTAATGGCCATGGATTCGCACCTTGCTAGCTTTGAATCTTCTACGCAAAATCAGCTTGGATTATGTAATTCGATTAAAATGATTAGTACTTTAGTGGTTTCCATGATAATAAAAATCAATGATGTGATGCCCCAATCACCAGGTGTATATGTTGATTATAAGATGCTAGAGACGGTATGGCACAGGAGTGCCGCTAACTCGTGAAACGTTTAGGCCATCGTGACCCCTAAACGTACTCGTCTTAACGCAGCAAGTTAATTCGCCTCGGCCGTCCCGCAGCTGGAATACGCTACTATGACTTAACGCTGAGTATAGATTTTTA
>JAVBML010000081.1:0-16974 GCA_031552655.1 Gammaproteobacteria bacterium
TACATCCAATATAATCTTGGTCTTTTCTTGCGCACTGTATCGTTTACGATTTCGCGACATTTTTTACCCCCTCTTACTTATCAGAGATTATACCTCTTTTTACTTCTTATTCATTGGTACGATTTTTGGGGTCCACTATAAGAAACTACTTTTTTGCATGTGATTTTACGTGAAAATATAGAAATGAGTGAGGAGGTATTTGAAGAGCATTTTATGAATGAAGGTATAATACTTAGAGGATATAGTGTAGTAGCATCTTTTTTTCATGCTTTAGGTGAGAGTCAAGCCTATAATTATGTGAGTGAAATTAGAGTACAGCGAAGAGCACGAGCTACTTTATGGACTAGAACACTTATTGTTGGTGAGCTTCTAAGAGCAGGTGCTGATGTTGATGCAAGAGATTACACTGGTAAAAGTGTGAGAGAGTTAGCTATTGAACGTAGAGAAGGAGTTGGCAATGCGATTGTTAACATTATTTTAACTTGCCCAGAGGTGAGCGATCCAAGTTATAGAGATATAGCATGGCAAACCTTTGAGAGGGAAATGGAAAGATTGATGAAATCGTCACAAAGCTCCTGTGCTTTAATGTAAAAATAAGTAAAAAGGATAGCTTGCTGGAAATAAAATTAAATGAGGAGAAATTAATGCAAAATTTTAGTATAAAAGACATTACCGCCTTAGATATGCTTTGCATATATGGAGGGGTATACGGAGTTTGTATTTGCTGTGCTAATCAAAATACGGGATCGTGGGCACTTTATAGAAATAATCCAGGTTTTTTTGCAAGTATTTTTGGTAGATTAGTACAAGGTGATATCATAACAAGTGATAAATGCTCCGATAAAGGTGAGATAGGTATTAGTGTTATCTTGGGTATCGCAGCTGCTAGTGCAGCTATTTATATGGGAAAATCTCTAAGGAAATAAAATCATTATAGTGTATAAAAAATAAACGCTATATTTGTAGTGAAATCTATGATAATGGAAGGTGCTTATGACTAAATTAACGAAAACAGAAATTGCCGTAGTGCATGGGGGACTTGGAATGTTAGAAGCCGTAGTTTATTTAACTGTTGCTGCATCCGTACCTACTACTATTAGGTTGCTGTGTAGCAGATGGTGTGCAGATAATCATAGGTTATATAATCTTCTTGCATTTACTGGTGGTGCTATAGGCGTATTTGTTGTTTATTTTGCTACAAGTGCTGAATAATTTGGTTTTTTGAAAATATTTAGCCAATCTATGTATTGAGTTGGACGATGTTTACTCATGGCTTGGGTTTTTTGAAGTAGATAGATTATTCGTATTTGCCTTTTAGAAAAAATTTTGACTTAGCAGTAAATAAATTTTAGAAGATTTTTCTAGCTATCAAAGAAAATCATCAGCTTCCACCTAGGTGCTATATCTAAGAATCATTTAAAACCATCGATATAGTAAAACCAAATAAAATCATAGTGTTATCGTCGCAGAAAATTCAAATAGCACAGTGGGGTAGAAATAGGAGCGAATAAATATAACTTCCTTTTTAATTTAACGTACATGAAAGGAAAGTGAATTTAATTGTTTATTTTTTACCGATTATTTCAGCTGCTGATTCTGCCTTTTGGGCTTAAAATAGCCACCTATAAGTTTTGTAAGTCTTGGCTCCTAATTTTTTCATGGCAATTCACGGTATTACGGGGAATTTCTAATTAATTCTAGTTTGACACTGCCCATTCTTTTGGTATATTGTGGCAGAAAGTGGTTGATAGTGGTTAAAAGTGGTGGATGCTATGGCAGCGATGTTTAGAGGAATAAATGCAATAAATGTAGATGGCAAGGGGCGCATATCCATGCCCGCTCGCTACCGTGATGATTTGCTAGATGAAACCGATGGCAAATTAGTGATAACCATTGATTCCGAAGAGCATTGCTTGTTGCTTTATCCACTACCCGTTTGGGAAGAAATAGAGAAAAAGATAGGGGATTTACCCAGTTTTAATCAGTCTGCACGGCGCATTCAACGTCTTTTGATTGGCCATGCAACGGAACTGGATATGGATAGCAATGGGCGCATACTTTTGCCTCCTCTGTTGAGAGAATATGCATCCCTTGATAGGCAAATTGTGTTGGTTGGTCAGGGCAAAAAATTTGAGCTATGGGATAAACGAATTTGGGATGAAGAGCGCAGTGTGTGGCTAGATAGCAGTAAGGGTGATTTAGATAGTTTACCACCGGAGTTACAAACTCTATCTCTTTAATTTAGATGGATAGCAAAGAAAATAGTGGTAGAAAAATTGAACCCTTTATTTTAAGGAAGGTGGATTTTTGTTTACATCAACCTATTTTAGTGGAGGAAACTATGGATGGTTTAGCTATAGAAAAAAATGGCATTTACATTGATGCGACCTTTGGACGTGGCGGCCATGCTCGGGCATTGCTAAACCGCCTTGGCCCCGAAGGAGTATTAATGTGCATTGACCGGGATCAGGAAGGCATTGATGCTGCTCATGCATTTGGTGATGAGCGCATGGTAATTAGAAAAGGAACTTTTTCCCACTTAGAAAGTTGGGTAGAGGAATTGGGTTACGGAGGGAAAATTGGCGGTATTCTCATGGATTTAGGAGTATCTTCGCCGCAACTTGATGATGCTCGGCGTGGTTTCAGTTTTCTGCGAGATGGTCCTCTGGATATGAGAATGGATCAAAGCCAGCGGTTGAGTGCGGCAGATTGGCTTAGTGATGCGAGGCAAGATGAAATTTACGGGGTACTTCGTGACTACGGTGAAGAGAGATTTAGTGGTCGCATCGCCCGTGCGATTGTGGAGGCAAGAAAGGTAGCTCCCATTACAACGACGGTTAGGTTAGCGGCCATTGTGAGTGATGCTAATCCTCGATGGGAGAGGGATCGCCATCCGGCAACGAGAACGTTTCAAGCGATTAGAATATTTATTAATGGCGAACTTGAGGAGTTGACCCATGGTCTTGAACGGGCATTTAGAGTCCTCAAGGTTGGTGGTAGGTTAGCGGTCATTACCTTTCATTCATTGGAAGATCGCATAGTAAAAGATTTTATTAAAAAATATAAGGGAGATGCTGTGCCATCCTGGGTACCTCTCCGCGATGGAGAGCTGAATAGAGCGCTGACAACGATTGGTAGAGCCATTGGTGCCAGCGCTGAAGAGATTAAAATTAATCCTCGAGCGCGTAGTGCAACATTGAGGATAGTGGAGAAATTAAAATGAATGCTTTGGCAAGGGTGGCATTGGCAGAGAGTGCTTTTACTAAAGGTGTAACTTTTAGTTTTAGTTTTTCGGAACTAAAAATACTTCTTTTAGTAGGTATTAGTTTACTATCGGCTTTGGGTATTATTTATGTTAACGACTGTAATCGCCGCCTATTAATTACCCATGATAAAATACACCTTGAAATCGAAGAGTTGCAGATTGAAAAAAATAAACTGCTATTGGAGCGTAGTTCCTGGGGTGCCCAAGCTAGGGTACAGTTGGTAGCAAAGAACAGCTTGCAGATGCAGATCCCCCAGTCTTCAGATATTATAATGATTAAAATGTAGCCATGCGTGGACGCATTGAATACGAGTGGCGACTGTGGTTTTTGATTGTCACACTATTGCTAATAGTTTTGGGGTTGCTGGGGCGCATTATCTATTTGGGAGTAATCAAGCATAATTTTTTGCTGGATCAAAGTAACATGCGCAGTGTCCGTGATGTTAGTACTTCTGCTCATCGTGGTATTATTAGCGATCGCAATGGTGAGCCTTTGGCGATTAGCATTCCCGTCGGTTCCATTTGGGTTAATCCTAAATTGTTTGTTTATACCAAGGAAGAGTTAGATCATTTTGCTAAATTATTGGTAATGGATGCCAAAATAATCAAAGCTAAGGTTGCGAAGCAAAGTAGCCGTGAATTTGTATATATAAAGAGATCCCTAGCCATGGAAACAGCGGAACGAATTTTATCTTTGCATATTCCGGGAGTTTTTCTTGAAAAGGGGTATCGGCGTCACTATCCCGAAGGAGAAGCTGCAGCTCATGTTATTGGTTTTACTAATATAGATGATGTTGGCCAGGAAGGTATAGAATTAGCCTATGATAATTGGCTTCGAGGTATCCCTGGAAAGACACGAGTGGTGAAAGATAGATTGGGCAATACCGTCGCTACCTTGGGAGTAATTAGTGAACCTAAGGAAGGTCGTAATTTAACCCTAAGTATTGATCGAAGAATTCAATATTTGGCACACAATGAATTGAAAAATGCCATGGTGCGTCACCGAGCAGAATCGGGGTCCGTGGTAGTACTATCAGCTAAAACAGGGGAAATATTGGCGATGGTAAATATGCCGAGCTATGATCCCAATAATAGGAGAGAAGCTTCTCCTAGCAGGATGCGCAATAGGGCAGTTACGGATCTGTTTGAACCTGGTTCGACAACTAAAATATTTACCATTGCTAGTGCCTTAAGCAGTGGTAAGTATCAGTCGGAATCATTGGTTGATACTAATCCCGGTGTGTTTGTAGTAGATGGACATCGTATCCACGACAATGCCCATAAGAATAATGGCATTTTGACCGTAAAGAGTGTATTGCAAAAGTCCAGTGACATTGGAGTAGCGAAAATAACCTTATCATTACCCAGCGATAATTTGTTACGTATGTTGCGTCTCGTAGGTTTTGGCAAAAGTACCCAAAGTGGTTTTCCCGGAGAAGCCCAGGGATTTGTGCCGTCAAATTTGAAAAAACGCCAATTTGTGTTGGCTACTCTTTCCTTTGGCTATAGCATTTCAGTAACGGCACTGCAGCTTGCCCAGGCCTATGCTGTAATTGCTGCCCATGGCATGGCTAGCCCCATCACTTTTTTGAAGGCCGCAGTGCCTCCAGAAAAAAAGGAAATTTTGCCAAAGAAACTGTGTTTACAGTTGTTGAATATGCTAGAAGCTGTGATAAATACTGGAGGTACGGGAACTAGAGCACGGGTTTCCGGCTACCGTGTTGCAGGCAAAACCGGTACTGCTCACATAGCTTCTCCGGCAGGTGGATATTACACCGATCGCTATTTCTCTAATTTTGTTGGTTTAGCCCCCGTATCCGATCCAGAATTAGTTGTGGTTGCCGTGATTAAAAATCCCCGGGGTTTATATCACGGCGGTTTGGTGGCAGCACCGATATTTGCCAATGTCATGAATGGTGCCCTGAGAATTCTTGGAATAAAGTTAGATAATGTTGATAGCATATAGAGGTTAGAAACCATGGCTAAAAGAATAGTAGAAGAGAGAAAAAGGGAGCTAGGATCACTATTAGAGGGGATTATAGATATTGGAGCTTCGGAAGGAAAACTGCTGGTGAGTGGAATTGGTTTGGATAGTAGAACTGTGCAACCGGGGGAATTATTTTTAGCCTGTCGCGGTTCCCTGGTCGATGGTAGAAATTTCATCACTGATGCTGTTCGAAGAGGGGCCGTTGGTATTTTCTGTGAGGATAGTTTGCCGCGGAGGGAGCCATTGGAACCCATTGATATTCCTATTTTTGTTGTGCCCAATCTGAGGCAACATTTGGGAACAATTGCGGCAAGATTCTATGATTATCCATCTAAAAAAATAACAGTAATTGGTGTTACGGGAACCAATGGTAAAACTACCGTAACTCACTATGTAGCAATGTTACTCAATGATTTAGGAATTCCCAGTGCCGTTATCGGTACCCTAGGCTTTGGCATACCCGGTGAATTGAATTGTACTATAAATACTACGCCGGATCCCGTAATGCTGCAGAGACTGTTGTATGAATTTGTAGCAAAAGGTATTAAAGTTGTGGCTATGGAAGTTTCCTCTCAGGGATTAGCTTTTGATAGAGTAAAAGGTATCGATTTTACTCTGGGAGTATTTACTAACTTGACTCGGGAGCATCTTGATTATCATGTTACCATGGAGGCCTACGGCAATGCTAAGAAGTCTCTATTTACTAATTACCATATAAAGCACGCTGTTATTAATGGGGACGATGATTTTGGGTTGCAGTTATCTAAAGATATAACTGCGCAGTGTGATGTTTGTTTGTATAGCATTAGGGAGTGTAAATTTGATCTACCCTTATTTCGCGCAAGAAATATTCAATTGCAATCTAGGATAACTAGTGCCAATTTAATTACTCCCCATGGACAGCTGCATTTAACTAGTAAACTCATGGGAGATTTCAATATTAGTAACCTTTTGGCTGTGGTAGCTATTTTGGTAAAGATGGGAATCAAGGAAAAAGATTTTCTGCCGCTAATTGCCACACTTAAACCCATCAGAGGTCGCATGGAATATCATGGTGGTGAGGGAAAAAAACCACTGGTTGTCATTGACTATGCCCATACTCCCGATGCTTTAGAAAAAGCACTATTGACTTTGCAAAATTATTGCGAAGGTTCCCTGTGGTGTGTATTTGGTTGCGGGGGGGAGAGAGATCGGGGGAAAAGATCAATCATGGGAAGCATTGCTGAAAGATATAGTGACCATATTATTATTACCAACGATAATCCACGCTACGAAGATCAAGCGCAGATAGCAGAGGATATAGTGCAAGGATTACTTTGTCCCTGGGCAGCGGAAATTGAATATGATAGAAGCACTGCTATTCAATATGCCATAAATAATGCTCAAGACAATGATGTGATCTTAGTTGCCGGAAAGGGTCATGAAGATTATCAGTTGGTAGGGGGTAGAAAATTGGTTTGCGATGATCGCGATATTGTTACCACGGCATTCCGTGATATGGTTATCTCCAGGGATAGTGGTTAAGTTTACACTACTAAGTTACATGCTATTTATTAAATACATGGGAGAATATTCAACCTGGACTGAGGATTTAGGTTGCCATGGTTAAAAGGTTGTTGCTATAATATTTAATACAAAGTTAAATATTTTCTAGAGGATCCAGGAGTTTTGGCTAAGATCCATGGGAGTTATTGGAAAATAGGAGGTATTCTATGCTAAAGGAACAAAGGGAGTTCGCAGGATCTCGCATCTGTCCTCGGAATCAAGCATTGGAAAAATCTCCACAATCTGATATTTTGCTACGACTAAAAGAACTACGGCGTGCTGTGAAACAGAGTGATGCTAGGAGTATCAATGGCGCCTTTGAGGAACTGCAGATATATTTTCGTAAAACTGTTGACTGTTTTTCCTGGGAAAATTATAGGCTGTATAAAAAATTATTTCTTGCCACAGCTAGTTTTTTGGAACTTCAGAATCCAACTCTCTATATTTTGCCAAAGAATAGATATGCTTTACAAATAACCAGGATAGCAACTAATGTACGAAAAATTTCGGTAGCTAACAAAGAAGTGATGTTGTTTTCGAAGGGTAAAGATTTTTGGGTCGACGGCCAGGGAAATTACTATGGAGAATTTGTCGCCGCTGATCGAAAAGAAGTATTTATGTGCAAATTAGATGGGCAGAAAAAATTTGCTTGGGAATGTCCCAATGTTGTTGCACTTAGAAACTTGTTCCATGATACCAGTGCTCTGGTCACAAACCTTATTTTATATGAAAGTGATAACGGGGTACGTAATTTACTCTATGTTAGCTTGGTAGATCTTGCTTACTATGCTGTGCAGCGGAGGAATTTTGCAACGGCAGCAGCTATTTACAACGGTATAAATGAAATTGCAGTGCGTAGATTGTATTTTATTAGTATTGCGGAAGATGCCTGGGTGCCGCGAAATATTTTACCAAAGGATACCACAAAAAAATTTTTCAAGGTGCGCTCCAAGCTTGCTGAGAAACATGAAAAAAGCTGTTTGCCAGATTTTAATTTGGTTATCCAGGATTTTATCTTGGAATACAAAAATAGCCATGAAAAAAACCACCGGAAAAACTATGGCAGATACCGGGAAAAATATGGAAAAATGATTGCCAGCTACCGTGATCCGGGGAAGCAGTGCAGGGTTCACTGTGATCTAAAACCTAGTTTTTCCGGAGATGTGGAAAAATGGTGCGCTCGATCCCGGAAAATATATACGGAATCTCGGGACTCATTCTTCAAACAAAGTTTTGCCATTTTTAGTAGCGTTCCTAGTTTGGCTAAGAGTATTATGGTATTACCTCTGGCGGTAGTGGATATTTATTTGGCCGAAATATTAGGTCAAAAATTTAGTACTCTTTTGGCAGCCCAGGAAACCAAGGAAGTATCCTATGATGGAGTTAAAAATTTTTTATATGCCATGGGTAAATACTCTTTACCACCTAGGAACACTATCTGTTTGATGCTTATTTCGCTGGGAGTTGATTCTAGCAAGCTGGACGGTAGATATCTGAGAACGGTAAAACTTAAAATATATCTTTCGAGAATCAAGGATGGGATACTTAGGGAATTACTACTAAATAATTTACAACGGGACTATAATTTCGATACTAAAAAGTATGGTAGCACTGCCAAGCTCATTGAGCAGCTTAATTTAGCCATGGACATTCACAATTCTGTAAAAGCTATGGAAATCATTGGTAAATTGGGTTTTTCCAATGCGGTGATAAATAGAGTTGGTGTTTTTTTAGCGGAAAAGTCTTTTTGATAGAGAAGCTAATTGTCTAGGAGTGTGATTCCTGGAAAAATTATATTAGCCAAGGGGGAGTAAAAAAAGTATTTTTCCAAATGTTCACGGGCATTAAAATGATATTTAGCTAAACAGTGTTGAGATGTTAAAGTAATTAATGAGAGTGATGCCACGGGGGGTTATTTTTAGGTTTATTTGCCATATTTCTACACCGGCATTTACCGATGCTGCTACCAATTTCCTCATGCGATCACTTTGTTTAGTGCGATAGCTGGGGGGGACAAAAAATATGGGGGCATTGTAAATAAAGCATATTAAAAGTATGGCATTTTCATTGGTGCGGAGACGTTTTTTCAGTTCCCGGAGATGCCTAGTAAATCTATTTTGCATTATTTTAGGATCTCCATGGTTACTAAGATCCTCCACATTTGATATTCCCGGGAGGAATTGCAGAGGCATTTTTACTTCGATGTAGGTGTTGCCAATTTTAAAATCTAATCTTGATTTACCGATGGTTTGTTCCCGGAATAGTGGGTCGGTGCTGCTAATAATCTTTTTTAAAGCTCTTTTTCTAAGAAAATGTTCAATGTAACGATTTATAGCATTTTGGTTAATACCGATCCATTCTTTAATTTTTTTACAATATACTGCTTCCACGGTGAATGGTGTTTTTCTAGCACTGGTGGCTGCAGGGGAAAGTAGACAGGGAACTTTTTTATTGAATGTAATGTTGGCAATGCTACCCGTGCTGGGACAATGGCATACTATTTCTTTATCATTGAGGGAAACATGCATGAGGAATCTATTGGGTCTAGAAATGATGGTTGCGCGCTTTAGGGGATGTTCAAAGGAATACATTTTTGCTATATTTTTCCATGATGTAAACTCTTCCTCCGAAATTATAGAAAAGTTGGAAGCTTTTGTCCAAAACTATTTATGGGGTAACTTTTTGTTTATATTTACAAAAAAATCAGCGATGAACATATGATTACGGAATTAAATGAGTTATTGGCAGTGCTAAATTTAGAAAATAGTTCCGCTGGAAATTTCAAAAAGGAACACCTATCCTATGCCCTAAAGGTTACCCGAGCTTTAGTTAATAAGATGGAGAAAGGTAATGCCAATGATCCCCTGCTATTACAATTCTTACCGCGGATAGGGGAACATAGAGACAAAACGAATTTCAGCATTGATCCTCTGGGAGAAAAAAATTATTCTCCGCTGGAGGGTTTGCTTCACAAATATCGGGGGCGAGTTTTACTATTGGTAACCGATGAGTGTTTCGTAAATTGTCGCTTTTGTTTTAGGCGCTATTGTAGAACAAAGGTTTCTGATTGGGATGCTGTGTATAATTACATCGAAAATGACCATACCCTAGAAGAGGTAATCCTAAGTGGTGGCGATCCTTTAGCATTGGATGTTCAGCAGTTGAATAATATTTTTGATCGCCTGGGAAATATTCCCCACCTTAAAAGAATTAGGATTCACAGCCGTATGCCCATAGCCATGCCGGAAAGGATAACTGATCGGCTAAGATCTAAAAAGTTGCCTTTGGTATTAGTAATACATTGTAATCATGCCCATGAGATTGACCACAAGGTATCCCGAGCCATTGGAAGATTAAGAAGAGTAACGGGTCTAACTATTTTTAATCAATCGGTTTTGCTACATCGCGTTAATGATCAGAGTTCCGTTCTAATTGCACTCAGCGAAAAGTTATTTTCCCTCGGCATTGTTCCCTACTACTTGCATCTTTTGGATAGAGTAAAAGGGGCGGAGGATTTTTACGTTGATCTCGACCGAGCGAGGAAAATTCATGCGGAGATGAGAAAAAATTTGTCCGGCTATTTAGTGCCTAGATTAGTGATAGAGAAGAAGGAGGGGAAAATATTACTCTAGTTAGTGCCATTGTATTTATAATGGAAACCTAGAAATTTGCTGTGTTTTCTCGGAGCTACTATATAATGCATTGTTGAATTACACTTTAAGACGATAGATATTACTATGAAATTTGAACTTATAGCTAATGATAAGCTTGCTCGCCGTGGTAAAATAGTTTTTCCCTCGGGCCACGTGGTTAACACGCCTGCTTTCATGCCCGTGGGTACTTTGGGCACAGTTAAGGCCATGGCCAATGAGGAACTACTTAGCATTGGAGCAGAGATAGTTTTGGGTAATACCTTTCACCTAATGCTACGTCCCGGTGTGGAGGTAATTAGATTCCATGGAGATCTCCATGGATTCATGAGGTGGTCTAAACCAATTTTAACGGATTCCGGTGGCTTTCAGGTATTTAGCTTAGGTAGACTTAGAAAAGTAACTGAAGAAGGTGTTTGGTTTCGCTCTCCTATTAATGGGCAAAAGATTTTTATAAATCCAGAAATTTCCATGGCGGTGCAGCGAGAACTAAATTCAGACATTGTCATGATTTTTGATGAATGCACTGCCTATCCCATTAGCTATCGCGACGCTTTGAGCTCCATGGAGCTTTCCCTAAGGTGGGCCAGGCGCAGTAAAATTGCCCATGGGGATAGCAAAAATGCTCTATTTGGTATTATTCAGGGTAGTACCTACGAGGATTTACGGGCTTACTCTCTGGCCGAATTAGTGTCAATTAACTTTGATGGCTATGCCATTGGTGGGCTTGCCGTTGGTGAACCCAAGGAAGATATGCTAAGGGTACTAGATTACCTGGCAACTAAGATCCCCGCTGATAAACCTAGGTATCTCATGGGGGTAGGTACCCCGCGAGATATTGTTAATGGAGTTTTGCGAGGCGTTGATATGTTTGACTGTGTTATGCCAACTCGCAATGCGAGAAATGGTCATCTTTTTACTTCCAAAGGAATAATAAGAATACGCAACAGTTGCCATAGGAATGATATTTCACCATTGGATTTACACTGTAAATGTTATACTTGTACCAATTATAGTATAGCGTCTTTGCATCACCTGGATAAATGCCATGAAATTTTAGGTGCTCGGTTGAATACAATTCATAATTTGTATTTTTATCAAAAGTTAATGGCAGATTTGCGTCAAGCGTTAGAACAGGGTACATTGTTAGAGTTTACTAAATATTTTTATTCAATCTACGGGGGAGAGAAATAGCTATGACTTTTTTAGTTGAAAACGCCTGGGCAGATGCTGCTACTACTAACCAAAGTGGTGGATTACTATCTATGTTGCCAATGATCATTCTTTTGGTAGCATTCATGTATTTTATGGTCATTCGTCCGCAGTCGAAGCGAGCCAAAGAGCATAAGAGTTTAATGAGCAATCTCCAGGTAGGAGATGAGGTGGCAACCATAGGTGGTGTACTGGGCACCATTGAAAAAATTTCGGATAGCTTTGTGGTGCTAGCTGTGGCAGATAATTCTCAGATTACTATACAAAAAGGAGCCATTGCCACAATTTTACCCCGAGGTACTATTAAGGGAATATAGAATAGCATTGCAGTTAAGTAAATATAGATTCTAGGGAATTGTCCTATGCAAAATTACTATCCACTGTGGAAAAATGTATTATTAATTATACTATTACTGATAGCTGCTATCTATGCTATGCCTAGTTTGTTTGGTGATGATCCATCTATTCAAATTTCCACGGGAAATGATTTTTCCATGGATGGGAAAATTGGCGATAAACTCAAACAAATTTTGGCAGATAATAAATTTGATTACCTGGGAATAGAGAAGCAGAATGAAGGTGTTTTAATAAGATTTAAAGATGCGGATACGCAGATTAAAGCTAGGGATCTAATTAGAATTAGCCTTGATGAAAAGTATGCGGTGGCTTTGAATTTATCTTCTCGTACTCCTAGGTGGTTCTATGCCATAGGAGCGAGTCCCGTAAAACTAGGTTTAGATCTACGTGGTGGAGTGCATTTTCTTCTGGCCGTGGATCTTGAGGATATGATAAAAAAAAGAGAGGAGAGTGATCTCCATGCGGTGGTAGGCGATCTACGAGAAGTCGGTGCTCGCTACCTATCCATCAGGCGCATAAAGCCTCATGGTATGGAGATAGTTTTTCGCAACGTTGATAATTTAGAAAAGGGAATTACCAAGCTTACTCAACGCTTACGGGACTATAGGTTTAATAAGATAGTAACTGCCGATGGGGCTAAATTGCAGCTCACTATTTCTGAAAATGCGATTAGCAAAGTTGCTGACTATGCCATAGACCAGACGGTGAATATTTTGCGCAATAGGGTGAATGAGCTGGGAGTTAGTGAAGCCATTGTGCAGCGCCAGGGTCAGAGACATGTGAGCGTTGATTTACCGGGAATTCAAGATACGGTGCGTGCTAAAGAGATTATAGGTAAGACGGCAACCCTGAGATTTCAAATGGTTGACATTGACCACGATGTGGAAGCTGCTTTAGCGGGGGATTTACCCTTGGGTTCTAAGCTCTATGAGTACGAAGGAAGAAAACTTCTACTCCGGGAACAGATTATTTTACAGGGAAATTCGATTACCTATGCCGCCGCATCTCTTTCCCATGATGGTCGTCCCTCCGTAAGCATTCGACTCGGTGGTGGCGGTGAGAGTATTTTTCATCGGGTAACGGCGGAAAACATAGGGAATCCCATGGCCGTAGTTTATGTAGAAACCAAGGCGGAAAAAAAAGAGATTGGTGGCAAGATGGAGATAATAAGTAAGCCGGTAGAAAGAATTATTAGTGTTGCTACCATTCAGAGTGCCCTGGGTAACCAATTTGAAATTAGTGGCTTACAGAGCGATAAGTATGCTCAGGATTTGGCTTTACTACTACGTTCTGGGGCATTAATTGCTCCCGTTACCATAGTTCAGGAGACTACGGTGGGACCTAGCATGGGGAAGGCAAATATAAACAAAGGTATGCTCTCCATTGCCGTGGGATACGTTTTTGTTATGCTATTTATGGCTTTTTACTATAGACTTTTTGGCATGGTTTCCAATATCGCATTGCTCTGCAATTTGGTTTTCATGGTAGCGATACTTTCGATTCTAGGCGCTACTCTTACTTTGCCGGGGATGGCCGGTATGGTTCTAACCGTTGGTTTAGCCGTTGATGCTAGCGTGCTTATATACGAACGTATCAGAGAGGAGTTAAGAAATGGCGTTAGTCCCCAGGTTAGTATCTTTCATGGCTATCAGCGAGCTTTTGCTACCATCGTTGATGCCAATGTTGCTACTTTGATAGTAGCCCTAGTGCTCTTTGCTCTAGGTACCGGTGCCGTTAAAGGATTTGCGGTGGTACTAATCATTGGACTTATGACTTCAATGCTAACTTCCATAGTTTTTACTAGGGCTATTATTAATTGGATCTATGGTAGAAGGAATATTAAAAAATTATCTATAGGGGTGTAAAGATTATGGAATTTTTTACTCACAAAACAAAAATAGATTTCATGGCTCAGAGAAAGTGGGCTTTTCTGTTTTCCCTGGCGATTTTATTTTTTTCCCTAGGTTCCATGCTTTGTCGAGGATTAAACCTAGGGTTAGATTTTACCGGCGGTGTTCAGTTGGAACTTAGCTATGATTCTTCTCCGGACCTAAATCAAGTTCGTGAAGAATTAAAAAAAGCTGGTTTAGAAGCCGTGGTACAGTCATACGGTAGTTCCAAGGATGTGATGATTAAATTAAAATCCGATCGAGAGTTAACTCAACAACAATTAACGGCAAAGGCACTGAGTGCGCTGGACGGCGCTAAATTGCATAGATCAGAGATAATTGGAGCTCAGGTGGGAAAGGCATTGGTTGTTGATGGAGTTTTAGCTATTGTACTAGCTCTGTTGGGTACTATGATATACATTGCTTTGCGCTTTGAGTATAGGTTTGCCCTAAGTGCTGCCATTTCATTGATTCATGATCCCCTTTTGATTGTAGGGATTTTTTCATTTTTTCAAATTGAATTTGATCTCATAGCTCTAGCGGCAGTGCTAACCGTTATTGGTTATTCACTAAATGATACCATTGTGGTTTATGATCGCGTGCGCGAGAATTTTAGAAAGGTTCGCCGAGCATCATCCGAGGAGATTTTAAACTTATCCATTAACCAAACTCTATCCCGTACCATCATGATATCGGGTTTAACTTTTTCGATAGTCAGTGCGCTGTTAATATTTGGGGGGCAGATGTTGCGGGGATTTTCACTGGCAATGATGATTGGCATTGTCATAGGTACTTACTCGTCCATATACATTGCCGGTTCTTTGGCATTATTGTTTGGTTTGGATCGTAGGCATCTCATGCCGGCGGAAAAAAAGGTTATAGATTCAAGGCCGTGATAATTTAATGGTGAAGCATCA
This sequence comes from Gammaproteobacteria bacterium, assembly GCA_031552655.1. Taxonomy (GTDB): domain Bacteria; phylum Pseudomonadota; class Gammaproteobacteria; order UBA9339; family UBA9339; genus CAZTPH01. Next base: position 14,823 of record JAVBML010000081.1, read on the forward strand.
AGAAGGCAGCTTGCGATTTAAAATTTGGGAAAATGAATTTTTAGTAGAGGGTGGTTATTTTAGGAGAATTGCAATGGCAATAGATTTAAGACAACTAATGGTAGGGGTTGCTAGCTTAATAGTTAGTGGCTGTGGTACATTTAGTAAATTTGATAGTTCCCAGGATTATCAGCGAGTTACTTCCCATGGCAAAGCTTTAATTCTTTCTGGAGAGGCTAGGGATCTGGGAGAGGAACTATATGCTGTACCAAAAGTTATTACCTCTGGTCAATTTCTAAATGGTGATCCCGTTCCTCCTTCAATGTAGAATTTCATTTTCAATTCTACAAATAGCAGAAAAACTACATCTTTTACAAATATCTCTGGTTTTAGGCATAGCCATTACTTGACCTTCGATAAAATCTCTAGCTAAATGGCTGAGGGAGTCTCGCCAATAATTGACTACACATTGCCAGGTGATTTTATCTTGAATGGGGATATTGTTTTTTTTCATAATGAGAGATAGTTCTTCCAGTGAGATTTCTCTAAATTTTAGAGAGTTGCCACTAATTTGGGCCATTGCTAACCCACCGAGGTTATCCACCGCTAGACTATATAATAGTAATTGGGTATAGGTTGGTCTTTTACTGAACCAATCAAAGGTAGATGGAAGCGATTTCCCACTCTTATAATCTATTACCATCATTTTGCCATTTGCTAGCCTATCTAGGCGATCTATTCTTATGTTTATCGGCACATTGTTTAATGTAATTGTGTGTTTTTTTTCGATGGCGCTGATTTGAAAACTTTCCCGTGTTTTTTCTAAAATTAACCAATTATATATTAATTTTTCTAGATAGATTATCTCCAGTTTTCTCAAATGATTAGGTATGGCTAACTTAGCTAGGACTCTATTTAGACCATCGCAGACTAAATTTTTAATTTCCGAATCTTTGAGCAGAAGAAGAGTACTTTGATTTTTTATATTTTTCCAAAAATATTCGAGGGTAGAATGAATTATTACGCCTCTTTCTGGTTTTGCTATGCCTAGATATGTTTGCTGCTCCGGTTTAAGTTTTAAGCGAAATTCTAGAAATGCTTTAAATGAACAAAGAGCTTGGGTTTCAAGTAATCTATTGGAAAAGCTAATATCTTCAGTGGTTACTTTTGGTAAAGAATTATCGGGCACAGTTTCACTTTGTTTGCTTTGATATACTTTTTTAACTAGAGAAGTAATGGAAGGTAGTTTTAATTGCTCCCACGATATTTCAGTGCCATTGACAATTAGATGACTCGGTTGAATCTCACGATCTCCATCTAGCTTGACGTAGCTAAATATAATATTCGACGCACTTTTTTCATAATGTGATAATATGTTTTTACAAAATGATAGCTCTCTTTTAGATGATGAGTGAGGTAGGTTTAATTTTCTTTGCATGGCCATGGGTATGAATGGATTAGGGGCTATGGAAGGAGGGCAGTTGTTTTCGTCAAGTCCCATAATCCAGAGGTGAGTAAAATTTATTCCAACTCCCTCCAGGAGCCCCATGATATTTACGTTAGCTTCTTCACCATTGCCCGGGTGGTGCACTGGGGTATTTTGTATAATATCACCTAATATTTGTACAGCGCGTTGCTGGGAAATTCTGCCTAAAAATTCGTTTTTACTTAATTCTTCCAGGGCAGTTAATAGCTGAGAGGCGGCATGGCATTCTAAATCGCTAAGCTTTTCCTCTCCGGGCCATCCAAATATGTGCAATATCTCTACGAAGGTATTTTTCCAAGCGGAGGGAAAATTTTTACCATTAGTTTTTGCCATCAGTGCTAATAGATTGATAAAGCTAGTTTTTAATATTGCTAGAGTATCATTAAAATCATTGATAATTTTACCTATGTTAATGCTAGGTAGAGTGTTTCTGGAGTTACTATCCAGATAGCTGCGCAATTTGGTTCTTGCTACCATTTCGGAATTGAATCCAGAGATATAGGGAGTTATCACTATATTTTTGATGATTTCATCGGTCGGCGTTGCATTCATAGATAATAGCTCCCAAGCGGAACGTATCATCGGTATATCTCCTAGATAGGTTCCCAGGGAGATATTAATTTTCAAATTATTTTCAAATACTTCACTAAAAATCTCCTCTATTTTTTCTCTAGCTGTGGCTAGGTG